>DITF01000123.1 GCA_002422125.1 bacterium UBP17_UBA6191
TGCAAATGCCACCCTACTTGAGTAGAATAGCGGTATACTGATTTATCCATTATGAATTTACGCTTGATTGGTTTATTGGCGATTTTGTTATTCCTGTTTTTTCTGGTCGTGGCCGGGGAACTGGTAATGAGTGCAAGCCGAAAAAGTAGTTATGAAGATTTAAAAGAGCCTCCAGTTGCAGCGCAGGCCATTCTTAATGAGGCAGAAGCAGCCAAGGCAAATTATCGTCCCCATGCCGGTTTTACTATTGGTACTTCCATGGCTGAAGGTCGCTGGAAAGCTGCTTTAGACAGTGAACTGGAAAGAGACCGACTCAGCAAAGAAAAACGGCAAGGACGAGATGAGGCCAGAGAGTTCTTAAAAACCAAAGCCGGGGAGTATTTTTCGGAAGGCTTGACCCTGTTAAAAGCCAATCGCAAAGAAGAGGCTCGCCAGTATCTCATGATGGCCCTCGATTCCCATGTGGAATATGATTATGCAACCTACATGGTTCTGATCAAGACAATTCTTAGAACCTATATTCGCCCAGAAGACTTAAAGAGTGTGGACGAGGCTGTTTTGAGGTATTTGGATGTGATTCGTTCTTCGCATACCGCTGATCAATATAATAGGGCAGCATCAGACATGATTGATCGTTTAGAGGAGAAGATTCGCAGTGGGGGTTAAAAGAAGCTTACAAAGAGGACTTTCCCTTGTGGAAGTCTTGGCAGCTACGGCCTTAATGGCTATGCTTCTGGTTCCCATTTTTCTGATGCTTCAGTATTCCACCAAAGCGATTTATCGTTCCCAAAACGATATTTTGGCCACTTCTTTGGCTGTTTCCAAGATTGAGGAGTTGCGCAGTTTTCCATTTCATAAGCTGGAAAATATTTTGTTGGGTTTGCATCCAGATGATGGCTCAAGGATAGATGGTGAGGTGCCAAGAAACTTGCTAGTAGGTCCATTTGAGATGAGCCCTCCCAGACCAGATATTGTGGAAATGAATTTTTACCGCTCAGGTGCTACGGATTTTCATCGTTATACCTGGTTGAGCTATTTCCCATCCCCGAATCCTGATCCCAATCGTAAGGATTTTGACAGAATGAAAAAGCGAATTCTGGTTCGAGTTCAGATTTTCTGGAAAGATCGTCTCTCAAGAACAGTGTCAGTCGATCAGGAGTTGTCTTTTGAAAGTGTAATTCATGATGAAAATTACAACCCTAAACCTGGCTTTAACCAATTTTTTGGGAATGACTCATGAGGCGGGGCTTTAGTCTTTTAGAAGTAGTAGTGGTGATCACTTTGTTTGTGGTGGTCGTTGGTGTGGCCTATTATAAATTTTCAGCCGATCGAAGGCAGGAAATGCGCCAAGCATCCAAGGTCGATAAGCAGCAGTCCATGCGTCGATTTTTAATGTGGTTTAGACAGGACATGCAGAGCATGGATAACCTAAAACGCTTTATGGTGATCAACTCGTTTGATCCACTGATGGATTCAAGGCTGATGGAAATTGCATTTGATCGATTTTCTGGTGAGTCGGGGAAAGATGAGGTTTTGTACCGCTTTGATTTTAATCAAAGACAACTCACCAGAGTATCGGGCAATGGACAGAGCCAGAGAATCGACAATATTGTCAATTTTCAGCTTATGCCTTATGACTTTGGAAAACAGCGGATTCTGAATACCAATGACTTGGGGAATCTTTGGTATTTTGATGCCAGAATTTTGTTTTCCGATACTCCACTCAATTCAGATACCCCCGGTTCGGTTAGTGCGGCCCAGGAGTTCTGGCTCAGGATTTACCCCAAGCTCAAGTCGGCTCAGAATAAAGCCGGTTTTAACCAGTTTCAGCTCAATCAACGGTTTTAAGGTAGTGTGAAAAGATGCTCAGCTCTCAGATTCGCCAACTGTTTTTAGACTATTTTACACAGAGGGGCCACAGCTTGGTTCCTTCCTCAAATCTTGTCCCACAGGATGATCCTTCATTATTGTTCACCAACGCGGGAATGGTGCCATTTAAAGAAGTCTTTATTGGCGGTTCGAGGCGTGATTACACCAAAGCAGTCAGTTGTCAGCGATGTATTCGGGCTGGGGGTAAACATAACGATTTGGAAGAAGTTGGTTTTACCCGACGGCATCACACACTGTTTGAGATGTTGGGAAATTTTTCCTTTGGGGATTATTTTAAGCAGGATGCTATTGCGTTTGCCTGGGAGTTTGTAACCAAATCGTTGAATCTTCCCTTAAACCGACTGTATTTTTCGGTCTACAAGGATGATGATGAGGCTTTTGAGCTCTGGAAAAAACTTGGGGTTTCAGAAAGCAGAATTTACCGATTTGGCGAGAAGGATAATTTTTGGTCCATGGGGGATACTGGTCCTTGTGGTCCCTGCTCTGAAATTTTCTTTGATTTGGGAGAGGGTGCCGGAACAGGGCCAGAAGATGTTATGGGCGGGAGTGGAGACAGGTTTTTGGAATTCTGGAATCTTGTGTTCATGCAGTATGAAACCAGAGCGGATGGTACCAGGGTAACACTTCCTAAGCCTTCTATAGACACTGGCATGGGTCTGGAAAGAATCAGTGCTATTTTACAGGGAAAACTGACCAACTATGACACCGATTTATTTGCACCCATGATTGATTCCGTGCGCTCCCAGATCCAAAATACCAAATTTAATTTGGATCAACAAAAAACCGCGGCTCAGGTAATTTCGGATCATACTAGAGCGGCAACCTTTTTGATTGCCGATGGTGTGTTGCCATCCAATCTAGGCCGAGGATATGTTTTAAGGCGTATTTTAAGAAGGGCCATTCGGTTTTCGTATCAGTTGGGCATTGAAAGGCCTCTACTGTGCACTCTTGCACCCATTGTGATGCAGAATCTGGGGGAGGCTCATCCAATTTTTGCGGGCCGTGAACAGTTTGTGATGGATACCATGCGTCGTGAGGAAGAGAGCTTTTTGCGCACGGTTCACACTGGCCTTGAACTTCTGGATAAAGAATGTTTACAGGCCCAGGCCAAAGGCGAAAAATCATTGGCGGCAGCCCCCGTATTTTTGCTTTATGACACTTTTGGTTTCCCAAGGGATTTGACCAGTGTGGTTCTCAAAGAAAAGGGCATGAGTTTTGATGAGGCCGGATTTGATACTTTGATGGAAGGTCAGAGGCAGAGAGCCAGAAAGGCCCAGAAATTCAGTTCCTCCATGAAATGGGAGACTAAGGAATATATCGAACAATCAGAAGGACTATTTGTAGGCTATGAACAATTGAGTTGTGAGGCCAAAGTAGCCAGAGTGTCTCAAAGTGCTGAAACCGAGTTGATCAAGGTGGTTTTGGATAAAACCCCATTTTATGCCGAATCCGGTGGTCAAGTTGGTGATAGGGGGCATCTGAAACAGGAAGGTTGCACCCTTTTAGTCATTGATACCCAGAAGGAAGAAGGGCAAATTGTCCACACTTGTGAAATTCTGGAAGGTCATCTAAATCCAGAGATGCCCGTAATGGCGATTGTGGATTCTATTTTACGCGATAGAACCCGTCGCAATCATACGGCAGTGCATCTTTTGCAGGGGATACTGAGGGAAAAACTGGGGGAACATATTCAACAGGCAGGATCTTTAGTCGATGCCGAGCGCTTTCGCTTTGATTTTTCGCATCCCGTAGCCTTAACACCCGAGGAAATTTCAGAAATTGAATCAGAGTTGTTTCAGAGAATCAATTCCGGTAAAAAGCTTTTGGTGCATAACAAGCCACTGGATGAGGCCAGAAAGATGGGGGCCCTTTGTCCCTTTGGAGAAAAGTATTCTGATATTGTGCGCGTGATTGAAGTTCCAGGGTTTTCCATGGAGTTTTGTGGTGGCACTCATGTCAGCGATATTTCCGAAATCGGCATGGTCAAAATTACATCAGAATCGTCTATATCCGCAGGAGTTCGACGAATAGAGGGGATTGTGGCCTCGGCTGCATTTGATCTTTTTCAGAAGGAACATGAGGCTTTTGAAGGAATTAAGCAATCCTTGAAGGTTAAAGATGGAATACTGGACCGGGTCATTGGTCTTCAGGAAGAATTGAGGCAAAAGGAAAAAGAAATTCTTAAGTTAAAGACTGAGATTTCTCAAGGCAGCCTGAATCGCATGTATGAGGATGTTCTGGTTATAAATGGGGTCAAGGTATTGTGCGCGGGGTTTTTGGAGCTGGATGCCAAGGTATTTAAGACTCTTCCAGATCAGGCTGTGCAGAAATTAGGCTCATCCATTCTGGTTTTTGGGAATCAGAGCGAGGGTAAAGCTTCCCTGTTATGCCGTGTATCAGAGGATTTGGTTAAGTCAGGCTACGATGCCCAGAAGATTTTAGCACCATTGGCTGAAATTGTTGGTGGTCGCGGTGGCGGACGGCCTAATCTGGCTCAGGCTGGTGGAAATTTACCCCAAAAGATGGACATGGCCCTCACTGAAGCCAAAAAACTGGTTACAGGGATATTATCTCAATAATGTCTGTGGTAGCTGTAGATTATGGTTTGAAACGCTCAGGGCTGGCAGTAGCTTGCACTGGTTCCACCTGTGCCCTTCCTGAAGATACTGTGGAAAGCCCAGAGCTTATTCAAAGGATTCAGTCGCTTCATATCGAAGATCCAATTGAATATATTGTGATGGGTATGCCCCTGTCTTTGCGCCCGCACGAAAATTCAATGACTGAGGCTGTCAGGGCGGTTGCCAGAGATCTGGAATCCTTGGGGTTTTCTGTCCACTTTGTGGATGAGAGACATTCTACCAACAAAGCCATGGCATCGCTTTCTGGTCTTGGTCTTAAAAGGGGAAAAATCAAGCAATCCAAAGATGAAATGGCGGCGGTTTTAATCCTACAGGACTTTTTGGAATACCATCTTCCCCGCTTGGCTCAGGCTAAAAATCCTCATAGTCGTCCAGATTTCTCTTCATGAGAACTATTGTGTATAGAAATTGCCCAAAATCACTCATGCAATTCTTGGCAAGCCTTGATATACTCAGCAATCGAAACAGATTCCAGCAAAAGTTTTTACTGGAACCAAGATTTTGGAAACATTTTGTGGCAACCCTTCGTAGTCTCCTACTGAGTCGACGAAAAAGTCGAAAGTTGAACCGAGTGTGGAACTAGACGATTACAAGATTGTTCAACAGGTTTTGAAAGGTAGGAAAGAAGCCTTTGCAGAACTGGTGGAACGCTACAAGAAACAGGTTTTTAATGTTGCTTGGCGTATGACAAATGATGCAGATGTCGCAATGGACATCTCTCAGGAAGCATTCGTCAAAATATATAGGAGCCTGGATCAGTACAATCCCCAGTATAAATTCTCATCGTGGCTTCTGAAATCAGTCAATAACCTGTGCGTGGACTATTTCCGCACCAGGGGAGATACTTCGGCTTCGTTGGATGCAATCATGGATGGTGGGGCAGAGGCCCTTCTATCTGAGGATGCGTCCATGGAGTCCTCGGTCGAAGAATTGGAGAAGACGGAAGAACGGTTGGAATTGAGAAGTATTCTCAAAGAAGCCATCGACCTGCTTCCCCTGGACTATAAGTCCGTGGTGGTGCTTAGGCATTTACAGAATCTCTCCTACAAGGAGATAAGCACGATTCTGAATCTGCCAATGGGCACAATTAAAGCCAGAATTTTTCGAGCGCGGCGAATCCTCAAGACTCATCTTGAGAAACGCGTAACCGGATTCTGAAGACTGTAAGTAGCTGGTTTTGGTGGTGGGAGATTGCCATGAAAAATGAAAAATTCGAGGAAGCTCTGAATGAGGAAATGGACAACCTTTTGTCTGTGAAGGACAAAGAAGAGTTGGCGGACTACCTCAAACACAATCGGGCGGCCCGTAACGCAGCCTGGTGGTATGGTCGGATGAAAGACGGCTTTACTCAGCAGGAGGAAGTGGAGATTCCCGCAAATTTCACAGCTTCTGTGATGGCAAAAATCGATACTTTACCTGCATGGCAGGTGGAAATCAAAGATTCGGTTCAGCCAAAACCTAGCACTCTCTGGAAATGGGGCGTTGCTTTTGCTGCTGGAATTGCAGGACTGATTTTTATTGGCTCTCCCACGGACAAGGAAATTGTTGTTGCAGTAAGACCTACGGTTGTTCAGGAGTTTCATCCCGAGAATACAGCCGGCAGCAAGGACTGGATCAAAGCTGATTTGAAGCTTGTTTCAGTCTCTGGAGAGGCTCAGGTTTTAAAGCAGGACGGCTACACTTGGCAAAAGTTATCCGGTACTGTAAGACTTAACTACAATGATAGAGTTAGAACTTTAGCTGGAAGCAGTGTACATCTAGCCTATGATGACGGCACAGAGTTGAAATTGAAGCCAGAATCCATGATTGAGGTTATGTCAAACGGGATTCGGGTTTTTCACGGAAGCTCTTGGATTAGCGTAGTCAAGAAGGGTAGGCACTTTGAAGCCAGAACACCAAATCTGGTGGCCTCGGTTCGGGGAACTGCTTATGATGTGACCGTTACCTATCCCAACAAACCTCTGGAAATGGCTTTAGCAGATCTGTCTCAGCGCAAGGAGCTTTTAATCAAATCGGTGTCCCCGGAAGTTTATTTCAGGGATTTTACCTTGGATGCACTGGCAGAACTTTCATCTAGGGATTCGGATTTTTCCGTGGATTCCAAGGTCAGAGTGTATGAATCTAGCGTGTTTGTAGCTCCTGCCGATGCCTTAGGTCAAGAAGAGGAACGAGGTCTTGTGGTTAGTGAAGGTCAGATGGTCGAACTGAGACCAGATAACTGGCATTTACAGTTGGCGGCAAAACCTATGGGAGACAGTGATTACACGGATTGGGGCTTAACCCCAAGGGCTACAGTAGCGCAGCCGGCACCAAAACCCGTAGAACGCAAGGGAACCGGACTGGTAACACCAGAAGTCGCTCCTGTAAATCCTGCAAACCCTGTGAATCAGACCACGACTAGAGAAGTATCCCCTGAGGTATCTCCCTCTGAGAGCTTTGAGCAGTTGGGTCAGTAAGTAAACCATCAAAGCCGCATCGTGGCTCCTCTGAAGGGGACTGCGATGCGGCTTTTTCTTTTTATCCGCCTCATGCAAAGGACTCTGTCTTCATTTTCCAGCGTGGTCGGGCTCGTGGCAAAGATTCTTCTGGCATTTTTCTATCAGTTTCGCTAAATCTTCGACAGAAAAGGGTAACTTTGTACCCTCTGTAAAGAATGAAAAAATATGTGGTTCACCTGGAAAATATGCAGAAAAGTCAAAACCCGACTCTGAGAATGAAATTTGGAATTCTCTTTCAATGACTTCTAGAAATTCATCTAGGTCATCCCCATAAATTTTCAAGTCTTTGACTAGCTGAGCGCTTCCTGTTATAACATCTCTTCTTTTGCCATTGAACCAATGAAGCGCAATTATCTTTATCAATTTGTTAAGTATACTGGCTGATTCGTCTGAGTTTTCTTGATTCATGGTAATCTATCCTGGTGTCATCTGGCTTGCTCCCGCCAGAGGGAATGGTGCGATATACCATCCATTATCTCCACAAGGGCCTTTTATTACGCAGGCTATTCCCTCGGACAAATTCTTCTGCACAAGCTATACTTTCTTTTGAATCGGCTGGTGCGCAAACAAGCGTGTCCCTATAAGACCAGTGATTAATCTTCAATCCTCTTGCTGATTGACGAAATGTTTTGGTCAATGCAGATAGTTTTTCGGTCAGAGGTATTAACGATAGTTCGCTGTTGTGATTCTTTGTCCAATCGCCAGAAAGACAGTCAATGGCCTCATCCAAAGAGTCAAACCGACTCATTATAGTAGTAAAAAATACAAGATTTCCTAGCTCGATAGAGGAGTCTTCATCTTGGCCACTGTCATAGTCTTCGTCGCAAATATACACCATCGAATTTTGGTCCAGACTATCTGGAATCTTATTTGTTTTGCCAATAAACACTTGAATCTTAAACGCCATGTACAGCCATCCTTATTTTTAGCCCTTTGTATACCAAACAGCCGCCTGACAATCCAACTGGGATTCCGATTTGGTGGGGCCTGATTGTAAGATAACACCAGAATTTGGGACTTTGGTATGTTAAACGCGAAGTTTTTAACGGACAGGCCTCCCTTAGCAAAAGAAGTCTCAAAAGTCACCAGCAAACCCGGGGCGGTTCAGAAATAATGATTATTACCATTCTCATGGTCTGTTTAGACAGTAGTTTGCCACAGCA
>DITF01000365.1 GCA_002422125.1 bacterium UBP17_UBA6191
CCTTCAGGACAGGCCATGGCAGCCAGCATCAAGGCCGACTTTACCTGGGCGCTAGGTACCTGTAAGTCAATATCACAAGATACCAGCCTGCGTTCTGATCCAATTTCCAGTGGTGCATGTCCATCGGTAGCCTGAATCGGCATGCCCATTTTTTGCAGCGGTATAATCAGACGATTCATGGGCCTACGCATTAAACTCTGATCGCCTACTAACCTCCAGCCTCCTGGAAAATGGCCTAATAGCCCACCTAATAACCTCATGGTAGTACCTGAGTTACCACAGTCTAAAATCAAAGGCATATCACAAATAGCTTGCAGAGTTCTAGGAAATCCCGGCACAAAATTGCAGAACAACTCAAGCTGATTACGGCCTTCCATCGGCCTAACCCCCAAAAGATGGGTACAAGCTAACGACTGTAGAACATCCCGTCCCATAGGTAAATTTTTGATGCGAGAAATACCCTTAGCCAATGAAGAAAACAAAATAGCTCTATGAGCTAAAGATTTATCGCCTGGAAGAGTGATTTCGCCACAGATTGAAAAATTAGATCCCGTCATGCTTTGATGGGGATTCTAGCACATCAGATTCAGGCTTTGCATGAGGAGAATGGCTGTGCGCAGCCAGTATATTCACTCCCACTTTCCTCCACATACCAATCACAATCAAAAGCAAGGCTAATGCGCCGAAAACATTAAAAAGCGCGGTCAGATTGTAAGCAAAATGAAAAAATATACCGGAATACAGGGCCTTGCGTAAAAAATTACGCGAGTCCCAATCTGGATCCATTTTGGCAATACCTAAGGCAAATCCATAAAAACTACAAAATAAGGCATGGGCTGGCATTGTCAAAGCACTTCTGATTAAATACACATTTTCAAATCCATAATTAGCAAAAAAGATCAAATTTTCCACAAAGGCAAAACCAAGACCAATAGCCGCTCCATAGACAATTCCATCCATAGGTTCATCAAATTCCTCTAACGGATAGGCAAAGCGTTTCAGAAACAAAAACTTGACAATTTCTTCAGCAATGGGAGCAACCAGCACTGCTCCATACACCCCAGATATTACAATTGTAGCGGATTCAACCCAGGTAGATGTTGGGATAACCTTAAGCAGTAGGTAACCTAAAAGAGAAAATACAATACTCAGAAGTCCTGAAAGAATAACGGCTGGAATTATACTTAGAGCACCTAACCAGAACATACGCCAGACGATCCTGGGTGGCTCAGGTTCCAGTTTGTCCTGACGGTAAAAAACCCACATCCACAACAAAGCAGGTGCCATTGCAGATACCAGCACCAGAAGAATAAGTTCCACTACCTACTACTTTTGTAGCTCGGAGGCAACAAAATCAAACACTTCCGTGTTACGGCTTAAATCAATATGATTCAGTGGAAATTCCCTTAAGGCCTGAATCTTGGAACCCTGGGCAGTCAGACCTTGGGTGTAAGTCGCGCTGGCTAGATACAAAAGGCCATCGGATGGTGCGGCCAACTCGGCCCCAATAGGAATCTTCCAGCTTTCATAGCGTTCATCATAGATAATGTGGTGAGTTCCGGCCACAATAACAGCACTGACAGACTTCGGTAAGCCTTTTTTGTTGAGCATTTCAATCATGCGACCACCAGCCACTCTGGCTTTTTCAAGACCTTCAGACTGTAAAAACAGGCTTGTGCCGCCCTCTCGCAATACTTTAGCAGAATGATTCATATCTGTGGTTACAGAAAGAGCACCATCTTTAACTCCCAAAAGCCTCTGATCGTGAATCATTTGTAATTGTCCAGGCCAGAAGCCCGAATGAATATGGTTTTCTCCCATATCTTTCCACATTCCGTACAGAAGCATACTGGATGCTCCCATTGGAGCAGGAATTTTATTCGACGCTATGGAAAGGTTATACATGTAATAACGAAATGGGGTATCCAGGCCACCTAGCGGACCACACTGAAAAACAATGCGCCTAACATCGCCACGATACGGAGTAATGTACTTCATACCATATTCCTGCCCAGCACTTTGCACATAAGCTCTAGCCGCCATCGCACCCTTGGAAAAGGTTACAAGATCCACTTGAAAGTTTGAGTCATTTTCACGACCTAAGAGCTGGCGAATTCTGGTAATGGCATTAGCAACTTGCTCACCCTGAAAAATATTATCTCCATGGTAGTGGCTAAAACTTATGGCAAACACTGAAAACCCGGCCCCGGCCAGATGTTGCATCAAGCCAGTTGATTTGGTATGGTCCTCAGCATAAGTGCTTTTAGGATGAGCATAACGGCGAGTTGCGTCATCGTTGGCCCCGTGAATCAAGAGTACTGGATTGGGATATTTGGACTCCTGATAACCTGGGGCTGCAAACAGAGCAAACACCGAACTGTGAGGAGATTTGCTGCCCAAAGCCTTAACTGTTTGAGGGTAAAATTGCTCGAGTTTGGAATGAAAAGCCTCTTGTGGAAACCGTGGGTGTTTATCCTTATGTCTTTCAATCAAAGCCCAAGGAAATACATCAGTGGTACTTTCATCCAAAAGTGGGCGGGAAGTATCAGCTTCAAATTTAGCTAGCGGTTCTCCGGTAAAGTATTCAGTTGCAGAATTGAAAGAAATGAACCCTAAAAAACCCAGTGTGCAGGTTATGCCTACAAGAGGTCTTAGAAAATTGATACCAGCCATCGTATATCCTTTCCAGTAGCCAGAAATAATATACGCTAAATGTTGAAATATGTTACAAAATCCTTTGTAATTCCCCAGAAATTTTGTCCAGTTCTTCAGCTTCGGCAATTCGGCCCCGCTTGACACAACCCGGTTTATAAATCTTGATCCTTCTTAACACTTCCTCCCTTACTTCGGAGTTTTGTGTATTACTAAGCCTAAAATTTTGATACAGGTTCACCAAGCTTTTAATGCGGTAACGATCCAAGGCTTCCACAGTTCTTGATAGTTGATCAGAATGCCCTCCATATTTCAGAATCTGTGGTTCTGCAATAAAAGACACCTCGTATCGGGCTGTGATTCGTAGCCATAAATCATAGTCTTCACAGGCTGGAAGTGATTCATCAAACAAGCCTACAGAGTCTAATACACTCCGATGTATAACAATGGAAGATGGGCTCATGGCACATAACTTCAAGCTTTGCGAAAATATACAACCACCCTGCTTTTTGTGATGATTGCATTGATTTACGCGAACACCATTACGAATCCAAATCTCCTCGGTATGGCATACTAAAGCGTTATGCTGTAACAGGATATCCCTTTGTTTTTGTAGTTTGGTATCCAACCAAGCATCATCGGAATCCAGAAAGGCAATATATGGAGCAGACGAGTTTTGAATCCCCTTGTTTCTGGCATGACTTACGCCGCTATTTTGGGCCAAAAAGATAGTTTTTACCCGTGGATCCGAGACCTGATTAAGCCATTCTTTGGTAGTATCGGTACTACTATCATCCACAATGATCAACTCAAAGTCCCTAAACTTTTGCTCCAGCACGGATTTCACGGCCCTTGGTAGAACCTCTATGCGATTGCAAGTCGGAATAATTACGCTGAAGCAGGCATTCATCAAATCTTCTGCCAAGAGGCTGCCCTTTTTTCCAGAAATGATTTTAGTCCTTCCTGCCCTTCTTTGGACACGCGAATGGAGGCAATCATGTCGGTGGTTTTTTGCCTCTTTTCTTCCCAGTTCCAGCTCTCAATTTGATGCAACATGGATTTGACAGTTTTAATGGCCTGAGGCGAATTTTTACTTAAATCCCCTATCAGTTTATCTATTCTTTCATCCAATTGTTCTACGCAACCAAAACACTCATGGATCAGTCCTAGTCTGAGGGCTTCTGAGGCATCAAACTTTTCCCCACTAAGAAAATAACGGGTGGCCGAAGATAATCCAATTTTGCGAATCACAAAGGGAGCAATTACAGCAGGAATAAGACCTAACTTTACCTCGGTGAATCCAAAATTGGCACTGCCAACAGCCAGAGCAAAATCGCAGGCCGAAACTAGCCCTGCCCCACCACCAAGGGCCGCGCCCTGAATCCTCCCAATCACAGGAACCGGACACAAAAGCATGGATTCAAACATATCTGCAAGCTGTAAGGCATCTTGACGGTTTTCTTCCTGACTGTAATGGATCATTTTTTGCATCCACTGCAAATCCGCCCCGGCACTAAATGATTTTCCCGTTGCCGACAAAACAACTGCTCGAATTTCTGGACTGTCTGAGACCCCCCTAAAGGCCGTCGTTATCTTTTGAATCAATTCCTCGTTAAAGGCATTGTGCAACTCAGGCCTGTTCATACGAATATGCAGAATTTTTTCTGATTTTTCTATTTCAAGCATGTTTCCTCCAAATTCATTCTCAGTTCCTCCAGTTCCTCAGAAAATGCCCCATTAAAAGACGGAAATCGAAACCAAAGATGTGCATCCAGACTTTGTTCGTCTAAATGAAAGCTGGGTGGGAGTCTTTCTCTACCACCTGCAGTATGACAAAAAGACAATAAAAACTGTCGCAAAAATCCAAACAGTTCAGCCTGGGAATACTGAGGATATCGTACCGACAATTCGGAAAAAATCGAAGCAGGACCACGACGCTTGAGAACCGCTGCTCTCTCCATGTCTCCAAGGATAGCCAGTGGTATGCCCCCTACTGCTCTCCCTTCATGAGGAATTCCGGCCCAGTTACATAAAAATGTTTCGGATATGCCCCCAAAGGGAGCCAAATCACAAAAGGCCTCTCTTTGAATATTCCATAAACCCAAACTAATTTCGCTGCGGTTGATGGGAGAACATAAAAGCGCATTTTCAGGAATCTTTTGCGTAAAATCTACCATGCCAGAATAAGTATATGGCTCTGGCAGTAAGGTAGATAGTTTTAGCATACACTGATGAGCCAGATCTGATGAGCCTTCTGGTAACACCAGACAAGTGCGTTTTTTTCTTTCCAGCCAGTCTCTAAGACCAAGAGCCAGAATATGTGAAAATTCTTCCGCATATTCCAGGGCTGGCAATAACTGAGGGGATTCCGATTCTACGGCCTCACCGCGAAAATAATGGGAATCAAAGACCACAAGTTTGTCATCCAGATTTTCGGTTAGCGATGATACCCGCGAAATCAGCGACCGATTGTATTCAATATCTACGGAACAAATCGAGAGATTGGAGCGATCAAAAGAAAATCTTGGACCTAGGGCCCGTACTTTTCCCTCTGAGGCAATCAGAGCCCCACCATCAAAAATGACCCGGCCCGATTCACATCCATTCAAATTGGAATATAAATAGACAGACCCAAAGGCTCGTGATGCCTCCATCACAAATCTCTTTCTGACCTCAGCCTTACCAAATGAGAAGTGGCTGGCACTTGGATTCATAATGATGTCCAC
>DITF01000306.1 GCA_002422125.1 bacterium UBP17_UBA6191
GACAACAAACGGGGAGTGCTGATTGGGACCAAGTCTTACGGTAAGGGTTCGGTTCAAACCGTTATGCCCCTCCCCAACGGTGCAGCCCTTGCCCTCACAACGGCCTACTACTACACTCCAGCCGGCATCAAAATCCACCAGATCGGCATTACCCCGGATATAGAAGTTTCATTTCCCAAACTTAGTGAATCAGAGCTTCAGGAGTACCGCGATTTCATGGAAAAATCTATCAATCAAACCCACGAAAAAACCCGGGAAAAGCAATCAGCCTACCTGAATTCCCAAAGCGCATCTCAAAATGCCACTGCTGCTACCACCTCGGTTGAAATGAGTCCGTCCACGACAAATGTTAGTGATTTTTTGCCCGTCTCCCACCATGACACTCAGTTATCCCGCGCCCTAGATGTCATCAAAGCCCTGCAAATCCTACGAGAGAAAAAACGATGAAATTTCTGCTTGTCTTCTGTTTTTTGTCTGAGCTGTTAGCCTCATTTGGTCCAGACAAAATTCGTCGGCCCCATTACATTGAATCCTCGGATTCCCTGCGTCACAGACCCTCTCCTTATTGGCATGTACCTCTATTAAGAGATGCTGACCCCGTAAATCCTAATCAACTGGATCCAGTATTCAGCCAAAAGGCCTCTGAAAGTGTCACTGAAATCCAAAGGGTGACCACCGTACCTACAGCTAACCTTCGCCCTAATCAGGAGGCCAAAGATTTTCGAAGTCTGGTCAAAAAGCGCAGCAAATGGGCTCATCGGCAGATTAGTGATATGCGGCAATTTACTTTTGCTGTGGACTGGAGTGCCAAAGAATTTTTGGGTATTCACAACCATTTTGTATCACAGTTTAAAGCCTTGGACATACCGGTGGAATCAGAAGAAAAAGGTGCATTTTTACTACCAGCCTGGTCCAATCTTTTATTTGTATCCCGTCGTATAGTGCAGTCTGGGCCTGGCTCTCAAATCAAAGGCATTCAAACGGGAGCCGATTCAAAATCGGACTGGGTCCATCTCTTGTTTCACACCCATAAGGGCTTGGCAAAAATCAAGCTCACCAAACCCAAACCAAGGGCCAGAGTCGCTATACTTGTTGATGATGTTGGTTATCACGGGGAGGGGGTGCGCAGGTATCTGAAAATGAATATGCCTGTAACCATAAGTATCCTACCCTTTTATGATACCAGTGCTTATTTTGCCAAACGCTCCCGACAGCTTGGATTTGAGGTTATGCTTCACATGCCCATGCAAGCCTCTTTTGGCAGTTATTATAAATATGAAAATCTCATCCGCCCTGGACTAAAGCCCCTGGATTTAATTGAACGGACACAAAATGTACTAAAAGCTGTACCCTATATCCAGGGGGTAAATAATCACGAGGGTAGCAAAGCCACGGAAGATGACCTTACCATGAATCTATTGATGTCAGAGCTAAGCCGACATCCTTATTATTTCGTAGACAGTGTTACTTCCCAGAAGTCTGTTGCTTATAAATATGCCAATCGGTATGGAATCCCGGCCGCCCGTAGAAATTTTGATTTTCTCGATAATGACAAACGAACCTTTGTGATTGAATCAAAGCTTGAAGAGCTGATTGCCTATGCCCTAAACCGCCCTAAACGCATTGTTTTATCAATACTTCACGAAAAAGAAAGCACGGCCATTGCCGTAGAAAATACGCTCCCAGAGTTTCGCAGGCAAAAGATTGAAATTCTTAGCCCTGGGGACTTCCTTTTGCGTTAAGGTGAAATTCGATTAAAAACCATCCCGGCTTCCAGGGCACAAGCTCAAAGGAAAAGCCTAAAGACAAAATAAATTTTACCAGCTTGGGAATTTTGTCTGGCGGAATTGGAAGGATCACATCCTCACCAACGGCCATAAATCCAGGCATTTTACTTTCCAGCACAAAGCCAATCTGAGGTAAGGTGATTACCTTTGATGCCAAATTTGCGAGTTTAGTGCCTATGCCTAAAAGCCAATCACCTCGCGATTGAATCTTTGGCATTACTGGCATTTTACAGTAGACCCATGAACCTAAAGAATCGCCTTCCACAGCCACTCTGCCAAGAGTCAGATCCACCTGTACCACGGAATTCTCCACTAGTTCATTGACCATAATGGTTAAAAGCCATTGACTCTGACAGATATTGCTGACAATCTCAACACTTTGGTCAGGAGCAAGTAACTCCATTTTCCGAAAAACAATTGCTTCAGGAATTGGTAGTGTCAGAATATGCATAAGTGTGGCCCGTGCTGTATACTCATGCCCGAAAGGATACCATGAATCAAAAATTTCCTGCCTTAATTTCCATGATTGCATTAACTATGATTCTGGGTGGATGCCAGAAAAAACAGGCCGAGCCTTCACAAGTGACCACCTCAACCTCTGTCCCATCTGTAGGAGCCCCAATGCCTGCTTCAAAACCACTATATAACCCAATCCCCGGTTCTGGAATGCCCTCCATAGCAGGACTTGTTGCAAAGCATATTGACGGAGTTACCTACTTTTTATTGCAGGAAGGTGAGGGAGAACCTGGCAAAACCGGACAATCCGTAACCACCCATTACACTGGCTGGTTTGAAAATGGCAAGGTTTTTGACAGTTCTCGCACCCGTGGCACCCCTTTCAGTTTTGATGTCGGGGGCAGAGTAATCAAAGGCTGGAATCTTTTAGCCACGGTGCTTCGTCCTGGAGACAAGGCCTTAGCCATCATTCCACCTCATCTGGCTTACGGACCCGCAGATTACGGCCCAATTCCGGGAAACTCCACCCTGATTTTTGAGATGGAAGTACTCACAGTTAAATAGTCGATTTTGGAGAAACCCCCATGGATGTCAAAACCCTTACCATCTTAGCCTTAAGTGTGTATTTGATTGCCACCTTGATTCTAACAGTCAGAGGAGCAATGCAGACTAGCTCTGTGAAAAGCTTTGCCTTAGGAGCCGGTGCCATTCACCCAGGCTGGATTGGTTTGTCATTAACGGCCCAGCTCACCAGTGTGGCAACTTTTGTAGTCAACCCTGGTCTGGTTTACGCTTTTGGGGTGTCCGCTCTTATGGGGCTAGGGGTAGCCGCTGGACTAGGGATCACAATCGGCTTGATTGCCTTTTCCGGTAAATTTCGCACAGTGGGTTCTCGGATTGCCGCTTTATCTATTCCGCAATGGATTGGAACCTGCTATCAATCCAATTTTTTAAGGCTCTTTTTTGCCATAATTTCTTTGTGTCTGGGCACATTTATTGTCCTAATCGCTGTGGCAATCTGTAATGTTTTGGCCAACCTGTTAGGGATTGTGGAACCAACTGGCAAATATGCTCTTCTAGCCGCCGTGGTAGTGTTTGTATTTACCTACACTCTAGCTGGTGGGGCTGCTACTTCAACCTATACCAACGCTATTCAGGCCAGTATTATGTTGGTGGTAGCATTAGTTCTGATTCAAAGTGGATTTGGACTCATTACCGCAAAACCTGACCTGTTTTCCCGACTCGGTGAAATGGATCCAAAACTTTTGGAATGGGCCAATCCCATGTCCCCTTACTTCCGAACCTGGTTTGAGGTATTTTTCTGTAATTTCCTGGTAGGACTAGCCATTGTCTGTCAGCCGCATATTTTGGGTAAGGCCTTGCTGATTCGCGAGGAATCCCAGATGAAGACCTATCTGGGGGTAGCTGTAATGGCCGGTTCGGTATTTTTAGGCGTAATGCTGGTGGGGCTTTATGCCAAAGTGGCTTTACCTCCAATGGCCAGAATTGATCTAGTGGTGCCAGCTTATATCACTTCGGTATTCAGCCCTATGGTGCAAGTACTCATTGGGATCGGTATGCTCTGCGCGGGAATTTCTACTCTAGAAGGAATCCTCTTGGCTCTATCTGTGATTTTTTCCAATGATATTTTTCCGTTTATTGTAAAAAGACAGGAGGGTGAACCTGAAGAAGATTATTCCAGAAAGGCCCTGATGTTTGGCCGAACCTGTCTTGTATTTGTGGGTTTACTCAGTATCTGGATGGCGATTGAACAAATGCGAAATCCTACCGGTGGCAGTGTGGCAATTTTTGCCCAGTATGGGGTTTATCTTTTGTTCACGGCATCTTTTTTACCCCTAGCCTGTGGTATGTTTTTACCAAAAGTGAAACGACTGGCAGTGACTGCTGGTACTGTATCTGCCGTCATTGGGTACGCCCTGCCTCACTTTCTAAAGATCAGTATGTATCATAACAATCCGGCCTTTTTGGCTACCTGTGGCATACTGTTAAGCTGGACGGTAATGATTTTGGTACACAACCTGACATCAGGTCAAAACAATGCAGAACAGGTCTGATGAGCTGACTTCTGAATCCCTAGAACACAGAAGTCAGAACATTCGGGATCTGGTAATCAGTCGAAATCCTGAGAAGTTAAGGCTTTTGCAGGCACTGTTTGAGAAAGAAACCAACCCTCAGCTCAAGTATGAGATCCGTAAGGCTATTCATGAGCTTAGTTCGCTTGAAAAAACCAAACCGACCTCCGATCCACAGGAGCAGCTAAATCATGAAAAATTACGAAGGGCTTTAAAAAGTGACAATCCCGAAATTCTTAATCGGGCCTTTTTATACTGCGTGCAACATAAACTGGAATCCTTCCTTGATGAATTGCAAAACATTGCATCCCAAAGTAATGACCCCTTCCACAGAATCTGTATTTTAAGGCTTAAAACAAATCTTGGCCCGCGATATTATGAAGATGTTTTAATGGGTCTTAAAGACACAGATTCCAGAGTTATCTGTGCCGCAATCGAAGCCCTTGGCTCCTTTGAAGCCAAAGAATCCATGGTACAGATTGCCACCTTTTTAGAAGACCCCAGCCCTCGAATTAAAGCATCGGCAATTAAGGTTCTGGCCGAATGGAATGATCAAAGAGCATTTGTAGTCCTTGACACCATGATTCGTAGTCAGAATACGGCTGAAAAAGAAGCCGCAGCACACTGTTTATGTGTAATGGCAAATCCTGAAAGCCTGAGTCTGATTACTCCTCTTTTAGAGGATGCCCACGAGGGAGTTAGAACAAAGGCCTTACGAGCCCTGGAGATTTTATCCTCTCAAGGAAATGCAAAAGCTGAGGAGATTCTAAATTCGTATCGCAGTTTTCGACCCTCCCTAATCAAGGACATACCCGTACATGATCAAACTCATGATATGGAATCTGAGCCAGCCCTATTCTCTAACTATCCAGAAATCCGTATGGCTGCCATTCAAAAAATTGCCGATTCAGATGCCCCTGACTCAGCTCTCAGGATCCTCAATCGTCTAAATACCGAAAGAGATAATCAGGTGATTGCGACTGGTGTCTCTTGCCTATCACGAGCAAAAGGCGACACGGCCTATAAAATTCGTTTCCTGATGAATTATCTGACCCATGAGGATGGAAGAATTCGGGCCAATGCCATTGAGGTTCTGTACCCGCTGCTTGATGAAGACAAACTAGGACTTTTTGAATCTTATCTGGAAGATGAAAACAATCGGGTACGGGGTAATGCCATTTTAGCCATCAGTTCCAAACCCGCTGTAGCCAATCTCTTAAAACCTGCCCTGACCAAGGCTATTCGTGAACTCTGTTATGACTCCACGGAGGCCCGACAATTAACTGCCATTTACTGTATCGGCAATATGCAGAGTCCCTGGCAATTACCTTTTTTAGACCATCTGATTTTTAGTCGCCATACTAAAGTCCGTGAAGCTGCCCAACATTCAGCCAACATCTGGAGCAGCAGCCATCCGGCCATCTTGGAGCAACTGCCCAATTACAAACGAACCATCAAAACCGTAGATGTGGATTCGGTAAAACTTCCAAGTCGGGAAGAGGTCATGGCCAATCTTGGGCCACAGAAAACGATACAACCCAGCTCACAACATTACACAGGCCGGCTTTTATCTTTTGGCTATGGGGCTTTTGTGTTTTTTTTCTGGGCCACGGCCCTGACTAGAATTGATATTGAGATGGAGTTAGCCTTTTCCTTAGTGACCGGATTAGGCTTCTTGAGTGGTGGGGCTTTTCTTCAAGTGGGCATCCTGGGGCTGAACCATCAAAAACCAGTCTTGTGGTTTGCTCTAGCATCCGAACTTATCTTAAGCCTCTTGGCATTTTATTATATGGGCATGGAAGAAAGTTTCAAAGAAGGCCTGCCTCTCTTGCTTCGTGGTTTAGCCG
>DITF01000268.1 GCA_002422125.1 bacterium UBP17_UBA6191
TTTCATGCCCCCACCAGCTTCAAAACCCTTCCCAAAATCTCCAGATGGATCTGTCCAACTTCTCGCATGGCATCTATCAAGTAGTATTGCTCCCCTTCTTCACTAAGCTGTAAAAAACCTTCCCGAACCCTATGATGAAAATCCAGCTTTTCCATTTCAATTCGGTCCAGACCAGCTTTGTTTTTGGCCCTTTCCAGCCCGATTTCAGAATTTACATCCAAAATCAGGGTTAAATCTGGATAGCGGCCCCGAATCGCAAACTGATTCATATCAGATATAATTTTTAGGGGTAAACCCCTGCCATACCCCTGATAGGCCAGACTTGAGTCGATAAAACGATCACAGATAACAATTTTACCCTCACGCAATGCGGGTAAAATCAACTTTTTGACATGTTCAACCCTAGCCGCAAGCATTAAAAAAAGCTCAGTCTCCTCGCACATGCCGGCGTTATCTCTACTCAGCAATAATTCACGGATCTTCTTTGTGAGTGCGTTTCCCCCACCTGGTTCATAGGAGCGTAAGACAGAATATCCCCTTAATACCAATGCCTCTTCCAGTAGGCCAATCTGGGTGCTTTTTCCGGCACCTTCTGGCCCTTCCAAAGTAATCAGATAACCGGGTTTCACAACATCCTCTGCATATTTTCCACCAATTTTTCCCAGGTGCCTCGTTCCAAGGCAGATTCCGTTAATTTCAGATAATAATGATAGGCCTTTTTAGTGTGACCCTGACGAAAATAAACATCTGCCAATAGGGCATTGGCCTCNNCCGGCAGGCCATATTCTCGTCCGTTTTATCATGCAACAGATGTTTACCGTATTCCAAGAGAAGCAAAGCGGAATCCGGCCAGTGGTTTAATTCCTTTTCCAAAAAAATACGCCTTTTTGAATATGCCAGTTTTAGTTCCTGTTCATTCAGTTTTGAGCCATAGTCCATAACTTTTAACATCATAATCTGAAACTCGGGACTACCTTCTTTTAACCGCTGTGATTTTTTCATGCTTTGCAAAATCTTCTGGTATGTTTCTTCCAAAGGTCCATCCGCAGTGGATATTAACAGTGCCATGGCATAATCAAAATAAGAGCTCCAATCCTGTAGCCTCTGGCATCTTTCCTGAAATCTGGCAATCAGAGTTTTACTCTGCCGTGCCCGATTGGCCATATCAAATTCTAAATAACTGAGCTCAACAAGCTGGTACCTAAGGTTCAAATCTTCCGGAAAATCTTCCAGATACTTGCTGACAACACGAACGGCATCACGATAGCGGGCTTGAGCTTTCAGCTCAAGAATCAACAGATTCCTCGACACCGAGTCTGGACAACGGCGATTCCAGTCTTCCAAAACAGGCAGAAGACGATCGTAGTTTCTATCCATAAGGAATGCCTGATACAAGCCCTTGAATGCCAGTGGGTACCATTTTTCAAATCCAGGTTCTTCCAATATTCTTAAAAACGCCTGAGAGGCTGAATTTGCCCATAATGTCGAATCCAAAATGTGTGAGCCTAGCCACAAAAAGCTGTAACCGTTCAAAAGAATAGCCAAACCCTTGCCTGAACCAGATCTTTCCAGATAGTAAGCCATTCTGTCATGAAAGTACTTGGTTGGAAACACTCGCTCCGCCAATAAATGTCTCTCAACTTTGATTAGTTGCAGGCGGATCTGAACATCTTCATCCTTCTCCTGAATCAAGCCAGGAGCAATCTCGTGGGCCCGTTCAAAATCGTTATGCAGATAAGCCAGATAAAAGGCTTTTTCCATTAGCCTTGCCTTATCCCCTGGTTTAGAAAATTCTTTGGCACGAGCAAAACAATCCATAGCCTCAGGATAAGCCACCTCAAAGGAATACAGGTTTCCCAGTTGTTCCAGCCAATCTGGATTATCAGGAATTCTTTCCACTATCTCGCGGTAGCATTGCAGTGCCTTTTTGTAGGAATTGGCTTCCAAGGCTTCTTCAGCCCTGCGCAATAGTCCGATGGTTTCCTTGTAGCGACGATCTTGCTCAATAAGCTTCTCCACATGAATTTCAAAATTCTCATTGGCAAAGCGCTTGCGCATGGAATCAAACCACTCCATAGCTCTGGCATACTTATTAAGTTTGACCAACAACTCACCCTTAAGCAGATAATAGCGAGAATGTGTATCGTTGATTCCTAGGGCCTTTTCGATGAAGTCCATGGCCTCAGCCGGTGAATCCGACTTATACAATAAGGCAAGCTGATAACATATCTCTGGTTCGCGAGGAAAACGATCCAGCATTTCAATCAAAAATTGTTCCAGCTTCTCAGGCGAATCATCCTGGTAATGTTCAATCAAGGCCTCAACATTTGGCATGGTCTTCTGAAGCTCCAGAACCTTCAACAATGCGCTTTCAACTTCTTCCCTCTGGTTCAATTTAGCAGACATTTTAGCCCGAATTCTAAAGACTTCGGGATCCCTTGGGTATAGAACCTCATAGCGAACAAGGGTTTGATGGGCCTGATCATATTGGCCCATTCCAACATAACATTTCACCATTAATGCCAACTTTTCTGCTGAAACTGAATCCCCATCTTCCAAGGGTAACATCAGTTTCACAGCCTGTGGATACAGCCCTTCCTCAACATACACCTCTGCTAGCTGCAGCCTTAAATCCAGGCGCGCCGGCTCCATACGATAAGCTAGTTTTAAATGCTCAATTGCCTTGGCACTATCTTTCATACCTTTCCAAGCTCTGGCAATTTTTACTAAAACCTCTGTATTGTCCTTATCCAACAATTTTAATCTTTCCAGAATTACTAAAGCCTCGCGGTCACGGCTCTGCCTCAATAGCAATTCAGAATACTCATACAATGTTTCCTGATGAATGGCATTCACTTCCAGAGTCCGCTCATAAAACCAGATGGCCGAATCGACCCGATGAAGAGAAGAACACAGGCCGGCCAGACGATAATTCAGATTTGGATCTCGTCCATAGTACTGCCATAACAGCAAAAGCTCATTTAGAGCCGCTTCTTTCAGTCCCAGACTGTCCAGCACATCGGAATAACACAAAGCGCATTCCAGATTCTCGGGGGCATGCACTCTTGCCAGCATCAATTGTGTTGCTGCCTCATCCAGACGACCGCTGGCCCGTAGTGTCTGTGCCCTTTCCAAATAATGACTGTGCTGATTTAAACTGGCTTCCTGCATATTACTTCCGGCCAAAACTACTAAGATACTCTTCCCGCACCCCATCCTTGATTCCCAGAACTCTGTAGGTTTCCAAATGTCCGGCAATCCCCTTCACCTCAATGTCGTCGCGCTCGGTCAGAAGAAAACTTTTGATGGGCAAACAGGTTGTGGAGTTTACCCGAATCCCATTTAAAGGCGCATTGGACTCCATACGAGCCGCAACATTTACAGGGTCACCAAACACATCATTGTCCATGCAAAATACCTTTCCGGTATTTAGGCCTATTCGGGTATTGATCTTTCTGTCCTCGGTTTCCTCAAGATTTCTGGCCTTTAAGATTGCCTGAACCTCTGTGGAAAACAAAACCGCTTCCAAAGGTGTGTCAAAGGTATACATGTAGCAATCGCCAATCTTTTTGATGAGAGTGCCTTTGTATTTTTCACCACAGGGCATAATAATTTTGCCAAATTCATCCAGCATGGCCATCAAGACTTTAATGTCTGTGGTGGCGGATTTTTTAGTATACCCGGCAATATCAATAAAAAATATGGTCTTTTCAGCCATCTGCTTCTCGGCTTCAAACTGGGTTCGATTGCTATTACCTCTGGCCAAGCGATAATCATCAAAAACCTTGGCTAATCTTTCCTTCTCATTTTCATCCATAGATGCATTTGCGAATAACTCGGTAGCCGCCAGTTTTTTATTTTCATGCAAAAGCAACAGATAGTTCATCAACTGCACTTGATCCACTTGGGCACGAATATCTTTAAAATAGAGAACCACTTGCTGATTCAGTTTTACATCATTTTTATCCACATATTCCAAAACTTTTGGCCAAACCTCTGTCATCTGGATTCTGGTTGCATAATCAGTGGCCTTCAACAAAACCTGAGGATTTTCACTTTGAAATGCCTTCTTCAAAATTTTGAAGCCCTCATTGTCATTAAGCAAATACAGAATGTAGCCCAAGTCCGTAAAATAAAAATCATTCTCCAGCTTCAAGCAGCCGAAAATTGTATCCTTTAACTGCTCCCTATACTCATCCATTGCATGATCACAGATGCATAAGGTGTACTTAAACAGTACATCCACCTCAATCTGGCTCAGCACATAGTTATTCTTACGAATCTGGTCCGAAAACAGATCCAAGCTACCGGGGTTTCCGCTCTCAGCCAGTAGAAACATGACCCACTCTTCAATTTCATTACTGATCGAACCAAAATCTCGTTTGTATATCTGAAGTAAAATTCTCTGCCAGTCAACATCCGTGATTCGACCACATTTTTTTAAGAGCTCTACTGTAAATTGCAGATTTGCCTCAGGGATAAATCCTTTTGTAATAAATCCCTTTTTAAACTCCTCCAGCCAGGATAACTCCAATTTTTCTACCTTGGAAAGAACCTGAGAAAACTCCCTCCTAGGAACATTCATCAACTCTTTGATGGCAAACAAAAAACTGTCTTTGCTCGGCTCTGAAATAACCGTCATCAAAAGCTCAGTACGGGCGATCTTATACTCCTCAAAAACTGGCCCTAACCTGTGTAGGCTCTGTAATTGACGACTAATTCCTGGATTCATTAAGGCACGACCAATGGAAAAATAGAATCGCAACTGCTTGAACAAATTATTGACCGTACGACTCAAATCCACCTTTCCACATTCATGGGCTAAAGAAGTTCTCACCCTAGCGTCATCTAGCATCAGCAATTTAAGAAATCCTCTCAGGGTTTCCTTTTGCCTCTGGTTTAAATTGGGTTGTGCCCTGGTTACGACTGTCAGAATCACCTTTTTAAGTGTTTCGTCAGGGGGATTGGACTTAAAATACGCCGTCACGGTCTTCACAAAGGAGAGATTGCCAAAGGATTCTAAAAATTCAATTAAATCTGCTTTTGGTTCTCGGCCATGTTTCATCTCCATGGCTTTTTTACGCTCCGTAAGTTCCAGAATAATGCCAGCAAATACCTTTTCCAGAATTGAACCTATGGCTTTAAACTGCAAATTATCTTTAATACGGGGATGAACCATCCAAAAATAATTCTCTTTGAGTTTTTGCAACTCATCACTGCCCGATTTGGATAAAATAAGGTTTTTGACACAATTGACGATAAAGGGAGCATCCCGATTTGGTAGCTCCTGTAGTGTCCCAATCACAAACGACACTACCTCTTCGTCATCAGCCTTACAAAATCCCTCCAACCTAGCTTTAAGTTGCACAAAAAGCTGCTGAATACTGTGATGATCCTCGTAAGTACAAAACAATGCCCGCACCAGCTCTTTGCCGAGTGGAGTGAAAAATCGAGTCGGGATATCTACAATTTGTTTCAAGCTGCGATATAATTGAGCAAAAGACTCGTGATCTTCCTGATGGGAAATACCTCTTAAGGCCTGAATCACCAGATCCGTTTCGGGCTCAATCTGAATATTGGAACTCACAAAACTACTCAAGGTCTTATAATCTTCAGCAATCCCAAGTCCTTCCATAGCCCCGAGCCTCTGAGCCGCCGATGGATTCTGATATAAAATTTTCTGTCTTAAAAACTCAAGCGTATCGCTACTAGAAGTGCCTAGTGCGCCCATGGTTTTTAAAACATCTCCGCGTTCTTCCTCGGTCTGAGCCGCGTTATAGAGTCGCATCAATAGACTGGGGTTGACACATTGAGGCACAGCGCGAAAATACTGAAGCAGCCGGCGTTTGACCTGAGGGCTTGAGGCTGGGTAAATGCGATACACCTTTTCTTCGGCAATTGGAATCTGAAGTTTTTCCAAAGCTCCAATGGCCGAGGTCACCACATTTACATCGGAATTTACCAAATCACGATTTAAAAGGGTGGCCGCTTTCACATCGCAAGACTCAATTATGCGATGCAAAGTGGAAAGTTTACGAATTTTATGAAGTTCCGACATTGTAATTGATATGATATTGTAAGAATCTAGTTAATCACAGGAATCCAGTTAGATTCCATTCTTTTTGCCGGAAGTTGTATGGAAGAGTTCATTGGTGTCACTATTTTATGTGTTTTATTGGGTGCTTCAGGATTTTTATGGTTCTGGCCTGTTCCCACTTTGATGATTTTAGGTACAGGAGCTATTGGCAGTCTGTATTGGTGGAAAAACTTTAAAAAAAGCAATGCCAGCTTGGAATTTAAAGCAAAACTTCAGGAAAAAATTGCCTCAGAACCAAGGCTATCACTAGTCTGGAAACCTAATCTTGGCGAACAATTTGCGACGGGCATCCATAACCTGATACAGGATTTGCAATCAAGAGACATTCCTCTGGATGCCTTGGCAAACCTGATACAGATTAAGGACAAGGAACTCCCAAATCTATTGTCAGTATTATCTGAAAGGGAAAGAAGGCTACAGGAGTTTTTATATCATAACGAGATTGTACACCTCGCCACCATCAAAGAACTGTCTCGGCAGAAACAGGATGGGGGAGATCACAAGGCTCTTGACACTCAGATTCAAACCCTGGAACTCAAGGTTATGGATATTGAAAATCAGAGGCGAGAATACGAAATTCTCTTTAGCTGTATCTCTGATCTCATAAGTCACATGCAGCAAATCAGAAATAACAAAAAACTGCCCCCTGTGCCAGACAACTGTCCGGATGAATTACTAGCGATCTATAAACTTCTGGAAGAAACCGCTGATCTTTTACAAAGTCTTAACAATCTGTAAAAGACGATCAGCATACCCGCCAAAATCCATAACCATGGGAATACCAGAAATGACCAGACAATCCACAAACATCCCATTGTGAAAAATCTTAGAGTGACGGATTCCCCAATAAAATCTGCAATCACAGGTGAAAACTCATAATAGAGAGTAACAAACAATTGGCCTGTTTTTGTGTGCATTAAAACCTGATCTCGAAATTGGATAAATTTTTGGACTACCAGGTGTTCGGAATTACCAAATGCCGCGGAAGCGATAAAACAGCCAGATTTCCCAGAACCTTCCACTGACACAGCATTATTATCACTGCGAGAAATGCTTCCAGAAGGTTTGAGAAAGCTCAAAAGCTGGGATGACTCTGAATTTTTATTTCTTAAGGGCAAAACCAGGGTTTGAAAAGCACTGACAGAGCGAGGTTCGTTGATATTCCCTAGTCCGGCACAATCCGGCTTTGGCGTAGATATGTCCGAGTCACACCATATCTCAAAATAGTCAGAAGGAACCCCACCACATTCATTTAGTTGATTGCAGGGAGTAAAATTAATGTTTACTGCAGAAGCTGTCTGGTTCTGCACACGAAGTACCATAGTGGTTCGCCCAGGAACATTGACCGATTGCAAGATCTCTTTGCTGTTTTGAAAAGCGCTGGTCCCCAAAAGTATGATCTGTTCCAAAGCTGGTACAACATCACCGGGGACATTTGTGGGTACTGTAGTTCGATTGGAGACTTCCTCAGCCGGTAAAAAATTCTGGTCTACCCAAACCAGAAGCTCCATTGGCACGCCATCGGATGACTGAATCTCAGCACGATACTTTAATACGGCAGTCTTTTCTTCCACAATCAAAGAATTTAGGTTGGAGGTCGCAAAATTTATGGTACGAAATGAATGGGTAAATTGCTGAACTGCGTTGGGATCCAGTCTATCCACCGTTTCTATGACTTTTTTATCCTTAAATTTCTCAATTCCTGAAACTGAGGCTAAAATTCCCGATGTTGGTTGCACTGCAGGCCGAATCATAGGTAGCACGAGAGGTGTAGGAATAGGTTCCATAATCACGGCACTACCTTGAGAAACCCTTGCCGTGGCAAACTCCAATCTAGTGTTCCCAAGCCCTGCAAAAACAGCTACCCCAGTGCTACTTTCCCCAATTCCTGAAGCCTTGGGTACAGAAAACACCGTGGTTCCAGGAGAATTTGGGCAAGTCACAGGCCGGCTACTTTGTGTACCCACATATAATCTGGACATCACGGACACAGGCGAACAATCCAGTCGGCCATCCGTTAAAAAATCAACTCCATCCGTAAAAATATAATCTACATTTGCCTTAGTGTTTCGATTGGTAAGACCAATAAAACTAAAACCAAATTCTGAAACATTGGCTCCGGTTGCCGGAGGCGGAACCGTAACTACAAGAGCGGCGGCCTCCGATTCCAAGGCAATGGCCATGGCTGTTTCACGATTGTAATCATCAAATAAAGAATCGGGAATACTAAAGTCAACCCCAACTCGATTGCCAATGGATAAATCAGAAGTCAAACGATTGTTCTCAATGTCCATGGCTCTAAAATCCAGATTACGAATCTCATACTTCTGAGCGCCATTGTAACTAGTCAAGGGCGGCTGATCCAAAAACATGGCCAGGCCCATATCCAGAAAATATTGTTCAAAACAAGTTCTGGTATAGCGCGTCTGACATCTTTCTGCTCCAAGCTGCAACAACACACCTTCT
>DITF01000352.1 GCA_002422125.1 bacterium UBP17_UBA6191
TACCTCCTAGAATGGAAGTACAGGTAGAACCTCTTCAGCCGGTATATGTAGCCGGTGACTCGCTTACCGTCCGGTCTTTATCTAACTGGATGTTTGGAGCACCGGTTCATGGCAACACCATCAAAATTCGACTGGCTGCTTTTCCGAAAAATCCCGATTTTTTGGGCTATGAGGGATTCCAGTTTTTACCCTATTATGCTGAGGATTTTAAACATCAAGATGTTTTAAAACTGGAAGACTCGGGGGTCACTTTGGAAGATGGGAGCCAGGTTTCCAATTTATTACTGCCCTCTCATTTCAAACATCAGGGTCCTTTTTCTGGCACAGCCTTTGTGTCGCTTGTGGATGAGGGTAGAGAAGTTACCAAAACTACCAATTTTACTCTGGTCACCCAACCCATTGTGTTGGGATTAAAAACCCAGCGGGTCACAGAGAGTTCAAGCGGTACGGTGGTGGATCTGGAAACGGCCCGGTTTTCTGTCACTTCCAACCAAACAGAAACATCTGAAATTCGCCTGCAATTAAAAAAACTGGTCTGGCATGTAGGCATACGGGATGGAATCCGGGAATGGTACCAGGAAGTGGTTTTAGTCAATGAGGTCCCCCTGATGGCTCCCTCAAAACATACCATCACATTACCCTCATCGGGCCGCTACCTGATTGAGGCTATTGATGTAAAAACTGGCTTTAGAACACACCAGCTCGTCTGGGCCTCTGGTTTTGACAATGATGGAATTGATCCAGCCACGGAAAGCGCAAAACTAAGTCTTAGCAGCAGCTTAGTCCAAAATGAATTATTTTTAGATATCTTAAGCCCCATTACCGGGGAGCTATTTCTGAGCCTGGAAACAGATTCCATCCTATGGACACATTTAGCATCTCTTAAGCACAAACAATCCCGCTTTGCCATTCCAGCAATTTTGAATGCCAATGCTGCCCCCCGTCTATTTGCCAGAGTGATTCGCAATACCGCAACGGCTCAGCCAATGTTACCATTTTTTGCTGAGGGGGAACTGGAGCTTCCTAGGGAAGGAATCCATAAAGAAAGTCCCTTAACCATTGTCGGTTTAGACTCATCCAGTACTATGGAGCCTTTTTTTGTGGTAGATATTTTATCCTCTGCACCGGACGGATCCGAGGTAATTGTTGATCTGGTGGACGAGGCAATTCTTCAGCTAGGACAGACACAACCAATAAGACTGTATGAATCCTTTGTGCATTTTCGCTTTCCAGCAAATCCGGGCTTTCATTTTATGGATCAAATTGATGATAAACGCACCCTGGGTCACATATTAGAGTTTGGTGGGGACAGCCCCGTAGAAGAAGCCTTATCCCGTCATGTCCCGCCTGAAATGGGTCGCAGAGTCTTACCTTTTGCGCTTAGAAAACGAGTCATCCTACAACAGGGAAAAGCTCAGGCTCTCTTGCCCCTTAGACAACACAAAGGATTTAATGGAAAAGCTAAATTGACGGCCTATTTAGTTGGTAAAGAAACGATTGGCCAAGCCGAACAAACGGTCCGATTTAGTGATCCGGTAAATGTAAATCCAGCCTGGCCCCGCTTTTTACGCAGTGGGGACAGACTCGAATTTAATCTTAGTCTTCACTCCACATTGCCTGAAACCGCCAGTTTGTCCCTGCATTTTGAAAGTACCGGTATAAACCTTTTTAATCTTCCACCCCTGGTTCAACTGAGGCCCGGTGAAGAAGCCAAAATTCCACTTCAGATTCATAGTCAGAATCCAGGTTCATATTCTGCAACCCTGAGCCTAAAACTACCGGACTCAAGGCGTATTGAAAGAGAAGTTCATCTGAAGGTTCTCAACTCAGCACAGCCTGTATCCGTGGCGACAAGATTTCTATTAACGGGAACGCACAAAATCGAGCCCCCCAAGGACTTCCAGAAAATCACGGGAGCCAATATCAATATTTTAAACAATCGTCTGGAACAGCTCCGAAGCAATAGCGGTTTTTTAGCCCAGTACCCTTATGACTGCCTAGAACAGGTAAGTGCCAGAGTCTTTGGAATCCTCTATCATCTGCCAGACGATATTAAAGCCTCTCACTTAAAACCATCCTTGGAACGCCTAAAACGCCTACAAAGACTTGATGGGGCCTTTTTGGCCTGGGAAAGTCAACGGGAACTATCCCGCTATGAAGGGATTGTGGCCTTGGATGCCATACTGACCGCCAGAAATCAGGGGTATCCCGTGGACTCCAAGTTGTTAAAAAACGCGGTAACGGAATTGGGCAGATACTTAAAAAGCCTTGATTTAAAAACTCTGGAACAGGATGGGGATATGATCTGGTATGCAGCTTGGGTGCTGGCTGAAGCCGAGGAGTTAAGCCTGGTTCAACTGCAATGGCTCAATTCCAATACCAATGAAAAATTCTCACCTATCAGCCGAGGATTTCAAGCCGTGACGAATCAAAAATTTGCCTTGAATGTCAACCGAAGCTGGCTGAACCAGGACATCAGAACTAGCAAAGGCAATGCCTACCAATCTCCGATTCAAAAACGAGCTCAAAAACTTTTTCTGGCCCGTCTTTTGGTGGATACCCCTCAATCCGTGATCCAAAAACTGGAGGAAGAACTACTTTCAGAAGCCTCAACCCGTACCTTAAATACTCATGAAGCTATGTGGATATCAAGATCAATCCCAAAATCCACGATTGGCACTGTGGCTGTGACGCTTAAAAGTAAAGACAAAACCCTGTCTTTGAGTCAGACCGGGGAATGGGATATAGCCTATCCCGATCAGGATATTGAAATTCAAAACCATAATGTGAGTTCTTTGGAAGCACAGATAACTTATCACGGAGCACGGGAAGAAAAACCCGGGGCCCAGATAAACGGCATTGAATCCAAAGTCGCCTGGATAAACTCTTCTGGAAGCGAACTCAGCCCAATCACAACAGTTAAAGTTGGGGACAGAATTCTGATTCAATATACGCCTGAAGCCGGCCTGGAACAACAAAACATCCTGGTATCAATGCCACTACCATCCTGTATGGAGTTCCCTTTAAGTAATGCTTTGCAGTCTTTGAAACCAGAGGGTAAAGAAACCGGTGTTACCCCGGATCATGAGGAATTTCGCGATGAGCGCTATCTGGCTTTTTATACCCTTCCCAAGGGCCAAAAAACGGTGCGCTTAATTCCTTTAAGTGTGGTGGCCAAGGGAACCTGTATGGTTCCGGCCCTCACCATGGAAAATCTGTATTTCACCAGCAAACGATCCTCTTTTCGGGCTTTCACCAGCCTTGAGGTGCAATAAGTGGAATGGTTTTACCAACATTTTGCCCAGCCTGCATCTGCTTTTATTGGTTTTGTCTCTGACTTAATCCCCATAAACATTGGCCTGATTCTTCTGGTTTTGGCTTTAGCATTATGCCTAGGATTTCTCTTGGCCTTATTAAAAAAACGCTGGAAACTGGCCCTTTGCCTCTTGCCTGCACCAATCCTGGTGTTTAATGCCGCCACAATTCAGATAGCCACTGGGCTGATTCTTTGGCCCTCCTGGTTTCGCGATATCAAAACCCCACTACTTTCACAAGAATTCCCTCTCACAGAAAACCAAAAAACTGCGCTTTTGCAAATGGCGCTTAAAAACATCAATACTCCATTTTCTGTGACGGAGTGGAATGAACTCAGTCAGGAAGAACTGCTAAGCGATGCCAATCAGAGTCTTAACACTCTTCTGTCGACACTGGGATACAGTAAAGGCCGAACCGTTCGTCAAATCAAAGATTTTCATGAGCCGTTTTTTTCTCTGGGCCTGGCT
>DITF01000225.1 GCA_002422125.1 bacterium UBP17_UBA6191
GGGAGGGACGAACAGTGCTGTTTGTTAGTCACAGCATGAACATGGTTGAATCGTTATGCAACAAAACATTCTTTTTGGATGCTGGTGGGTTGTTAGGCCCATTATCTGTAAAAGAAGGAATCAAGCTGTATTTGGGCAAATCCCAACTAAATGAGATGTCATTTTCGAATGAGTGGCTTACTGCCGCCAAAATTGAGCAAGTTGATGAATGTCTCGAAATTACTGCCGAGTACAGACTACATACTAAAATTAAGCTTCCGAGTTTAGGATTTGTTATCAGCGATTACCATGGCAATCCAATTACTGGCTCCAATCCAGTAATTGACTGTCAGCAAGAACTTTCCATTCCTAAAAGTGAAGGTGTTGTAAAAGTTCTGATGGAATATCCAAAGCTGCTGAATGGGACTTATAGATTGTCTCTCTGGTTTGGAAACGGGAAAGAAGATATCTTTCATGCCAGGGATTGTCTTATATTTGAAGTGGTTAATATGGTGAAGAAAAGGCAACAGCCTGTGACTGATGTCGGACATGTAGCTGCACAGTGTAAGTGGCAGTTTCTATGAGTAAGAGAATCAAGATACTCTTTGTTATTGATTCACTTGGGGGTGGTGGAGCTGAACGTGTGCTGGCAAACCTGGTCAATGGTATGGATCGGAAAAGGTTTGAGCCAGTCATCTGTTTGGCTCTTGGAAACAGAATCGATTATCGCATTTCTGATGACGTTGCAATATGCCGTTTGGCACCTGTTCATGGCAAGTATATTGATAAACTGATTACCTGCATTGCGGGCATGTTTTCGCGGTACTGTGCTGTCCGCTTCGCATTACGTACAGACCTGTTTGAGCGCAGATTGCTGGAAGATGTCTTTCTTCAGATTGCTCCTTATGTTGTTGGGTTAAGCCACGTTGTGAAACAGCAACAACCTGACATCATTATGTCTTTTCTTTTTAATTCATCCATGATTTCAAGCTTTTATTGCCAATTTTTCCTGAAGTCTACGCCTCTGTGTCTGTCAGACCACAATACGCTTTCAAGAGAGATAACTCGCTTATATCCTTCTGTTGCCTTACCCCTGACTTTAGCCGTGATAGGACGGGCTGACAGGTATGTGTCAGTTTCCGAAGGTGTGAAGTCGGATATCATAAATTTTACTGGTTTCAGTGAAAAGCGTATTGAGACAATCTGGAATGGAGTTGATATTAAAACTATCAACAATGAAAGGTATAAGCCTTTAGCCTTAGATCTCCCGGCAGAACTACATGAAAAGAAATATCCGATTATTGTTACCGTGGGTAGACTAACTGCGCAGAAATCTCAAGATGTTTTGTTGAGGGCATTTCAGATAGTTTTAAGGAACATTGAGTGTCGGTTGATTGTTGTTGGTGAGGGAGAGGCATATGAAGATTTGATGAGCCTTTCAAATGAATTGCAACTTTGCAATAAGGTTTACTTTCTTGGTTGGCGTGCCGATCTTTTTTCTGTTGTAGCAAAATGCGATGTTTTTGTGCTGAGTTCATCTTACGAAGCTTGTCCTATGGTCCTTTTAGAAGCAATGGCATTGGGTGTACCCATTGTTTCAACTGACTGTCCGCATGGACCTCGTGAGGCTTTGTCTGGTGGCGAGTATGGCGTTCTTGTCCCACATGGTGATCATGAAGCCTTTGCAGACGCAATTGTGAATGTTATTGGAAATATTGATAGGAGTCGAGATATTGCCCTAAAAGCACATCAATTTGTACAAAATTTTTCAGTGGAAAAGATGGTTTCTAAGTATGAATCGCTTTTTGAAGGGCTTGTACAGCGATGATTTCCATCAACACACTCCCTGAAATTAATATTCCAGCCGAGATAAAACTTCTATCATTTGATGTGTTTGATACTCTCCTCATTCGTACGATTGATCCGCCGGACGCAGCCAAGAATCTGGTGGCAGAAAGGATTGTTCAGAAACAACTATTTACTTTGTCGGCTGAACAGATTCTTGCAATCCGGTACAAGGAAGAAAAACGGCTCAGAGAGTTATCATCTTCTGCTGGTTTTGATCCCGAGTGTTCAGTGGCCGAAATTTTCACAGCGCTCCTGGATCGGCTTTCTGCCCCCGCCTCTTTACTACCCCAGTTGATTTCAATCGAGTTGGAAGTTGAAAAAGAACTTACGCTGCCAATGCCAGGAATGATTGCCATTCTGAAGAAATTTGCTCAACATTATACGATTGTTGCTACTTCTGATACCTATCTTTCTGGAGATCAGGTTAGAGAATTGCTAGAAGTGGCAGGTTATTCAAGCCTGATATCTAAGGTTTACGCCTCAAGCGACTACCGAGTGGGGAAAGGAAGCGGGAGGCTGTTTCAAACTGTTTCTTCGTGCGAGCATCTGCACGAGAGTGAAATTCTACATATTGGAGACAACTTTCGGGCAGATTTTTTGGCTCCTCTAAAATTAGGTATCAAGGCTATATTATTCTTTGATGAGTGGAACCAGCACAGAAAGGGTATTCTACAGAGAGTTTGCGGCACACCGCAGAGCCCGTTCTGGAAGGCCCACGCTTTTTTTAGTCGTATTTTTTCATTGGAAAGAAACTTAGAAAGTTCTGCATCGCAACCATACCTGTGGGGGAAGGAAGTTGTTGGCCCCATGCTCGCTATTTTCACCCATCTACTCTATAGAGAGATTCGCAACAGCGACATCAAATGTTTGTTTTTCGTAGCCCGGGATGGATATCTCCTAAAAAAGCTGTTTCTAATGTTCGCTGAAATGGATGGCGTAGATATGCAGAAACAGGCAGTCTACCTGAGCCTCAGCAGATATACGGTAGTGCTTGCTTCAATCCATGAGTTGGGGGCACGGGAAGTAAAGCTGTTCGGTTTTGGGTGTACACGATTGCGGGAAGTGATAGAGCGCCTCGG
>DITF01000139.1 GCA_002422125.1 bacterium UBP17_UBA6191
GCCAACAGTGTCAATGGCATCAAGCTCACCTTCTACTAAAAGCAGCCGATTTACATCCCCCCGTTCTACAATGCACTGACCCCATATTGTTACAGGTAGCAAGAGAAAAATTAGAGTTTTCAGATTAAAACGCGACATGAACTACCACCTCTTCACCTTTGGAGTCCAAAAGGTAATGTTCCGAGGTTCTGAATACCAGAGGAAAATCTTTAGGCCCTTGGGTAGTGTTCAGGCGCACCTGTTGATTTTGTTCTTCACCTATAAATCGAGGTACTACCAAAACATTGGGAAAACTTCCCATTTCTAGGGTGGCTTCCAGATTGCCTGAGGGAATCAGCTCACTGATATCACTAAGGGAGGCATGCAGGGAATGAACCTTGACTGATTTTCTATCTCTTGGATTTAAAGGGCGGGCAATGGATTCAATGCGGGTTACCCGGCCACGGATTTCACGAAAAGGATGGGTTTGCGGTCTGATTCGGGCCTCAATTCCATTTTTTGCCAGTTCAATAAATTTTTCTGGCAACAATAGGCGGGCTCTGATTTTGTCATAACTCACCAGTTGAGCCAGATTGCGGTTGGCCCAGGAATCAGTGCCGACAGTAATGGGCCCCATCCAGTCAAAAACCTGAACCAGAGTCCCAGAATGTGGGGCTTTTACAGTGGCAGTCTGCAAAGTCTTTTTTTGCCTGTCAATATCCTGTTCGCGCCTGCGAATCACAAGCTCATCCTTCTCTACCTGTAATTTACTCAACTCTTCCTTTTCTTTTAATTGAGTTTCCAGTTTTTTCAGTCCTCGACTTAAGTGTTCCCGTTCCATGATCAGACGGTCAATTTCCAGTTTCTGCTTGCCTCGGGCAATAATTTGTTTATCTACCATGACTTTTTTGTGTTCCAGTTCTACCTGGGCCAGATCTTTTTCGACCTTATCCAAATCTTCTCTGGATACTGTGTTCAGTTTGGACAGATTTTTATAAGTTTGCAGTTTTTCTTTATTCAGACGGATTTTTTCGGCTAGCAATTCTTTTTGTAAGTCATAATTTTTTAAAACCCTCATATCCTTTTCGCCGGATCCAAATTCAATTTCTTTGGATCGAAACAACACCTCAAATTGCTGCTCGAGAATCTGTAGTTCAATTTGTAAAAGGTCTCTTCTGGCTTCGGTATGCGATCGTTCCAGACGGGCTGTGCTTTGGGACAATCTTCTTTGTTCCCGTTTCAGATTTTCTTCTTGGGCTGAGGCTGCAATTTCCAGGATGGGGTCTGAGGTTTTTAGAATGGTCCCTGGTTCTGACATGCTAATAATCGGGCCATGTAAGCCTCTAGGACCCAGGATAGGTGTTTGATCTAAAGCGTAAAACTCTCCCCGTACAAAAATTTCATAGACAAAGGTCCGAGGGGTGAATTTTATGGTGCTTTGGTTTTCTGCTGTTCCAAATGATAAGGCTGTCACGGATAAAAACAGGGTAGTGAGCCTTAACATATTACTGGGAATCTCCTGAATTCATTAACCGATTAATTTCACTGGCCACCAGATCAATGGCCACCTTGTTGTCGCCCCCGCGGGGAATGATAATATCGGCCCAGACCTTACTCGGTTCCACAAAGCGCATGTGCATTGGTTTGACAGTTTTGGTATACCGCCCCAGAATGCGTTCAAGGCTTCGGCCTCTTTCAATAGTATCCCTTTGAATGCGACGAATCAGCCTTTCATCGGCATCAGTATCCACAAAAATTTTGATATCCATTAAATCCCGCAACTCCTGAGGATGAAAAATTAGAATGCCTTCCACAATTATGATTTGCATGGGGGTCATGGACAGTGTTTCATTTTTCCGTCGAAAGGTTGTGAAATCATAAATGGGTTGTTCTACAGATTCACAGGCTTTAATAGAGCGAATATGCTCAATCAGAAGATCAGTGTCCAAGGAATTGGGGTGGTCAAAGTTAATCTGGGCTGGATCTTCTCCTGAAAACTCGGATACATCCTTATAATAGTTGTCATGGCTAAACAGGGAGATTTTTGAGGTGTCTAGCCGCTTCAGGATTTTTTTTGTTACCGTGGTTTTTCCTGATCCAGTGCCTCCGGCAATACCAATGACAATGGGATGATCAAGCTTGGTTTGTTTTTGGTCCATGTTAGAGTTTCCTTTGACTGTGCATCAGAAACGAGATGATAGTCGTTAAGTCCTGATCACTCAAGCGCGACAAGTCATAAATGGCTTTCTTTTGATTATTTTGCCAAAGGCCCGGCATGCCTCTTAACCGTCTGTAAATATCTTCTCGGGATAATGATTTGCCCAATAAATTTAGAGATTGTTGGGACTCATGGCAGTCCTGACAGGAGTTTTGGTAAAGAACCTGGCCTTCAATACTAAGATGTTCATCATCTGAAAATATTCCATCGGGAATTTTTTTAGGGGGACCAAGATAGGGCCAGGGAGCCGTTGTTTTAGGTGAGGAAACGGAACGAAGCCAAGCTGAAACATTTAAGCTATCTCGTTTAGTAACTTCATCATCAGGCAGATTTTGGTACTGCAACATGCAGTGAAGTACAGCATCTTTAGCCTGTTGAAACTTTTGATTGGCAAAGGAGCTTCGGTAATAACTGTCAAACAGCGGAGGCCCAGGATACCTGCGCCTCTGGTAGGGGGGTTCAGAGCGAGCATGACATTTACCGCACTCAAAGCGTTTTGACCCTCTGTAAAAGGTTCTTTGGACTTGAATCTTACCCAAAGAAGCCGATCCCTCAGGCAGTGGGGTTAATAAAAAAGCCGTGGAATCAAAAGGATCGGAAAACAGAGAATTTACCAGAAACAACAATACCAGACAGCAAAACATAATGGGGCATGATAACAGGTTTTGTGTCATGTTTGGCTTATGGTAATATGCCTGTTGGAAAAAGAGGTGGGAGAAAATGAAAAAAGCTTACATTGTGTCTGCATGTCGTACTGCAATTGGCTCCTTTCAGGGGGCTTTAAAGGATGTTACTGCTGCAAAAATGGGCAGCGTGGTTATTGAAGAGGCTTTAAAACGGGCTGGTCTCGGTGATAAAAAACATCTGGTCGATGAGGTCAATTTAGGCTGCATCCTTCAGGCCGGACAGGGTCAGGGAGTGGCTAGACAGGCCGCAATCATGGCCGGTATTCCAGTTTCAGTTCCAGCGGTTACTACCAATATTCTCTGTGGTTCTGGTTTATTCACCGTAATACAGGCGGCCCGTTCCATTTTGAGTGGAGAAAATCACATTGTGGTGGCTGGAGGCACAGAGAGTATGTCTCAAGCTCCCTATCTGATGCCAAAAGCTCGCGAAGGGTACCGAATGGGTCATGCAGAGATCCAGGATTCCATGATTCGTGATGGCTTATGGGATGCATTTAATGATTACCACATGGGAATCACGGCAGAAAACTTGGTTTCCAAACACAATCTGTCCCGTGAGGAACAGGATCAGTTTGCTACGGCCTCCCAGAATAAGGCAGAGGCTGCGATCAAAGCTGGTAAATTTCGTGAGGAAATTGTACCCGTCGTGCTGGTTTCTAAAAAAGGCGATACTGTTTTTGATACTGATGAGTACCCTAGAATGGGATGTACGGTAGAGAGCCTATCTAAATTAAGGCCAGCTTTTAAGAAGGATGGCACCGTAACTGCTGGCAATGCCAGCGGGATTAATGATGGGGCTGCGGCCATAGTTGTAGTCAGTGAAGAAGCCTTAAAGGCCTATAATCTATTGCCTATGGCTGTGATTGAGGGATTTTCCGTTTGTGGGGTTGACCCATCGGTCATGGGAATTGGACCAGTGGACGCGGTAAACAAAACTCTTTTAAGAACTGGTAGCCAGTTATCTGATATCGATTTAATTGAGGCTAACGAGGCCTTTGCAGCTCAGGCCCTTTCTGTAGGACGGGAGTTAAATTGGGATCCATCCCGTGTCAATGTGAATGGGGGAGCCATCGCTTTAGGGCATCCCATTGGAGCCAGTGGAGCCAGAATTTTGACCACGCTTTTGTATGAAATGATTCGTCAAAATAAAAAATCTGGTCTGGCGACCTTATGTGTTGGTGGGGGCATGGGTGTGGCTCTACAGGTTTCACGAGTTTAAAATGCAGATTAAACTGATTTATTTTGCGGTTTATGCAGAACTTCTGGGCAAGAGGCAAGAGACTATTGTTTTAGAAAAAGAGATCAGTGTCGGAGCCTTGTTTGAAAGGCTCTGCCAAGGATTGCCAAATCAGGAAGCTTTATTGCAGCACACTGTGTTTGCAGTCAATGAGGAATATGTGGAGTCCTCACACATCCTTAAGGATCAGGATGAGGTAGTATTTATTCCCCCCGTTTCTGGAGGCTGATTTTTGGTAGAGATTACACAAAATATTTTGCAAGCTGAAGACTATTGGCACCACATTTATGATCCAGCCTGTGGTGTCGTGGTTACTTTTTTGGGAGTTGTGCGTAATCTGCATAATGGTCGCACAGTGCAGCGCATCTTTTACGAATGTTATGAGAGTATGACCCTTAAAATGATGCAAAGAATTGAGGCTGAGGTGCAAAAGTCTTGGCCTGATATGCACCTGATTCTAGTACACAGAATCGGTATGGTAGAACTTACAGAAGCCTCGATTCTGGTCATAACAGCCTCGCCCCACCGCAAGGAGGCTTACGCGGCCAATGCCTATGTGATGGACAGGGTCAAACAAATTCTGCCAGTCTGGAAACGAGAGTATCATCCAGACAATCAGACCTCTTGGGTGGGNNTCACAGGCTGGAAACCTTGCGCAGGCAGATTGTGCCATCTCGGCTGGTGAAAAGTTCACCCTTAAACCAGGGGTCTTTTTTCAGATCCCGTTCGGTGATGCCTACGGTACATAAATTGCCTAAGGGCATGGCAATTTCAGTTTTTCCTTTATTTTTTTTGAGTTTTGCATCCAAGAGGAGCAAATAACTTTCTTCAACGGTGTAATCAGAATCAGCAATGGATTGAAGTACCTCTGGAATACGGGCCGATTTTTTTAGCTTTAACTGAGTCAGTCCTGGTTTGACAAATTCGTGAACTTCCTGAACTCCCTTTAGCTTGACAGCCTTTAGTTTTTGTACACAACCGATGCAGCAAACCTCGGCAAGTTTTACTTCCATCATCATTTCTAAGGCAAACAAGGGGGCCGTTAGTACTAAACATGTAATGATTTTGATTATCGTTTTCATTATCAACTCCTTTGCTGCGAATATTATCAAAGCTTGGGGAGAAGTTAAAGAAATTTTTGAATGATACAAGTTTTGGGCCCGCAAATTGAAATTGTGAATGCTTGCTAAAACTGAGCCAATCGTAAATATTTTGGGTATCAGTTATCAGATTGTGACGACCGATTCCTGTGGCATGCGCCATACTACCCGACATAAAATTTTTGCTATCAGTGCTTTTTTAGTTCTGATGGGATGCACTAGTACTAAAAAGCCAGAGCTTAAAGTCAGACCCAGCCTGACTATTTTAAATTCCACCTCCCAGGAGCCGGATGAACTAGCTGAATTGATCGTGAAAAGCTTGGATCAGGAAGCAGAGCCTACCAAAGCGTTGACGGAGAGGCTGGATAATATTTTTAATCCAAAAATCAGAGAGGGAATTATTTTGCCTTTATATGATTTATTGAAGGATCAGTCTTTGAAGGATGCTCTGATTACCTATTATGTAAACAGACCGATTGAGGTGTTTGGGGATGATTTTATAGGCCGGGTGCTGGGTAAAAATGAGAATGTTTCAGGGTTTTTGGAAATGATGCTGGCCTCGGGAACTCCAAAAGGCAGAACCCAGATCGAAAACTACTTTAAGGGAAAAACATCTTTGTCCCAGTTGGAGATGCTTCAGTTTTCAGAAATTCTGTTGGATGGTGGCAAGTTTTCGGAATCGGCTCGTGTGTTGGCCAAGGTATTATATCAATTAGAAGGGGAGTATCTAACCAGAGGAGAATTTGCCAGTGCTGAACTGGATTTTTACCAGAAAGACTATGTTGGGGCCGTGGAAAAACTTGTGGATTATCTGCCCCAGGATCGTTATCGTGAGGAAACTGTGGATATGCTCGTGGATGGGCTAATTCTAATGGATGATCTGAATAAGGCCTTTCGCTATTTAAAGGTTTATGCTACTTATAAAAACGATGACGAGCCAAAAACACATGTATTGCGCGGCAAGCTATTTTTGTTTGCCAAAAATTATAGGGAGTCGCATAAACAATGGTCTCGAGCCAAGGATCTTGGTTCCCGTGATGAACAGTATTGGTTATTGTCGTTTTTTTTATCCCATTATTTTCCCGATGGTATTCCTGATAGTGAAATGGGTCCGTTTCTGGCATGGCATAAGGGCAGACTTAGTGGATCAGGCCTTGATCTTATTCGTTATGATATTTACCTGGATCAGTATCAGAAACTCAGCCGCCATAAACAGGAGCTTTTACCCCGACTGCGCCCATTCACCTCACAGACTCCCTGAGGTAAGCTCTTGTTAGAATCCTCGCTTCTGGATTTAGAAGGCTGTCTTGAATCTATTGTGTTTCAAAATGAGGAAACCCATTATTGTGTTGCCAAGTTTTTTGTTAGTTCCAGTCGTGAGGTCATTACGGTTCGGGGTACATTGATTGATCCTAGGGTTGGGGAAACTCTTAGAATTACTGGAGAATGGCAGGAAGATCCCAGGTTTGGTTTGCAGTTTAAG
>DITF01000314.1 GCA_002422125.1 bacterium UBP17_UBA6191
GCCGTGCCCGCCCAAGATCCAATCCAGCAGCCCGGCGAAAACTTAGCGAGGCCTACCAAAGACTAGGTCTGATGGAGGGAGCAAGTGTAGAGGATGCCGAAAAAGCCTACAAAAAGCAAATGCGGGAATATCACCCCGATCGTTTCTCCTCTACTCCAGAAAAATTAAAGGCTGCTACCAAAATTTCTCAAATGCTATCTGAAGCTCTAGAAACCATTCGTAAAGGAATTTAATATGGCAGTTGTTGCTACCCCCTTTCGCTTCAAAGTCAAGGACCGTCAGGGGAAAGTTACCACAGGTACTACGGTAGCCAACTCTAAAGAAGAACTCAGAGATAACCTGATTGCTCTGAATTTTGAGATATTAAGCATTCGTGGGCTTAGTTTTTTTGAAATCAAATTTCTAGATCTGAAATATAAGCTTTTGAATGTGCCCACCAAAGAAATCATCCTTTTCTTTCGCCAGTTTAATGCCACTTTAAAAGCGGGGATTCCCATCCCTGTAATTCTTGACAATATTTCCAGAACCCAGAAAAACAAGGTATTTAAGGACAGTTTGGAAGACATTGGAAATCGTATAAAGCGGGGTGAAGGCTTATCACAGGCCTTCCAAAGTCATATGCGGATTTTTCAGCCCCTGTTAATAGCCATTTTGAAGGCCGGTGAGCTTGGGGGATTTCTGGAAACCGTGATCGAGCGCTACACTATAACCCTAGAGAAAGAAACCGAGCTCAAGAAAAAAATTGTGGGCGCGATCACATATCCCGTAATTGTGCTTGGAATTGCCCTACTGGTTATTATTGGTCTGTTTTTCACCGTGGTTCCCAAAATTAAGGTGATGTTTCGTGAACGAGGTATGGAGTTGCCCGTTCCAACACAGGTATTGTTTCTGGTTTCAGATTTCATGTCTGCTTACTGGTTTGTTGTGGTCCCGGCCGTTGTGGTGGGTGGAATCAGTTTAAAAACGGCCTTAAAATCAGGAAAACTTAAGTATTACTGGGATATGTATGTTCTAAAAATCCCTATTTTTGGGGAACTTATTCTTTTATCGATCATGTCCCGCTTCTGCTACATATTAGTTAATTTGCAAGAAGCTGGGGTATCCCTGATCCAGTCCCTGGAAATTCTGGAAGAAATTTTTGGCAATGAATTGATAAGCAGTAAGTTTCGCATCATCAAAAAAGACATTTCTGAAGGTAAAGGACTCGGGGAAAGCTTTGAAAAAACTAAAATTTTCCCACCCATCATTGTACAGATGGTTACCATCGGGGAACAGTCTGGGCGGCTGGAAGATATGCTTTTGTCCGTAGCCGCATTTTTTGAGCAGGAAGTGGAGTACACCGTAAAAAATCTTACTAGTCTGGTGGAGCCGCTTCTGATTGTATTTTTAGGCGGCACGGTATTATTCATCGCATTGGCATTGTTAATGCCAATCATTAACCTAACCAAAAATGTATGAAGTTTAATCTCCGGTTGCGGCAGGGTTTTACGCTTGCTGAAATCATGATCACGATTTCCATCTTTACTGGCCTTGGTCTCTTGATGGCTGTTCTGACCGAACAATTTGTAGGAACTTATTTAAAAAGTCGGGATCTTTCAGATTTGCAAAGAGTCAGCAACTCACTGTTTGAAGAATTGTCCAAAGGTGACCGTATGGACTTTGATGGCTTGTCAGGAGCCGTGGATATTATAGAAGCTGGTGACAGAAGTTTAAGTTTTGTGCCTACCTATCGAGATGTATCCCGCCCAATTGGTGAATATTTGGACAACCTTACAAACACCGAGACTCAGGATGGTGGAGCTCCTACCGAGTTTGGTAAAACCAATGGAGGTTTGCGGGTTCAATACAATGCCTTGGCCAATCAGTATGAATTGCGCTGGTATCTGGCCAAACACCCACGGGCCGGAGGCGTGGTACCACAGGTATACCTACAGAAAAACCCCAAGGACGATGCCGTGGTTATTGGAACCACGGGTACAAGCACAGCCTATCTGCCAAGTCGAATGGTTTGGCGCTCCCCAGGCAACCGAGATCAATTTTCCCGTTCCTACATCGTACTTACAGGCGGAGCTAGTCCTCTCAGGTTTCCAGGCGGTAGTGCGAACATTCCGGCCCGGTCTGTGATTCAGCAGATCATGGCCACAAATCCGGCTGAACTTTTCCCCAATCCCTTTGTCGATCCGCAGGATGTCCTGACGGTCTATTATCAACCGGAAGTGGAACCAAACATAATTCAGGGGCAACAGGATATGATCGCCCACATCACGATTAAAGACAATTTTTTTGATCCTTTTGCACTAAAATATGAGTTTGTAACTGACTCCCCTTCCCTAAGTGCCGTAAACAATCTACCAGATGGAACACTATTTCTTTATTATGACCGCAGAGTAACCATTCTCCCCTCTCAAACCTCTTTGTTGAATACAAATTTTACCAATTTTAGACTACAGTTCCCGACTACAATTCCGACGGAATCAACAATCCAACCCTCAAGATTTTCCTACTATTCTTCTCGATCTACTTCGGCTGCGATTGAGATGCAGAGTTATGCAGGTGGCAATAGAGTCCCTTCCGAGCTTTTATCCACCATTGGCATGGTCCGCATGGAGTTGCAGATGTTGACAGGAGCATTGCAGGAAAACATTAGTTTTGGGGAAATCACCAGTAGAAGCTTCTCGCAAATTGTGCCTTTGGAAAATCTTTTATACACTCAAGCCATCTCCACCAAAAGCTCGGTACTAAATCAAGAACTGGGATTTGCCAGAGAAAACTGTCTGCCGGGGGCCAAGGCTGACACAAGGTGCCGTAAAATTACCGGGAATTTTCCGAGTGGAAAAGAAATGAAAACGGACCGGACTTTTTTTCTATCCTCCCTGACCTGGGATTCCTCCATAGATCAGTCCTTAAGAGGTAGCCTAGCTGTTGTCGTCCGATCCCTTGGCAATCAGAGAATTTATAAGGTACTGATTGATTTTGAAACGAATACAATCAAAATGATGAAAAAAAACTCCTATCTGGAAGACGACTATCAATATGATCCCGACATTCCTGATGATAAGGTCACAGGATTCGCCATCGACAATTCCCAGTTTTTAAATTTTACCAATCTTCAAGCCTCCGGTTTTATAGATGAGGAATTTAACTACACTCACCCAGATATTTTCTCCACGCATATGGGAGACTCTGAATTTAATGAACTCTATCTGGAGATAAACACTTTAAGTAATCTGGAGGGCTTAAGCCTTACTTATCGACCTCGCTAAGATAATCCATCAGGGTATCGGCCATCTGATACAGTGGGCAAACCACTTGAACTCCTCCAGCCATAATGGCCGCTTTAGGCATTCCGAATACAACGCAGGATGCCTCATCCTGAGCCATTGTATATGCCCCAGCCTCATGAAGTTTTGCCATTCCCATGGCCCCATCCGCGCCCATCCCCGTCATAATCAGAGCAACTACTCTTCTTCTGTTCAGGGGTAAAAGGCTTAAAAACAGGTGATCGACTGAGGGTTTGTGACCAGAGACTTTTTCACCCTCTGTAATACGAATGCGATTTCGCTCATCCGCAAGACTTAAACCCATTTGTCGACCACCGGGGGCAATATAGACACAACCGGCCTCAATTTGCATGCCATCGGTTGCCTCACATACCTTCATGGCACACAATTCATTCAATCGGTTGGCAAAGTGCGTCGTATAACCCGCTGGCATATGCTGTACTGCCAACACAGGGGGAAATTCTTGGGGCAGTTTTGTCAAAAAGACCTTTAGAGCCTCAGTCCCACCTGTGGATGCGCCTACAACAACGATTGTGGAAGCTGCCCAATGTCTTTTTGGCTGTACACGATTAGTCGAAGTGGTTGCAATATATCTCTGATTGCGAAAACCACTAACATCTACTCTGGCTGCGTCACAAATCTTGTCTCGAAGTAATGACAACATGGAGTTTAATCCATCGGGAGTGGCGGACACAGGTTTTGTCACAAAGTCCAAAGCCCCAGCCTCCAAGCACTGCATGGTGATTTGCTGCCCAGTTCTGGTCAGAGAGCTCACCATAATTACAGGTAAAGGAAACTGAGGCATTAGTTTTGTCAAAAACTTGAGCCCATCCATTCTAGGCATCTCTATATCAAGAGTTAAAACATCTGGATTTAATTCTACAATTTTTTCTCGGGCTTCAAAGGGATCTCGAGCAGTACCTACCACCAAAATTCGTCCATCTGCCTCTAGCCCCGCCTTCAAGAGCATGCGAACCGTAGCCGAGTCGTCAATCACTAGAACCCGGATTTTCATGCGCCTACCTTTTTGTAAACTGATGGACAAACATACTGTAGACAATCCTGACGATCCAATGATTCTGAATGGCCGATGATCAGGTACCCCCCCACCTCCAGATTATCGAGAAATTTTTTAACCAATTCCCGCTTTGTTTCCGCATCAAAATAAATCATAACATTGCGGCAAAAAATCACATGAAAAGCTTTCTTGAAGGGAAACTGGGAATTCATCAAATTGAAACGACGAAATACGACTTCTCTTCGCAAAAACTCCCGTACACGAAATTCTCCGCTATTTAGCATTTCCAGATATGTATCTTTCCATTTGGCCGGTAAATCTCGAATGGACTCCTTGGGGTAAACCGCATTGGAGGCCAATTCCAAAACCTTACTGGATAAATCCGTAGCCAAAACACCAGCTCTGAATTGATTCGGCACCTGTTTTAAATATTCGTTTTGTGCCATAGCAATGCACCAGGCTTCTTCACCCGATGAACAGCCGGCCGACCAAAACCGTAAATCTAGATCATTTTTTTGCAGGAGTTTTCCAATCCATTCCGGCATGGCGACTCGCATCAGAAACTCAAAATGAGCCGGTTCTCTGAAAAAATAGGTGTGATTGGTGCTGACATGATTGACGAGTTCTGAGAGAAGTTCTGCACTGGCATTCTGGCGAATTTTCTGACACAATTCTTCAAAACTTGTCAGTCCCAGTCCCGTGACCATCTTTCTTAATCTATTGGTCAGAAGCAATCGCTTGCTTTCACTCAAAGATATGCCAAATTTTTGGTGAATCAGAACTTTAAGTGACAAAAATTGAGAATCTGTTAGCTCGGAATCAAAGAGTACCTGATGCCCCATAAAACCATTCAAGCACACCACTTCTTTAAGTTCAATGGAATCGCCTTTCTTCGAGGTATCAAATGTTGTAGAATTACTCGCAATTGGGCGGTGAACTATGGATTTTGATTTGTTAAAGGATTTTGTGGCCGATAGCCGGGATCTTCTGGATGAAGTTGAACCCGATCTAATAAGTCTGTTTCGTGAGTATTCTAACAATTCAAAAACCAATGCTGACTATGAAACCATCAATAAGGTGTTTCGCCTTTTTCACTCCCTGAAAGGTTCCGCAGGATTTTTGCAACTCGACAATCTAGTTGCCGTAGCCCATCATGCCGAAACACTCTTAGATCTGTTTCGCCGAGGAAATGCTAATTTAGCCAAATCTCACATCAATGTATTGTGTGCTTGTTGCGACCTGATTCGCAGAATGTTAGGCGACATTTTGATCAAAGGCACAGACATCGAGCATCAGATCCCGTGCCAACAGATGATAGTTAGTATTAATGAGCTACTTGAGCTTTTGACAAATCCCGCGAGCGAAGAAATTTCTGAACCAATACCTGAGATTTCCACTCATGGGCAGATTGTCATTACTGAAGAAATGGTACTCTCCTTTGTTCAGGAATCTGAGGATCAGCTTAAACTCATTGAAGCCTGTATCCTGATTCTGGCCCAATTGTCTGATGAAGAAAGCTTACAGGAGGCCTTTCGCTGTTTTCATTCGATTAAGGGCAACGCTGGATTTTTGGGCTTCAAAGATATCGAAGCCGTAGCCCACAAGGCCGAAGACGCCTTGGAATTGATTGCCAGCCGCAAGGAGCAACTCTCGGAAAAATCCTGCCAAATTCTTCTTAAAGTAGTGGACCAGCTAAGAGCCAGTATTAGCAAATCCGGTGGCAAAGCTCCGACGATTCGTGGTGTGAAAAAACTGTTGCAGGAAATTGAAAAAATTAGTGCTACTCCCGCTACCATATCCCCAGTTTTGGCCACGGCACCCGCAAAGGAATCGCCTTCAGATAGCAACATCCCGGTAGTCGACAAATCCTGGCGACAGAATGTAAAACAAAAATCCAAATCTTCAGAAGAAGCACCAGAAAGCCGGCGGGATATTCGCGTCGATCTGGAAAAACTCGATCAACTGATTAACCTGGTCGGTGAACTTGTGATTGCTGAGTCTATGGTGATTCATAACCCAGATTTGGAAGGACATGAGTTTGAAAATTTTGAAAAAGCCAGCCGCCATCTGCAAAAAATTTCGCGGGATCTACAAGACATTGCCTTAGCCATTCGTATGGTGCCTCTGGCTTCCACTTTCAAGAAAATGCTAAGGTTAGTGCACGACCTTTCCAACAAGACCCATAAAAAAATTGATTTGCTGATTCGTGGCGAAGATACCGAGATTGACAAGACACTGGTAGAGTCTCTGTCTGACCCATTAGTGCATCTGATCAGAAACTGTGCCGATCATGGAATTGAAACCCCCCAAGAAAGAATCAAGGCCGGTAAACCAGAAACTGGTACTATCCGCCTGGAGGCCAGCCATGAAGAGGGTGAGGTTCAGATTTTGGTCAGTGATGATGGTAGAGGATTAAATGCCGAAAAAATCTATAATAAGGCATTGGAAAAGGGACTTATTGCCGAGGGACAGGAGTTAAGTGACAAAGACCTGTTTAAACTGATCTTTGAACCTGGTTTTTCCACCGCCGATTCCGTATCCGATATTTCTGGCCGAGGGGTGGGCCTAGATGTTTTGAAAAAGAATCTCGAAAAACTTCAGGGTCACATCGACATCCGTAATCGCCCCGGCCTGGGTTGTACATTTATACTGAGGATTCCCCTAACTCTGGCCATCATTGAAGGAATGTTAGTAAGAGTGGGGACTCGACACTACACCATCCCACTACTTTCCATCCGCGAGTCCCTAAAGGCCAAAAAAGAGCAGATTACCAATACAATGGATGGTCGGGAACTTTTTTCACTGCGCAAAGAACTCATCCCAATCGTTCGACTACACGGCCTACATAATATTTCAGAAGGGATACAAAATATCGAGGAAGGAATTATTGTAATTTTGGAGAGCGGAGTAGGAGTTTGTGGTCTCTTAGTGGATAAAGTGATCGGACAACAGCAGACGGTTATCAAACCACTTTCTGGATTTTTAGGCCATATGCGGGGTGTCTGTGGCTGCACGATCATGGGGAATGGTGATATCAGTCTGATTTTAGATATTTCCACTCTATTGGATTTAGGTAACGAGGAGGCAATTGCATGAGAGAAATGGATTACCTGGAAGAAGCAGACGAAGATACTCAGGAAGGCAAGTTTTTAACCTTTCAGTTAAATGGAGAAGTCTACGGAATCGAAATCCGAAATGTGCTTGAAATTATCGGCATCCAGAAAGTGACTCCCCTGCCTGATCTACCCCACTACTTTAAGGGTGTAATCAATTTACGGGGCAAGGTCATTCCTGTGCTTGATGTGCGTCTGAAGTTTGGTATCCCACCCCTAGATTACCATGATCGAACCTGCATTGTAGTAGCAAAAATTGAGGATTACGAGGTTGGACTAATTGTAGATCGAGTGGACGAGGTCATTGATATTCCCCAGGAAAAAATCGAATTACCTCCAAAAATCAGTAAAAACTCCAAGAGTAAGTATTTACAAGGCATGGGAAATCTGGAAGACAAGGTAGTGATCCTTTTGGATGTGAGTAAATTCCTGTTGGATCAAGAAATCTCGCTTGTCGATGAACTATCTGCCGAAACTGCCTGAAATTAACCTAAAATTGTCCATGGGCAACTACATAAATCTGAAATGCTTCTACTTTAACGGAAACGATAATTCTTTGGGACGATGGATCGCTGTAACTTGGATTCCTTATGGGCAAACCTAATTCAAATGGATGATTCAGACCACCTATTTCTGCCAAAAATTTTCCAGAAAACATATTCATAATTTCAGCTAGAATGTCATCCTTTACATCCTCTAGTGAAATGTCCTGCTCATCCAATATAACTTCTCTGACAGAATCCAAAAAATCATCCCCGGCATAGAGATCAAGACGGGTAACAATAGAGTTTTTAACTTCCATGCTGACTGAGTTTAACCCCGTTTGGATCTCAAAAACCTCAATGTGGTCAAAAACCTGCATAAAAAACATGGTTTCCACAGTATTTGTGATCCCCAAAACCATGGAATTGATTACTTTATCTCTCATATACACCATCTTTTTGGGCACTAATTTGTTCCAGAGCCAATAAGAGACGGGCTGGATTTACAGGTTTGGATAAAATGGTAGCTACGCCCATTTCTTTGATTTTCTGAGCCTTTTGACTATCGCCCACACTACTTACCACCATGATGGAAGTATTTGTCATCAGAGGGCTGGCTAAAATCCTTTGTACCAACTCAAACCCATCCATCACAGGCATGTTCAAATCACTAACTACTAAATCTACATTACGCATTTCGCGAAGCTTTTCCATAGCCTCTTTCCCATTGCGACATTCGTAGAATATAGACTTGTTAAGGCCAATCATCTGAAAACAGGTTTTTAGAAAAATTCTGGCAGTGTAAGAATCATCTACCAGCAATATCCTTTGAAATTCCTGCATGTCCTTCCTCAGGGCCTGTTCCGGCTCTTAGTCAAATCTCATGTTTCACACCATTAGGTCCGGTTACAACAACTCTTCCTTCACAAACATCTACACTTACACTACGGGAATGATTCCCACCCAGATCTTCGCCTAAAATAGCAATCCTGTGTTTCCAGAGAATTTTTTTAATTGCCAGTGCGTTTCTGGCCCCAATATTAAATGTGCCTTTACTGTCCATGACCGAGGCCCCACCCACTAGTTTGGCAAGAACACTCAAACCATGTCTCCCCTGTCCAAACATCAGATCCATGAGTCGGACTAACCCAGTGTCGGCAAAGTATCCCGGCAGAACACGGGCCTTATCTTCATCTATAGAGGAATCTGGAAGGGCTACATGTGCCATTCCCACAATTCGCAAGGATGGCTCCAGTATAATTACAGCCACACAGGAACCAAGTCCTAGGGTCTGTAAAACCACGCCCGGCTCCTGTGCAACAGCCATCTCCCCCGTACCCAAATTGATGCGCTTCAAGACCCCTCCCACCGAGTCCGTAATTATATCATAGCCGTAGTTCCAAATACGAACTCACACAAAGTCATACAAAAACACCTAATTTTTTGATGTTTTTGTACCGATAATAAATGTGAGAATAAAAGATAAAGTCAATCAGGAAAGGAATCAAAATCATGCAGACTCAGAGCTTAAAGACCTACACACTCAGGCAGAAAAAAACCGTTACTCCACAGGCTCTATCTCATGCCAACTTACCTGAACCCGGTCAGGCTCTCAGTAAATCTACTCAAGATTCTAAAAAGGTAGTGGAGTTGCCAAAAGCCATCACAAGACTACTGGAACAAAACAAAACGACCTTGAAAAAAAGCAGTAAACCCAGTGGTGCCTTAAGCTCTAAAACTGTAAAGGCTCTGAATCACCTAATAAACCCTATGGACAGAATTGTACTGGGAAAACGATACTCATCTCAGGATACTTATGAAATCATCCAACAGGAAGATCATGCCATTGCTCGTTACATCGCCAATGATAGAGATCCCCATTTCAAAATCAGAACTGCGCGGTTATTAAGGGATCTGTGAAAAAAGAGCTCGTTCTGTTTTTCTATCAGGCAGCCTATGGCTGCCTTTTTCCGTTTATTCTATTGCTGCTTGTAAAACGAAAAGACACCAGAAAACGGCTATTAAGCCTCTTAGGATTGATTCGCAGCGAGGCCAGAGAAATCACTTCGATTCGGCAAAACATGGACTGGTTTCATGCCGTCAGTTTTGGTGAAACCAAGCTGGCAATGCATTTTATATCCTATGGCATCAAAAATAGGATGATAACCCGTCCCATTGTTTTCACAACCACAATCGAAAACTCCCTGCAATATGCTTTGAACTTCATGCATAAACATCACCCAGACCATGAGTTTTATGCCTTTTTTCATCCTCTGGATTTTTTTATTGCTACTCCGAGCCTGTTTCGATGCTTTGCTCCAAAAAGATTTTTTTTGTTTGAAACCGATTTTTGGCCCTGGACAACTAGCAGATTAAAAAAAGCTGGTTGTAAATGTTTTCTGATCAATGGTCGTGTCAGCCCTGGAATCCAACAGGTATCCAATGGATTTCGCGATTTGTTTCTGCCCCTGTTTCAAAGCTATACGGTTTTATTCTGCCAATCAAAAGATACTCAGAATTATTTTCAGAAACTAGGGTTAGCTAAAAGTGCTTACCTTGCCAATCAGATGAAAGTTGATCTCCTACCCACCAAGAGTGAATTAACCCCGTTTTTCTCCATATCCTGTTCCAGCCCAATGCTAGTCTTTGGCTCCTTTCACCAGAATGAATGGACCGATTTGTTACCCATGTTAAAAACCGCCCAAAATAAAGCCGTTTTGGTGCTGGTTCCTCGCAATGTAAACGAGGCCACTTGGTTTTTAAACCAATGCCTGAAAGAGAATATAGAAGCTTCTATGGCCTGCCGGGGCCAACACATCACCGCAACGGCCAGTGTGCTTATCATTGACAGCATGGGAGAATTAAATGCGATTTATTCTCAAGCCAGCTTATGTATTGTTGGTGGCAGCTTTTCATCCTATGGAGGTCATAATTTCCTGGAACCTCTTGCCTTAAAAAAACCAGTAATGATTGGACCTGATACACGAAATTTTTCCGAAGATGTGAGTGAGTATCTTTCCCAAGGATTGATTCGTCAGGCCCAAAATGGTCAAAATGGCTCGCAACAGATTCAAGAGTTTCTCTCCAATCCCAAATCCTTTATTGAAATGTCCCTTAAGGCATGGGAGAATCTGCAAACCAAGCTAGGGGTTACTCAAGCCACATGGGAAATAATTCAAAAAAAATCCTGATTCTTTTAGGCTCTTCCCGTTACGGAGGGGGAGAAAAACATGCATTGGATTTGGTCCGCCACAGTCAAAATGAGTTTGATGTAACTCTTGGGATTCCCAATGATTCTGTGATGATTCCCGAACTTAAACAGGCAAAAATCCCCTATATCATTATTAACTATCCGAAATACCCTTGGGAGCTTTTCTCATTTGCTCAAGCCCTCAAACCCTATTCCCTGATTCACGCTCATTTAAATCTGGCCTGCCGCTCATTGACATTTCTAGGACCATTGGCCAAACCCTGGCTAGCCACAATTCATGGATTCAGTTCGGTATTACCCTACTTGGTGGCCCAAAAAGTTATTTGTGTGTCACAGGCCTTACAATCTTCACTACCCATTTTTTTGAAACGGAAATCAAGGCTCATTTACAATGGGATTACAGATCCTGGTATTGTCCCCTCGCCGCAGAACAAAATAAAGCAGGCCTTTGTGTTTGCAACTATCCACCCTAATAAGGGACAGGAATTAGTAGTTAAGTCCCTCCCCTTGTGGGAGAAGAAACTTCCTGAACTACAGATCACTTTTGTTGGTACCGGAAGCATCAAACATGAGAATAGTCTTAGTGCTAGGCTTCCGCCTCATTCTCAATTGCAATGGATTAAAAAAAATCAGAATCTGGATTTATTCTGGGCCCAGGCTGACTTTATTCTGATCCCATCTTTTTATGAATCCCTTAGTTATGTTGCGCTTGAGGCTCAGGCCAGAGGAATTCCCATCATCAGCTCTAAAACCGGTGGACTCCTTGAAAGTACTATGGAATGGGGCGGCATCTTTTTTGAACCCGGCAATCCAAATTCTTTGGCCGAAGCCCTAGTTCAAATGGTGGATGAAAATGAAAAATTACGCACCCAGCTAGGGCAAAAACCCCTGCTGCTAACTCAACCACATTTTAGCCTCAAACGCATGCTTGGCTCCATTCATGAGGAATGGAGCCAGATGCTTTAAAACCTCATTCTTTGCGAATAGGGACTACCAGACTTTGTCCGGCAATCAAATAGCCATTGGGGGCAATATCGTTAAAGCGGCCCAGATTAGGAGCGAGTCTGGCGGAACCCATTTCTTTGGAAGCAATGGAACTGAGTGTATCCCCTGTACCGACACGATAAATTTTAAATCGATAACGATCAGCGGGAAACAAATCCTCTAAACGGGTCGCTTCAATGTAGGCAGCTTCCATTCGTGAGGATGCTGAAGAATCTTCAGTACTAAGAGGTCTTGCCACCAAAGCTGTAGATGGAAGTTTTAATCTTTGTCCAACCTGTAAAACATTGGAAGTAAGACCATTCAAGTCGCGAAT
>DITF01000054.1 GCA_002422125.1 bacterium UBP17_UBA6191
AGGAATGGGAAGAAATTTTCCCTGATCTCTGGCATTGCGCCAATCTAAGGCAGCCTGGGCGATTTCATCCCTTTGCCGGATATACTCAGGATCTCTAAATCCTGGGTGGTCGCGATCCAAGGGTACTAGAAAATCATCGTTCATGGAGTGAATACCCCGGCCACTACGGCAAGACGGTAGTATTTTAACTGGTTGTCAAAGTCCTCGATGGATTCCATGATATCGGAAATTTTTTGATAGGCACAAGTCAGGGCACCTAAATCAAGGCTTTGTTTTGCATCACGAACACAGGTCTGCAAAAGAGCCAGCGATTCAGAGTTGGCACCGTTTTCGTGCATTTCAATGGCTCTGGCCAGACGGCTTACAGTGGCAAGATGTCCATATTTAAATGGAGCCTTGTCCAGATTGTCGTTACCAAACAAAAATTTTCCTAGGCTTAGGCAAGCCATTTTGTAGTCCTTGGGCAGATCCAGTTTTTCCACGGACTGAAGCACGGATTCCGGATCTTGCTGCATAGCATGAAAAATGATCAGACTCAGGGTTCGACTTCTATGAATTTCCGGTATGGAATTGGCATGCTCAACCAAAAGCGGTAGTTGCCCCAGTCGGCTAAAAGAATGTAGGCACAGGGCTGTCAGTGGATGTTCCCAATCAGGTCTGAGACTGGGTATAACAGTATCCAGAATTTCCTTGGGGTCCGTTAGTCCCTGAGCCACGCTTAAAAGTGCTAACGGGATCTCCGGTTCCAGAATATCGCCTAAAACCTCGGTCATTTCTCTTAGGCCACGGATACTGAATGTCTGGGCATAGCGACGAGCCAATAGGTGGATTTCGTCCAGTTTATTAAGATTGTGGGTCAGGCTTAAGTGCACACGGTGACAAAGCTCCCAATCACCAAGACCAGAGGGAGGCGGTTCCAAAGGTGGCATTTCTGAGGCAAAATGATCGTAGAGATCGTGTACATGCTGAATATTGCAAAAAACCAGATCGGATCTTCGAAAATGGAAAATCTCATCAAGCTGTGGTTTGTCGGCAATGTGCTTTTTTAGCCGGGCCAGATAGCGATTGTATCCATGAGGAACCCCATAAGGATATTGTGCCAACCACAAAAAGGTTTTGCGTAATTCCGGGTCATCTTGCAGTTGTTCCAAAAGCCAGCCGCGTTTTTGATATACGGCATATTCCATATAATGGAACTGATTATCGTCGGTCTGGATTCCCCATGCCTGCCGGTATTCCGCCTCAAATTCAGGGCCTAGAGGTAATACTTCAAGGTGGGTACAACCCTTAAAATAAAAGGTGGTTCCAAAATCTTTAGTAATGGATTCTCGGGATAAATCCGAGCTGCGCAGCGCCATAAAAATATAGACACCAATGGGTTTCCATTCATTAATATGCCTTAAAAGCAGACGGGACTCGGGACTTAAAAGCTCGCACTGGTCAATGATCAGAACAATTCCTACATCATGCAGGTTTCTGAGAGCCTTTAAAAATTCCAGAAAAACAAAACCGTCTTTTAAAAGATGCTGATCGGACTCGATAAGCCAGATAGGGAAAGCAAACTGTTTACCCAATTCATTTTGCAAGGAAATAGTGACAAAGTTCTGTTCCTCAGGGTTCAAATCTACCCACAACTCCCGAGCCAGAGATTTCACAAATTCCTGAGCTGGCATCAAAGGATTGATGCAGGTATGCCAAGCCTTGCGACCACGGATATTAAAACTGGGCTCATACCAGCATCGTAACAGATAGGTTTTGCCACTGCCGGTAATGCCTGAAAGCAGGCAGGAACCGCCACTGGAATCCTGAATGGACTGATTCAGTAACTGAACTTCTTTGTCCCTGCCAATAAGCCTTGTCATTCGGACTGCCTTTTTAATTTTCAATACTCAGGACATTCTAGGCAGTAGTGACCTACTGGTCAAGTAGTTAAAGTTCGCCTTTGCATTTGTCCCATGAAGCTGGTGTATTATGCATAATATGTTAAATTCACAGGATTTGTTGCAAAAATTAAGTCAGATTCGCCTGCTCGTGGTAGGTGATGTCATGTTGGATCATTATGTCTGGGGTCAGGTCAGACGCATTAGTCCAGAGGCACCGGTTCCGGTGGTAGAGGCCATGCGCGATGAATACCTTTTGGGTGGAGCGGCGAATGTCGCCAATAACCTGGTGGATTTGGGAGTCAGAACTTCCATAATGAGTATCATTGGTCAGGATGTGGCGGCAGCTCAACTGACAGGTCTTTTGCAGGGTAGAGGAATTGGTTCAGAACTTATTGTGAAAAGTGCGGATCGGCCTACAACCATCAAAACGAGGATTCTGGCAGGCCAGCAACAGATGTTAAGGCTTGATCGTGAGGAAATCCGGGCTTTGGAAGAAGTACAGACGCGTCAGATTTTACAAAAGCTTGAGGCTGTTTGGGATTCCTTTGATGCCGTAATTTTAAGTGACTACGGCAAGGGATTTCTTGATCTTTCGCTTTTGAATGGGATTCGTGAGCTGAAGCAAAAATCGGATAAACTCATTGTGGTGGATCCTAAGTCGCGTTCTTTTGATAGATACCGGGGTTTTAGCTGCATCACTCCCAATCAATTGGAAGCAGAGACGGCCATGTCTTCGGAGCTTGATCAGGAAGAAAGGGTGTCAAGGCTTGGCAAAGAGATGCGTCAGGATTTGGACTTGGAAGCATTGCTCATTACATTGGGTCGTCGTGGTATGATGTTGTGCTCCTCGGGTACTGAGCTTTATATTGCGGCTCAGGCTCGTGAAGTTTTTGATGTGACTGGGGCTGGAGATACGGTGATTTCGGTATTGACGGCTACCAGGGCTTGCAATGTGAGTTGGGAAGATGCTGCTAGATTGGCAAACGGAGCAGCCGGAATTGTGGTTGGTAAACTTGGGGCAGCAACCGTATCAAAGGAAGAATTTGCATGGGTGATTCAGAAACTCTAGTCGAATCAATGGTTATAAAATTGGGGACCAGAGGCTCAAGGTTGGCTTTGGCTCAGGCCACAGCAGTAGCGGCCCAGCTTCATGCTTTGTTTAAGGTCAAGGTAGAAATAGTGACCGTCAAAACCCTTGGAGATCAAATCACCGACAAACCATTGCGGGAAATCGGTACTCAGGGCCTTTTCACGAAAGAGTTGGATGAGGCATTACTGGATGGCCGTATTGATGTTGCCCTTCATTGTTTAAAGGATATGCCTACCACAAAAGTAAAAAATCTTGAAATAGCGGCCTATCTGCCACGGGAAGAGATTCATGACTGTCTGGTTTTTCCCAATGGTTATTCTTTAGCTACAGCCATTGAATCCTTGCCGTCTGGATTTCGTATTGGAACCTCGGCAATTCGTCGTAAAGCCCAGATATTAAGGAAAAATCCTGGGGTATCGGTGTTGGAATGCAGAGGAAATCTTGACACAAGAGTTGAGAAACTTCTCACAGGTGAGGTTGATGCTTTGTGCCTGGCCAAAGCTGGTTTATCCCGTAGTGCATTGACAAAAGATGCTCGATTGTTGGTTGTTGACTTGTCGGAAAGAGATTTTTATCCCTGTGCTGGTCAAGGTTGTCTGGTATTGCAAGTAACAAAATCTTCTGAGTTGAAAAAGATCATGAAACGACTGAATCACAAGGAAACAGAGATCTGCGTCAAATATGAAAGAGACCTCTTAGCCTTGCTGGAGGGCGGTTGTAGTCTTCCCTTGGGCGTTTTCAGCGAGATTGTAGATGGAGAGATGATCTTAAAAGCCATACTTCTTAGTGAGGACGGCAAGGAGTTTGTTACCCTGTCTCAGGCCACTAGGGATCTCAAAGACCCACTGATTGCTGAAAACATACTGACTGAAATTCGCGAGCGAAACATGCATCACCTCTTACCAGGTTAGGTTTGTTTTGGATATTCTGGTCTGGTTGCGGGCCGAAGCAGATGTTTTGGAGGGTTGGGAATTATTTTCCAGCTTAGGGGTTTTACAAAAATCTCTGCCCGCTGTTACCTATGAGCCCGTCATGAATAGAGAACTATTGATGCAGTCCTTGGATGATGGGGCACTGAATCCCTTATTGTTTGCCTCGGAACGGGCCGTGCGCTATTTTTTTGAGATATTAGGCCGGGATTTTGCTTTGACATACCTTAAAAGAGCATCTCGCGTATTTAGTGTGGGAAACAGGGGCCGTCTACTTTTGCAAAAGAGCTGGAGTTCAGATGCTCGCGTACAAGTGGTGGATTGTATGGCTTCGGTGTTTCAGTATTTACCCCATGGCACTGTTCTTAACTATCCCTGTTCAGAACAGTATGTTTTAGAAGAGGTCAGCCGAGCCATTA
>DITF01000029.1:0-923 GCA_002422125.1 bacterium UBP17_UBA6191
AAAAAGCCTGATTTGGCTCCTGCTGCACCCAGCGCGGATAAATTTTACAAAATCTCTCCAGAATAATTCTAGCGAGCATTACAGAAGTTTTACTGGCCCCACTTAAAAAAACCGGGGCATTATGCAGATCTAACAGAGTTGAATTCGTGAACAGAAATACACTTTCAACCTTACGATAAGCCGAGATACAGATGTTGGGGCATATCAGGTATTCCTTTTGATTCTCAAGGGCCTCAAATGCTGAAACGGCCGCAAAATCCAGTTGATTCTGTCTTAACATTTGATTTAAAGCACCTGGATGAGCATAAAATTTTTCTATACCCGGCACAACAAAGTCTGCGTCTGGCACAGCCCCGTTTACAAAATCAATCATTCCCACTCGCACAAAAGCAGTTTAGCACACCGGACAATCCCCCCGAAGCTCTGGTATACTTCGCCTATGTTGCAGCAAATTATGTCAGAAAAAGAATTGGAAACCTTAAGCAAACTCTTACACAGCAGCCCACAGGAAGGATTTGTAAAGCTCCTACCTCTGCTTCACCACGAAAACTGGAATGTGCGCAGGGCTGCGGCCCAAAAAATTACCGAATTAGGTGATATTGGCATGCGCCTTCTGCTTCGATCGATTGAGGCTGAGGCTCGAGAAGATGTCCGTCTAACCTATTGCTTCTGGGCCGAATCTATACTGTTTTCCCTCTCCAACCCTGATTTGAAGATGGTGGAAACCGTGTTTGAATATTCGGACACAAATATTCGCCGTCGCGTACTGGAAAAACTTATTGATAGTCCCCTGTTAATGGATTCTCTGGACTTCATTTATGTTGCTTTAGGCAATGACTCCTGGGACCTAAGAGAGAGAGCCTGTCAGTGTTTTATTACTTATGGAAAAGGATGCATTGAATATTTAGAGTCCCATTTTGCTG
>DITF01000029.1:930-3820 GCA_002422125.1 bacterium UBP17_UBA6191
GCCATTCGCTATTTTTCAACCTTCTTTCGCCATGACCCCAGAAATGAGCAGTTGCAAATTTTTGCCGTCTCTAATCTTGGGGAAATTGAAGACCCAAAAATCATCCGAACTCTTTTGAATTTTTTGAAGACCGATTCTTTTTTGATACACGAAGAAGTAAGACGAAGCCTTATAAAACTAGCCCTACCCCTACGGGACGAAATGCTAGAGATTGTTAAAAACCCGCCCGACCAACGCTCCCTTGAAGTCCTTTTAAGAGTAATTGAATAATGTTTTGATGCTTCCGTCCTGGAAAAACTGGAATCTTTGTTTTTAAGTCCAGAATATTCTGTGCGTTATTTGGCTATTTCGCATTTGGGAAATTTTAAGCACCAAAACACGGCATCCACTCTGATTCGTTGTTTTCGGGATGAAAAGTGGGCCTTAAGACGCTTAGCCACCGAAAAAATTTCCCTGCTCGGAACTTATGCTATACCTCCCCTCTTAAATGCCCTGGAAAGCAAGGAAGACAATGATGTTTTCTGGGCTTTAAAAAGTCTCAGGATCTTAAAGCAGGTCACGACCCTTCCGGCCATTGCCTCCATTTTGAATTCAGCTTCCAGTAAGGAACTTAGGCTATTGGCTTTGGATGTTGTGGCTTCCATGGATCAGGATGATGCCTGTGAAATCATGTTGGAAAGTTTTGCCAATAGTTTCTGGGAAGTGAGGCAAAAAACTTCCGAACTATTTGCCAAATTACAATCAAACCCCATCCCCTGGCTTCTTTCAGGCGGCTTATCTCAAAACGAACATATCCGATTCTGGTCCTTACGAACCATGGAACAAATGGAATTAAAAGGAGCTGAAAGCCTCATATCCCAGCTATTAAACCAATCCGATATCAATCCAATGCATGCTGTGCGCCGCTTCCGTCTGGCTAATGCTGAATTTTTAAAGAAACAACTTCAGAAAACGGCTCCGAGCCTCTGGCAGATTGAAGAAGAAGTGGAAAAATCGATTGCGTCTACCACACCTTCCTCTCATGGTCCACAATCCATCATCATTCAGCAGCCTCAGGGCATGGCAAGTCTATATGAAGTGAAACTCCCGGATGTTTCTGGAATGCCTAATTATGTGACTCCACTAGAAGAGCTTTTAGAACATGCCAGCAATCTTGATGCCTCCGACATTCACTTCAAGATCGGGCAACCCCCGATTTTGAGGGTCAAGGGCAAGCTTTTGGCCATGCGTCAAGCCAGTCTGAATCCAGAACATATTCTGGTTTTTATCCATCAGATTTTACCCTCTCAACTTTTGAGATACCTTGAGGTAAACCATCAGGTCGATGCCTCCTACGAATCCAGCCGTGGTCGCAGACTCCGTATGAACATCTTTAAGACCAGACAGGGTTATGAGCTTGCCGGAAGATTTATCACGGAAAAAATTCCTACTTTTGAGACTTTAAATCTTCCCGCCCCAATTCTACAGAAATTGTGCAATCTGGAAACTGGATTAATTATTCTTACCGGGCCTACAGGCTCAGGTAAAACTTCCACCCTAGCGGCCATGCTCAACTACATCAATATTTTGTTTCACAAACATATTGTCTGTATTGAAGACCCCATTGAATACATTCACCAAAGCCGACTCTGCTATATCTCGCAAAGAGAAGTTTTAAGGGATGTACCATCTTTCCCGTTAGGAATCCGGGCCACCCTAAGAGAGGACCCTGATGTCATTCTGATTGGAGAATTAAGAGATTCTGAGAGCGTGGAAACAGCCATGACCTTAGCCGGAACCGGACACTTAGTGCTAACCACCCTGCACGCTCCCACTGCTACCTCTGCCGTCGAGCAGTTGATGGACTTTTTTGCAGAAGAGCAACAGGCCCATATCCGCAAGCAGGTAGCTTTTAATCTTAGAGCGATTATTTCCCAAAGACTATTACGGCACAAAAACGGTAAGGAGCGCGTACCAGCCTGTGAAATCATGGTCGCAACTCCTGCCGTAAAAAATATTGTCCGGGACGGAAAAACCGAGCAATTGCAAACTGTAATTGAAACCTCCAAAAAAGAGGGTATGATCAGTCTGGATCAGGCATTAAAAATCATGGTGCAAACAGGACGGGTCACTTTGGAAGAAGCTTGGCCCCATGTTGTGGATCCAAAGACCTTTAACACCACAACAGTTACGGTTTAAGATACTCTTTTAGCTGAGAAACAATATCTGAACTGAGTGCTTGATATAGCTCGTGGGAAGTGGACCATTCCTGCGAGCCAAAAACATGAAAAATCTGATGCTCCGGCTCATCTTTGCCTGCGACATAAAAAAGGAGGTTTGCCTCAGCCCAGGCAGACTGGTATCCCGATTTTAATCCCATTTTTCCAAAGGGCGTATCCATACCGGACTGATAAGGCTGAAGAGTAACCTTACCCTCAATGCGAATCTGCTGGGGCACTCCAGTCCTGCGGCTGACTGGTGTAATCAGCATTTCAATGCCTTGCCCTTGAGCCTGCATCGCTAGCTTCTGTTCAAATACGGGATTTTTGGCCTCAAGTACCAGATAAAACCCCTTGGGAACTGAACCAAACCCCGACAATCCAAAACCCACTATAACCAGAATGAACCCAAAAACCACTACTTTCATGATCATAAATTCGGTTCATCATTTATATGGATTCAGATGCTCACAGCTTATGAAATACCGATTGCACCGAACATTTACAAATTCCGGTGGCAATCAAGAAAAACAGTCTGAGAACCTGTTCATGATAAAATAATATTATTGAGGATTTACAGGAAACTGCATCTGCATGGCTCTACCGGCAAAGCTTTCTTTGTCTACCATGCCTTTAGAAACCATAAGAGTTAAAAAGAAGGATGTCAGCATAAACACAGTGACTAAGCCAGC
>DITF01000112.1 GCA_002422125.1 bacterium UBP17_UBA6191
CACCCTTTGCTCGCTTCATCATACCTACCTGCATCATCGGGAGGAGATTGATAGATCCTTGGCTCTCCTTAGACAGTTTAGGCGGGAGCTGGGGATCAAGAATTGAGTCCATGAGTGTAATGTCTGGATGAGACGCAAGCTGTTCCAACAATAGCGAAACTCCGGTCTCTTTGATGGAGCAGGGACGAGGAGCTTTAGGTAAGGTTGGCTGTAAACCTTGGCCGAGACTATCCTGTTCTGTGAATGCAGGAGAGGATCAAATTTTAATGCATTTGTATTTATGACTGTAACAATTCCAGGTATTCTGCTTGGTATGAAAAAAAATCTTGAATCAATGGTCTTTTCCAATTCGTTTGTGGAAGAGCTGCCAGGGGATCCAAATCTGGTAAATTCTGTGAGAAATGTGAGTAAGGCCTGTTATTCCTTAGTGCAGCCTGAACCAGTGGGGTCTCCAAAGCTGATTGCATATTCTGAGGAATTGTTTGCAATGCTGGGAATTGGTGTGGCTGAAAAAACAGGTATTGCGGTTGATATTTTGTCAGGCAATCTGGTACTTGGGTCCATGAAACCCTATGCCGCCCGATATGGTGGGCATCAGTTTGGTCACTGGGCCGGGCAGCTAGGGGATGGGCGAGCCATTACTCTGGGAGAAATATTGAATCCTGAGGGATCAAGATTTGAGATTCAGCTTAAGGGGGCAGGGGAAACCCCATATTCCCGTAGAGGTGATGGCCGAGCCGTTTTTCGTTCTTCGTTAAGAGAGTTTTTGTGCAGTGAGGCTATGGCTTATCTGGGAATACCAACCACGCGAGCATTAAGTCTTGTCAGCACTGGGGATATGGTAATGCGCGATATGTTTTACGATGGAAATGCAGAGCTTGAGCCTGGGGCAGTTGTTTGTAGAGTTGCTCCTTCGTTTTTGCGGTTTGGAAGTTTTGAGATTCTGGCAGATTCTTCGGAAAATGATATTTTGGAAAAGCTCTTACAGTATTTGATACGGCATCACTTCCCCGAGTACGGTACTGGTAAGGAGGCTTATGCGCGCTGGTTTTATGAAATCTGCAAACGAACTGCACTGTTAATGGTGGATTGGCAGAGGGTTGGGTTTGTTCATGGTGTAATGAACACGGATAACATGTCAGCTTTGGGCCTGACTCTGGATTATGGACCATACGGGTGGCTTGAGGTCTTTGATCCGTCTTGGACTCCAAACACTACCGACTTTTCAACTCATCGATATGCTTATGGGAAACAACCAGAAATTGCCTACTGGAATTTGACTTGTCTGGCTTCTTCCTTGCTGCCGATTCTGGATAAAAAATATATTGAGGAAGGCTTATCTATCTATGCTCCAACCTTTAATCAGGCCTATCATGAGGCCTTTTTTCATAAACTGGGGTTTTTAGAACATAATGGGGCAGAGGATGAGATTCTGCTTGGTGAGCTAATGAGTCTATTAGTTGCAGTGGAGACGGATTTTACTCTGTTTTTTCGCCTGTTAATCGATCTTCCCTTCCATGAAGAGCTGACTACTGAGGATCTGATCTCTGGGTTTTTGCCAGCATATTATGACGAGTCTTATAAACAGGAGTCCTACAAGAGACAGTTTGGATCCTGGATTAGAAAATACAGGCAAAAGACCCAAAAACAGGGTTTGGATTCTTTAAAACGCCGGGAGTTGATGCAAAGAGTAAATCCAAGTTTTGTTTTACGCAACTATCTGGTTCAGGAGGCCATCGATATGGCATCCAATGGGGATTATAGTCGCATCGCCGAGTTGATGGATGGATTAAAGAACCCTTATGCCGATTTGCCGGAACACAAACAATTCACTAAGAGACGGCCAGAATGGGCTCGTCATAAACCAGGATGCTCGGCCTTGTCCTGTAGTTCGTAATGTTTAGGGATATTTAGAAAAAAACAAGTACCAATTCCAGGATCTGACTCTACAGAGATGTTACCACCGCAAGCCATTATGGTGGCTTTGACATAATCGAGGCCCACCCCTCTTCCTGATACAACTGAGGCTTGTTCCTGGGTAGAGAAGCCTGGCTCAAATATTAAATTTTGCAATTCAGATTTGCTCATAGACTTATGGATTTTAAATTTGTCTTTTGCCTTGAGGCGGATTTTATCCAGATTTAAACCACGACCATCATCTTTAATGCTTAGATGGAAACAATCTGCTTTCTCAGTCATACTGATGGAAATGAAGCCGCTAGGCTTTTTACCAAGACGGGTTCTTTCTTCTGGGGTTTCCATGCCGTGATCCAAGGCATTGCGAATCAGATGCATGAGACAGCCTAATAGTTTATCTGAAACCTTTTGTGAAAACTCGGTAGGTCTTAGTTGGGTGATAATCTCTACCTGTTTTCCTAGGGCCTCTGCTACTTTTTGGGCATCCATTTTTAACTGATTCGAAATCCAATGTATGGTGTTGGGCTGGTATTTTATAATCTGTTCGTATATCTGAGGTGGAAGTTGAGCCAATAAAGCATTCCATTCCGATTTTGGTATGCTGATTCGGTCGGAGTCAACACCTAAAAAGACCTTTTCAAAAACGGCTTCGGCTCTGGCGGCAAGGGTAAGAAGTGCTTGAACACCGGCTTCTACAAACTGCGACTCCTCAGGGCTTAAGGAACCTTGACTTCGGATGATGGTAAGTCTGTCTTCTTCCTGATGAAGTTTGGCCGCGATATGTTCCATACTAAACTGTAGACTCAGGCCCTTTAAAGTGTGAGCAATACGAAAAATGGAATCAATATTTTGGATCGGGCTCTTAACCAAAAGCTGGGACATTTCCGTAAGCCCTTCTTTCAATTGCTGTAAAAAGTGTTCAAATTGGGCTTTCCCATGTTGAATCATACTGCTAATGGAAATGAGGGTTTGTGAAGATTCCATCTCTTTTTGGGCCACTTCTTCTTCAAGTTGAATCTGTTCCGAGATATCAGATATTAAGACCATCAAAGAAGTTACCTGAGCATTTTGAAACAGGCGCTGAAACCGAAGGTTCAGAAAAGATCCCTTCAGTTTTACCCGCATCTCTGATAATTCTTCCCATTGATTCATTTCGGGATTATCAAAACCATACTGGATCCATTCGGGAAGATTTTTTAGGCAGTCACCTTCAGCGGGATTCAGTGGCAAGAACTCTGACTTTAAAAGATTTTGACCCGATAAATTTGTTTGTTTTAGGTGAGATTCACAGGATTTGGAGTATCCACTTTGAATTGTGCCAAATCGGTCACAGATTAAAAAGCCATCCTTGATGTTTTCCAGAATCAGACGATTGGATTCCAGGGCCAGACTTAATTCTCTTGTGCGACTTGATACAATCTCCTCCATCTTGCAAAACAAAAGGGTTGATTCAATACAGACGGCAGCATGGGTACAAAAGGAACTTAACAATAGCTCATCAGAAGGTAAAAACCCCCCAACACATTTGTTGAGAACTTGAATTACCCCGATCACTTTGCCCTCAATATTTTGCATGGGCATACACAAGATATTGCGGGTCTTAAATCCACTTTTTACATCAAAGGCAGGATTAAATCGCGGATCAGAATAGGCATCAGGAATAAGAATGGTGGCCTTTTTTTGGGCTACACTTCCCGCAATTCCAGTGCCAACAGGGAAGCGGATTTCCTGCCCCCCGGTTCCCTCAGCAATGGTGGAATATAATTCATTATTCTGATCATCAACCAGAAACAGAGAGGAGCGCTCCGCATCAATTAAGCGGGTAACAGATCCAATCACAAACTTTAACAGATCTTCAAGATTATTAAAGTTAGCTAAGGATTGAAACACCTGAATGAGGGCAGGCAGTCGATCGATGTATTCAGGGTCAGTGTTTTGAGTCATGCAGTATGTATATTATCCTCGGCATCTTTAAAGCAATTTATGAATCTATTGGTTCGATCCAAGCTTGGTTTGTTACGGTTTGACGGTATGCTAAAATACGACCGTGAAAATGCAAATAGCTTGAGCAGCCAAGCAAAAAATATTTTCAAAAAACCTTGACAGATATAACAAGTGTAGTGCATACTATTCTTCCTTCAGTGAACGAACTGGATGGCGCGATGGCTAAACCGCCCGGGAGCAATCCCAAGCGGCATGCCACAAAGGCTCAAATGGAGAGTCTGGTTCTGAAAAGAATTCAGGCGCTTTGTTTTTGGGAGCAAGGCCATGAAGTCCCGTGAATTTGATGTGAACCAAGACTAGAGTCTTGGAGAACACATCTAAAGACACAAGGACAAGATGGCATTCCTTAGAAGTAAGGAGAAGCTCAAAAACAAGGTTACGTCCGTCAAAGTCCAAACAATTGCAGAGGTAACCAGCAGGTTCTTTGTGTTCTTCGGAATCTTGGAATTATTGCTAGGGACTTTTTGGG
>DITF01000173.1 GCA_002422125.1 bacterium UBP17_UBA6191
GGTGTAATCAATGGTTACATCAAATCCAATCACAGTTTCACGACCGGCACCCATGATCTCGTTGGTGCTGAGCGGCTGCACATTAGCGTATCTGTAAGAGCCACCATGAGCAACCTGATGCTGAAGCTCTCTTAAAAGGCAGATGTACATATTTTTAATTTTTTGCGTATCTGCGCTGGGAGGAGTAATGGGCGCAACGGGATCGGAAGGCTGCACCACAGGAGGCGTAACAACTGGTGGTGGAGTAGGTTCAACCGGGGTTGATGTTACAGGGGGAGTTGGTGGCGTTGCATCCACGGGCGGACTAACGGTCTCCACCCCATCCATTCCTGGAACCCTATCAAGGTTGGTGCGATCATGAAGCTCGGCACTGGCATTTCTGGAAGCCTCAGCCAGGCTGCCGGGCACAACGCGGGCCCAGACACTTAGGAGCTGAACAGGCGCAGCCAGTGACAGAATCAATGAGTAAATAATGGTTTTCCTGAACATGGTGGTCTCCTCACCTGATGTTGTTCGCAATAAGTTCAAACCTTTATACGCAGTCTGTTTCAAAAATGTTTCAGGTTACAAAGAATTCTGGGTCAAGAGAGTTTCGCTACATCGACTTAGTAGGCACTTTGGCATATTCTGCCTTGACTTCACCATCATTCCTGTTTATCCTTCCTCACAGATTTTTGAGTGTGCGTGCTTAGCTCAGTCGGATAGAGCAACTGCCTTCTAAGCAGTGGGTCAGAGGTTCGAATCCTCTAGCGCGTACACACTCCTTTTGGGAAGTCCGGTAAATCAATGCAGTTTGTATCACCTAAAACGCTTTCCCTGATCCTTTTGTCAGCTGTTTCCGTTGCCGTTGTCTTTGCTAAGCCAGTCAGAATTGGGACTGAGTATAATACTCGTTCCAAGTCGTCCTCAATTCTGCGCCAGGATATTCAGTCCCTGCAAAGAGACCTTCGTGAAATTGTCAGAAAACTGGAAGATATATATTTACTCGATCCTCATGTTCTAAAGGAAGAGAAGCTTACTGAAACAAGTCGCTTGTGGCAGAGGGCACCTCTGATCACGGTTGAGCTGGAATCGCGGCTGGAGGATTTACAGAAGCTGATTGGGGAAACTCATTTTGTGGAGCTTTCCAAAAGGCAAAAAAATCTAACGGTGTTGCAGATCCAAAGATTGGCTCGCCGAGTGGCTAAAATGAGTCCTCTGGATTTATATGCCCGCTCTTCGCAACTGAGAGTGGGAAAACTATTAGCCGCTCGTTCCTTTGTATCACAGGCCTCACAAAAACCTGTGAGCGGTGCTGAGATTTTTAAGGAGATGCAAAGAGGTTATAGAGCGTTTTTTTTGCGAACCACAACCACCTATAAACAAGCGCCTGCAATTTTTCGCAAAGTGACGCTGGAATTTAAAGAGTATCTGCCAGCGGCCCTTTGGCTTGCCAGAACTGTATACGAAATGGGTGAATTTGAGGAATCCGCAAAAATTTTATTGGGTCTTTTGGAAGTTGATCCTGATCTCAGGATTGCCCGTAGCTTGGATACAGAGCTGGTTGAAGCTGATGAGTTGTACCATTATACAGTACCCAGACTCAATGAGGAGTTGCCAAGAGATTTGCCAGTTTTACCGCATGCTGTGTCGGGAGGTGGTATCGAATCGGTACCATACGCAGTAGTATTTTCACAGGATTCTAATCGAATCCGGGGAATGGAACATGCTTTGGTAGTCATGGATTTTGCTGGTTCAGATGCTGGATTTATGGCTTTGTATGGAAGTATTGAATCGGGGCTAAAGCGAGAGAGACTGGGGGCTTTAGGTGGCTTGAGAAGAGGAATGCTTGAATATCTGATAGCCTCCCGGGCCTTGATTTTTCATGCTGGCATGAGTCCTCAGGCTGATGCACTAAGGTGGCATGCGGATTATTTGACCATTGAAGAGAATGATGCATCCATGGCCTTTATTAGAGAGGGAAATCATCCGCGGCAACAACTATTTGTACAGCCCGTGAAGTGGGAAGAGGTTGGATATAGGCTGAGAAGAAAACCGGTCGATCCACTGACATTGTTTGCGGTTCGGGAAACTGGGTACCCATACCAGGAAAACTCTGTGATGTCTGTACATCTGGATTTACCAAATGCAGATGTATTGAGTTTTGAGTTGAGTCCAGGCACTCAGGGATGGCAGAGAAGGTTTAACGGGAAAAAAACTCTAAATGAGGAAGGGATGCCAGTTTTCACTGCGCCCAATTTGATTTTGCAACATGTTGTGGAGCCAGGCGCAGATAGCAGTGTGATTGGTCAGGGCCGGTTTACGGCCTATCTTAGAGGGGTTCGTCGCACAGGTTTTTGGCAAAAAGATTCGGAATTTTTGCCAACAGTTTATCTTGAAGATGACGGGAAGCCTTTGCTTTTGGAACCGGGCTCACTCTGGCTTGTCTTTTTCTCTTCTACTGGACAAATTCGTGAAGATCAGGATAATGCTCTTGAGAATTAAGGCTTACAATGGGAAAATAAGGCCGGGATGATAAATGTTAGGAAGTTGTGAATTATGCAGGACTTGTTAAACAAAGCCAAAGAATTGATGCAGTGGGCCGAGAGGTACGGAATTGATGAAATCTCCATCACAAACGGCTCGGAGAAAATTCATCTCAGTAAAAACGGGGTGGCCGCCTCGAATTATCCACTCCAGGCTTCTGTATCGGCAGCACCTGTGGTCACTTCGGGTTCGGCAAATTTACCCCCTCAGGAAGTTCCCAAGGTTTCTCCATCCTCTAGTTTTAAGAAAGTTGTATCTCCCATGGTAGGTACATTTTACAAAGCTCCAGGTCCCGATGCGCAACCATTTAAGAAAGAGGGGGACCGTGTACAGGCTGGGGATACAGTCTGCATTGTGGAAGCCATGAAAATTATGAACCAGATCAAATCCCCCCATGAGGGGATTTTAAGGAAAATTCTGGTCAACAACTCCGAGGTTGTTTTGAAGGATCAGGTTCTGATGGAGATAGAGCCAGCTTAATCGAATGAACATTCTTTTTTCCCTTTTGATGTTATTGTGCCTGCTTTCGTCTGGATGGGGATCAGATGATGTGGGTTCTGTCAGTATTCCTGAGATCGAGCAGAGGGTAAATGCTTATCCCAACAACCTGAAGCTTCGCTATGTTCTATCCAGAGCCTATGCTCAAAAGGGAGCCACCGATCCCAGGTTTTACGATAAGTCAATTTCGCAACTTGAAGAGATCATGCGTACCAGACAAATTGCGGTGGTCAAATTTTATCTGGGTTTGATGTATGCCAGAAAAGGCGACATTGATACAGCGATTTATCATTGGTTGACCATTGTTCGCTCTATGAAGCCGAACAACATGACAACTTTGAGGTATCTGGCCCTGGCATTTGAGAAAAAGAAGAAGCATTCTGAATCTTTAGAGTATTGGGCCAGAATCCTGTCTTTGAATCCAGAGGATTATAAGGCTCATTTTCATGCAGCGTTGGTTACACTTAGGGATCTCTCAGTTGAGCCAAATGTTCGCTTTGCTAGGGCTGCAAATCATTTTCAGAAGGTTTTGACCAAGTTTCCCAATCATAGAAAAAGTATGTGGTATTTGTCCTTGACATACGGCAATTCCAGGCAATATTTGAAACAAAGGCAGGTGTTGCAGCAGCTAGTGGTCTTGATGCCAAACAATCCGCGCATACTTCGTGAGTTACAGCAGAATGCGGAAAACCTCAGAACACAGCCTCAGGATGCGGTCTTGTCGGTCCGACCTGAAGATTTGCAAATTAAGCCTTCAGTCAGCGGGACTGAGCCAAGCAAACAGCCTGAGAAGCCACCCACACCGATTAGAGTAGTTTCTGTAGCTCTGGAAATTTCCGATGATGAATTTGCGGCAGCCTTTGGCAGGGACCCTGAACCCAATGAAGTGCCCCTAGAACATCGACCTGAACCAGTGGCCGTGAATCCGACTCTGCCTATCGACTCTCCTCTCTCAGCGGACGCAGAACTACTTTTTAATCAGGGCGTCACTTACATGAATAACGGCGAATATGATATGGCCTTGTTTCATTTTCT
>DITF01000033.1 GCA_002422125.1 bacterium UBP17_UBA6191
GTTATGAGCCGCATCAAAAACGCTGATTACCTGACTGACTGGACTCATGGAAGGGACGGGTGCGTAACTTAGGCGGTTTGTTCCACCAATAAACCACAGATGCTGATTGTCGGTTGGGTGGTACAACAAGGTGTTGATTGGGATATTGGAACTGTAAACTAGGCTGCCATCATTTTTGTCGCAGATTCTGAGTACCCCCGTACTTAGATAGTTGGCCACATATCTGCCGTTGGGAGTCATGGTAATGTCGGTTACTAAGGATACCCCGTGAGGATCACATATATTGCCAGTGTGATAGGCATTGGCACCATAGTGGTAGACATAGTTATTCTCAAAACTATCGAGAGCCCCTCCAGAAAAGACAATTTTTTTGATCCCGGTATCTCCACCAACCCCAGCTACCCATGTACTGTCTTCAGTTTCCGTATTGAATCGATACACATCCTCACTGGCTTTGACCTTGTAATAAAAGTCTCTGCCATTTTTATCCCATTGAAAACCAGCCTGTAAATCTTCATTGCTAGTGATTGGTAGTCTGCGAATAGAGGTGAAGTTTCGATCGGCATAGGCTAACTTCCACAGTCCGTCTTCCAAAAGGGCAAAGGCTACCATGGAACCATCATGAGAGAAGCGGGCCGAACTCATGAGGGGTGAATTGCCCACACTTAGGCCCAGAGTTTGATAATTGGTGGGGCCATTACTCCATAAAACATCCAAGTCATTCCCCGTAACCCTTGGCTGAAACAAAATTGCATCTGTGGTTCCAAATGAGGCCGTGGCTAAAGAGGCTTCGGTAAGGTCTTTAAATTTGCCGCTAGTGAGGGTATCAGCCGCTAGTTTGGAATTGGTAATTACTCCTGCTTGAAATTTAGTACCCTGGTACTCAAGATTTCTTAAGACATTGGCAGTCAGGGTAGTCAGATAACTGTGAGAGCCAGATACGGACTGGGAGGCAATTTTGGAGCTGGTAATGTCTGCGGGGTTAATCTGAAATGCTTCGATGCTGTAATCCTGAATGATGGATTCATTAATGACCCCATCCGCAATTTGATCAAGGGTTATTGTTCCCGGGGCAAAATCAATTCCTTTTAAAGAGTCAGAAACGATCTGGGACAGTTCAATGGACGCAGTCATCATAGCTACCCAGTCTACGGAATTATTGGCAATGATGGCCCCACTCACAACACGACTTTTTAAATGAGAGGAATCAAAGCCCTCATCCTGTAAAGAGGCAGTTTGTATGGCATCATTAGGAATCTGATCCTGCCAGAATTCACTACTAGCCAGAACAGAACTTGTGATGGCTCCTGTGGCAGAAAAGTGTGAGGCTTCCAACTGTTGTGCCAAAATCTGCTGGCTGGAAAAGGTGTTGGCATCAACCTTGTCTGGAGATATGGTGTTTGTTGTAAATACAATCGAGGTAAGACTTTGATCGGCAAAATTATGTTCCCTTAAGGTTCCCGGGGCGAGACGAGATCCTGCAAATGTTTGACTCCTTAAATGTTGAGTCAAAATATTTTCAGCCGCAAAGTCCTCATCTCTTAAGGCTAAGGCATCTGTTTGAGTTAAGGCACCTGCATATAGTGAGTTGGTTTTAATCAGGTTGGAAGTGATGGAGACATTGGCAAAATCAACTCCCAAAATAATATTATCTCCGATTTTAGCACCACTGATGTCTGTGCCAATTTTTGGATTGGTGATGGAATTGTCATAAAAAATTCGATTGGTAAGGGTAGCGGCCTGAATCTTGTTGGAGTCCACTGAGTGAGAAGCAATTTTACTGACCATGATGCTTCGGGAAACAATTTTATCTCCTGTAACCGATAAAGCTTCCAACTTATCACCCTCAAGTGTAAGTGGAGTAATCTGCGCCCCAGTGAACCCAGGATTAATTTGTGTATTGATTAAGATATGCGATGCAAATCTATCGGAATCCATACCAGTACCAATTCTTAGGAAAAAACCTGGATTGTGGGGACCGGCCAGACCAAGCGAACCATCTGCCCCCATATAACAGGAGGTAAATAGGGTGGAATCGTATTCGTCAGCCAGAATTTTTCTAAAAGTTCGGCCCCCATCCCAGGACATTTTGGTATCCTGGCCTAATCCAGCCACCAAAAAAACTTCAGTATCCACCGCACAAATATCGCGAATCGGATTGGCACTGCCCTGATAGGTGGATCCGAGATTTACAGGAACTGTTTCTCCCGATTTTAAGTGGTAAAGCTGACCGGCAATACCACCCATAAAATAGCCACCGTTACCATCAGAACTGATGGCAGATAGATTCACCTGATATCCGGCTGGGAGCTGGGTTTCCAAAGTGGCAGAGGCTGTGGAATCGACACGACCATAATAACCATCATCCCCAGACCAGATTAAGTCCTGCCCTGAAAGTTTGGCGAAGCGGATTGTTCCGGCATCTGCTGGAGCGTTGTATGTCGCCACGGTACCAAAATTATCTGCGGTGGAGGAGCGAACGACTCTGGATGCAGGTTCGACCAAATAGCCCCTTGTAGCACTACGGGCAAAAATCAGCCTTCCTGCCACCGGAGGCAGTACTGTAATCACAGAGGTCCAGGTTAAAGCTCCGTCCACTGTCTTAATCAGATCCCCATTTTCTAGGGCAGCAAATCCGTCTAAGCCATCAAAAAAGGAGGCACTCCAGATGGGGGAATTTAAAGTGGTGGCTTTCATGGCCGTAAAATTTAATCCAGTATTGGTGGATCGATAGATTCTATGGCCCTGTTTAAGCCAGAAATGAGTGGCATCAACTCTTGATATCAGGGTTTTTTCCCTATGGGCTGCGGTTTCATCATTAAGGCTAAAAAACTCATGATTAACAGTGGCTGGAACTCCCGTTTCAGTGGCAAACTGTAAATAAAGATCATTGCCGTGATCCCCAGTCCTAAACAGGGACACTCGCAAATCATCGTTTACGATGTTGGAGTCCAGAATTGTTTGGCCTCCTGAAATGCCCGCAGGGGCTCCTCTGGTTATACGAAGAGAGTTTGCATGATCCAAAGAATAGGAAAGCCCATTGGCTAATACCATCTGTCCGTTCTGGGTAAGGCTTGCTCTGGAATACACGGGAACACCAACAACAGCCAAAGGCGCGGGCACATAGGATACCCAGTTATCCGTTGTCTTGGACATCACGATATTAGCACCATCATAATAGGCAAAATGTCCGTCGTTGGGACTACTCATCCGCATTTTGAATGTAAAGGTATTGGTATTACCGATTGTGGTTACAATTTGCCAGGATAGACCGGAATTTGAAGAATAGTATACCTGTCCCAGATGATCAGTTACCCATAGATAAGTTAGATCAGAAAAATAGGTCATGTTGCGGAAATCCCCGCCAGTCAATACCTCTTTCCATTCCTTGCCAGAGCTATAGGATATATATGCTCCCAACCTAGTGATGGCCACCCCGTGCAAAGATTCATTAAATTCGATGTGTTGCAATGCTTGGGGGAAAGTATGTACCAGTTTAAGGTTATTTCCCTGTTCTGAGGAATAATAAAGATTGGCACCTGAAACTACCCAGACCTGTCTGGTTCCCAAGGTATGAGTAAAGTCCACGCCCTGATTAAAGTCAGACACTTTTTGAAGCATTCCAGAGGTGTAATCTCTGCGATACACTCCAGATGAGGGGCTAAAAAGCAGGACGGTTTTATCATTAAAAGAGGCAATTTTTTGCACATCCGAGAGATCGGGGGCTTGAAAAAGAGCATGAAGACCTTTGCTGGTGCCGGACCGCAGTTGAATTCGATCTGGGTTAAAGGCCAGATCCTCTATCTCGCGATGGGTCAGACTAAAATCATAAATATGGGTAGTTAGGATGGAGGAATCAGAGAATTCAGAATTCAGTAGGGTATTGGTAACAATCTGTCGTTTGGTTACGGAACCTAATGCAAAGTCAGTTTCCAACAAGGTCTGGGTAGCGATATTAAAAGAGGTCACTACATCAGAGGCAAAAACTCGGGTGGTCAGGGCTGTAGGAGCTAAATGCTCATCACCAATCACAAAACTTACAAAAACTGTATGCGGTAGAGACTGGTCCAGAATTTCCACACTACTGATAGATAGAGGGTTTATGCTGTCTGAAGTGAGGGTTTGAGGATGCACATGACGGACCTCAAGCGTATGTGCCAGAAAGCGAATTCCATCAATCGAAGATGCTTTAATTTTTGAATTGGTAACGGCTCCGATCAAAACATTGCCGCCGGTAGCCACAGCTAAGGCAAAATCAGAACCGGTGAGGCTTTCCGTCAGGATATTTTCAGCGGTGATGGAGCCATCAAGTACAATTCTGGAATCAATTTGGGCGGCGGCAATATTTTCAGAATAGATACTTAGATTGCTTATGTGGGTGGTCAGAACCTGTTGGGTCTCAATGGTTCTTGAAGAAACGCTATCTAGGTCCAGATGAATGCCAGTCAGGGTATCTAATACAAAATTCTGGGATATCAAAGATGAAGGAGCTAACAGTTGTGCCGTGATCTGATTATCCATGATTTTGGTTTCAGTGACAGCATCAGAAGCAAACAGTCCACTAGTCATAAGCAGGGCGGGAATTTTAGAACCGGTAATGGACAAATCTATGATACTGGTACTAAAAATTGATTGTGGGGCAACAATGCGTTCGGTGATTTGTGCATCGCCAATATCTTGAGTCTCAATGGTCAGGGGCTGAAATTTGTTTTGGGGAACCTGTCTTTCCCCAATGGGAAGACTCGTAATGGAAAGGGGAGCAAGAGCTGCTGTGGTGATTTGATGGGCCAGTACCCTTAAAGAATCTACACTGCCTGTTCTCATTTTACTTAAGTCAGCGGCTTCCGTGGAAATTTTGACTCCTGTGATTGTTTGCAAGAGCCACTTTTCCAGGGTAATGGAGTTATCTGAAAAACTTTGGTTAATCAAGCTTAAATCAACGATGTGAGTTGAAAGCAGTGTGTTGGCTGATACTTTGTTTAGGGTAATCACCCCATCTCCAAAGGATAAAAAATTGAGACTGTCAGTGGCAATCTGGGAAGGCCCAAATACCCCGTCGTCAATCTGGACATTTAGGATGGACGCGTCTGCAAACTGGGTGGAGACAAAACTTTGATCGGCAATTTTTTCTCCCATCAGAGTGAAGGAGAGAATGTCTTCATTGGCTATGGAACCACTGGTAATCTGTGTCGAACTCACCGTATTGTTCATGACCTTGGAAAGAGTAATGGTTTCAGCTTCAAAATGAGTTCCGATTACATTCAAATCCTGAATTTTTATGCTGGTCACAGCCTGATTGGCGATCTTATGCAGCAGGGGTAATCCTGTACTGGGCTGAATAGCCAGAGATGAAATATCAATAGTTTGAACTTCTGAGTTACCAATCTGTTCATGACCAATGGCTCGATCTTCTAAAACAGCGGTACTGAGATTGTTGGTCATGATAGCAGAGTTCATGATGGAATAATCATCAATTTTAACGCTTGTTACAGCCTCAAGTGAAAAATCAGAATTGGTCAGAATTTCGTGAGCAAATTTACTGGTATCCACAGCATTTGTCTGGATTTTGATCTCGGAGAGAATGTCACTCGCAAAGACAGAGCCAAAGAGAGAATCCGAAATAATTTTTGCTGAGTTCACGGAGTTTGTTGACATTTTGGATTGCAGAATGGACTGATTCTGAATTTTTGGAGAGCTCACGGAATCCATGGCAAAGACCCGGTTGGTGAGGTTGTTGGTCTGAATCAGGCTCGATTGAATGCTTGTATCAGCAATATTGCGACTAAAAATAGAGCTGTTGGAGACAATTCGTGAGTTGATCTGAGATAGGCCAATAGCCACATTTTGTACAGACATTGGAGCTATTTCAGGATTTCCCACCGAGTTGTCGGCAATGGAGGCTATGCCAAACCCGTCGGCCTTTAAAACCCTGCCTGGAAGGGAATTATTCAGAAAATGCCTGGTTAACAGAGCCTGTGTCTGCAGGTTTTCACCAGTGACGGAATCATTTTTTAATCGATTTCCAGGTATGGTTCCGGCAACAAACACAGGAAACTCGGCATGGGCACCACCGATATTTTGTAAAAGGTCACCACGACCTGTAAAACCAGTGCTTCTTAAAAGACCTGTTTCCGTAAGTGAGGCCATTACACTGCCATCTGGCCTTAGAATGGCAAAAACAGGTCTTGTTGTAGTAGGGGATTTGGGGGCGATCAGAAATGTCAGGCCAGTGGCAGTATATACATTTTGGTCTTCAATGGCTCGAAAGGCGCGATTTTCAGTGGTTCTTTGGGATACGGGGACAGTATTCTCTACATCAATTCTGGCAAAATCATCCATGGGGACTCCACCAAGATAGTCGTGGGAGTGCAAATAATCGGCATAACTTCCATCAATCAAGGTGCTTAGATCGCCAGGGGTTAAAAGGATGCCGGCCCCTGCACTACTGTCGGCGATACGGATGCCTGTTGTGTTGTTAATATGCAGGGTGGAATCCCACATTACAGAAGTGCCACTACGGATTAGGTTTTCGGATTTGTGAAGCAGGAGGTTTTGCCAGTCTAATAGGGTCTGTCCAGGGCTTTGGGCCTGAGCGTTTAAGATAAATCCAGGCAGATTTAGATTTTCTCCCGTGGTATTTCTCAATACTTCCAAGGAATACAGGCTGGATAACTGGTTCAAATTGACGAGTCGATTGGAGTCAAGATCCAAAAATTGTGGCCCAGTAATTCGCCCTTCCACTGAGAGATTATCTGAAATTCTTAAGGCTTCAATTTGTGAATGCCCGTCAGGATTGATATAGCGGTTTGTGGGATCATCTCTGTCATAAAATTCAGATAAAGTGAGGGTGCGAGCACTTAACCTTTGTCCTGATGCTCCCGCTAAATGCAAATCCTTTTCTCCACTAATACCGATTCGGACTGTGCTGATGGTAGAGGCCTGATCAGAAATCATAATGCGGTTGGTGTCTCCATACAGAGAAACAGAGGTCGAAAAAGCCACACTTTGCTGACTGGATAGTTCCTCATACAGACGAATCTGGCCGAAATTGTCCATAATAAAAGCACTTTCCACGGTCATGGGATTTGTGCTGATATAAGCTTGGGCTCCACCATCAGTTAAAGGAGTGGGTGGTAGGGGCTGTGCCCGGTATCCAAAAAGACTATGGGTCATAATCTGCATGGTTTGCATGGAGGTTGGTACATTAAAATTTGCCGATCCACCCTCAAGTCTTAGACTGCCAGCAATATTTAAATCATCCAAGAAGAGATCATCACTCAGACTTAAGGAACGGGCAATCAGGTGCCCTTGTTCATCCACAGAAAATGGAGAAGATAGGCCATCTGTAATTTGGATACTATTACGGTAGATTAGATTCTGACCAACCGTTAACAGGCCAAAGGCTTCCATAGAACCAGTGGCAAAAAGATGATTTTGAATGGATACATTGGAAGAAAAGCTGGTGGCTGTAAGACTTTGGATTCTGTCAGCAACTTCCACAGATGCCATTAGACTCAAACTGGCTGGATCCAATACGGAGCTAAAATTGTTTCTGTCAGCCAAAGAACGGCTTCTGGTGTCAGAACTTACGGTAACATTGCCATCTACTTGGGAGCGGGCCCGATGATGCAAGTGCTGTGACAGGGTAAGTGCTCCTAAAATGTCCCAGTTGGAGGATTGGGTTAGAGTCATGGAGCGAATGGTGGATTGTTTATCAGGGTCGACCTGGTATCCGGGGCTGGAAATTTTAACAATTTTACGGCCCCTCGCGACTTGATCGGTTTGACTCAAACTAATGGTTCCATCGGTACTGAAATTTCCGTTGACTGCCAATGTACCCCCGATTTCCAGATTGTTGTCAATGGTAAGTTTCCCCATAGTGCGCAGAGTCTCGGAGATGTTGAGGCCACGAATTCGGCTTGACTGGACAGGCTCTACAAAAAAGGAAGGGTCGTCCCCATCCGAAATTTTTTCTGTGGTCAGAATATTTTCAATGTTTAATTCTCCGGCCGTCATCTGAGCTTTAAATTCAGCATTTACATCTACATCCATCTGACCCCGAATCGTGATATCTCCAGTCGCCATCAAGGAATTGACTTTACTTAGATTGTTAAATTGAAAGTAATAATTAGGATTGGACAAATCCTCTATGCGATTTTGCACTCCTACTTCAATCAGATTTAAAAGTCGGCGTTCCGCAATTTGCGAGGCTGGGCCAAAATAAATGTCATTTACGGTAAGATCACCAGGCAGGTAGAAAAATCGTTCCTTACCAGCGGGATTTTCAAAATGTAGATCTCTGGAAACCTGTAAATTTCCATTTACGGTAAGATTCTGACTGATTCTGGTTTCGGCCAGGAATGCGCTACCGGCATGGGCCACCATTCCAACCGCGGGCTGGGTTTCCAGATTAGGTAGAAATCCCTGATTCTGGAGGTAAAGCGTAGGAGTAGAATTGGGCGAAAAGTTTTCGGCCTTTATATAAACCGTCTGGTTATCACCGCTGATTCTGGCCTTGTTAAGATTATCCGTTGAGGCCTCAATGGCAGAACGGATATAAATATTTTGATCGAAGGTGTTCTCGGCTGTCATGGAAGATGTATCCACACGAGGTACAGCTTCGGCGGGTAAAATCCTGCGAATCAGCCGCTTGCCAGCACTGGAGGAATTGATGATTTCAATCAAGAGTGGGGCCGAGGCTGTATCGGCATCGTGCACATGGTTTTCTATCAGATATCCGGCATTGGGATGGTTCCATTGTGTAAATGAGGCGTAACAATAAATGGGAAGCCCTACCAGAGGGAGGACGGAGCCATCGGAATTACGACAGGGATCGATATCTCGGTATTTGTCTCCAGCCAGAGGTACTGAAGCACAATAATCTTCACGAATAGCCATGTGGTACTGACCATTTTTTTGACAAAGGGGCGCCAGTGACACCAGATCAAAAACAGTGTAGGCCGTCAGCGGACTTTCCAAAGCCTGTTCTGGAGATACAGTTTGCCGGGCATCGGTACTTCCAGCCCGATCACTGACCAATAGCGCTGAATCCAAAACGGTGAGACCATCAGGTTCCAGTTTGTAGGGGCCGGGTTGTGTTCCACTCTGCCCATAGGGCGAACGCATTACAGGAGTTATAATGGTACCGGAACTCATTCTTAGATATCCCGTTGAGTCGGCCAGTGGTTCTGCCCCCACGAATTTCAGGGCACCAGCGTCTAATCCATCAGACTGAATTTTCAGGGAGTTGATTTTTGAAACTCTGCCCGCCAGAAGTTCCTCATCTGTGGGCCAGGGGTCAATCAGGTGATCTTCAAAGGCTTCACCAGCAAAAGGCAGACAGTCATCCAAAGAGACGGGATTTGAGGGGTTATGAAAGCAGTGCTCCAAAGACGAGCCCACCACTACACCACCTTGTTGCCCCGTCATTATGACATCTCTGACTTCAACTTTACCGGTTGCGGACACATCAAGGGCCTCCAGATCACCGGGTAGCTGTGAAATTCCATTCAGAACCAGTGGTTCAATGTCCAGGGTCTGCAATTCTACTCAACCATTTTGGACATAGGCTCCCACATTGCCTGGAACTACTGCGGCCAAGGGATCAAATAGAGGGGTGGTACCGTATGGAACCAAGGCATTGCGGTTCAGAGGTCTCAGATTCACCGATTGACCCAGAGCGTCTTTAGGAATTTCTATATTGATGGCTGTACCTGTTACTGCTCCAGGTACCGACAGGTGCTGCAAGAGCATACGATAACGATACCCAGCTCCAATTTGAGCCGTCATTGCGGCTGGTGTTCTTAACTCTAAGAGGGCTGCAAAATCTGATGCCTCAAAAGGTTTAGCCGTAATCTGAATTGTACCGGTTTTAGCATCGGTTCCTCGGACGGCCACCGATGAAACGGAATAAGCATGTCCATCAACCTGCATGGGTCCAAGGTAAGTGTAGTCCGTTCGCCCCGTACCAAATGGTACAACTCCAATTGTCATCTGTATGTCTTTG
>DITF01000196.1 GCA_002422125.1 bacterium UBP17_UBA6191
CAGGTTCAAATCCTGTCGGGTGTATATGTAAAACCCTGCATTGATGCGGGGTTTTTGTGTTTTTATGACCCGGGCAAATTTTGCTAAATTGGCCAATGGCCAACAAATGGCCAACAATCTAAAAATTCAGGACAAAAAAATAGCCCCCTTTCCGGAGGCTGAATTGTGACATGTAAAATTAAATTAGTTTTTTGATTTCTTCGCTGTTGGCCAGCTTTAGGACTGAGTTGGCATACGCCTGGGCAACCGCTGCCCTGTAACTATCATTGTCAGAATAATCCTGCCCTTTGATTTCTGGTGTGCTCGCGCAAAATCCTTTATTGGCCAGGTGATTTATGAACGACTCTGGATCCTGACATGAGTCAATTCCGAAATAAACTTGTCTCCGGATAAAAACAAAATACAACCCTGGGAAATCTTCAGGAGAATCGACCGCACAATATGGGTCCGTCTTGTTTTGCCAATCGGAATATGTAAATGGCTTGGCCAGGCCCCTCAATTCTGGCCTCATCTTCAGCCCTGCAAAATTGTTGGCCAAAACTGCTAGTTTGGATTTTCCCCAGTTTGACTCTTTTGCCCACTGGGCCAAAATAACAGCCGTGCACAATGGAAAATCATTATATTTTGCCTGGTGATTTTTTAATGCTGCTGTCACGCGCTCAAAGTTATGCACAACTACTGTTCCCTGCCATTAATTTTTCCCTGGTGTTCGAGAATTGATACCCGTTTGTCCAACGAAGCCAGTCCGTTGACGACGATTTTGTTCAAATCCCGGATTTGTGAGTTAAGATCCTTCAGGCTGTCATTGATGCCGTTTAGCATCATGAGTCCAGTAGCGATAAAAACACCCCAGACAGAGTTAAGTATCCAAGATTTTGCAGATTTATCTTCCACGATCCACAGCCTTGATTTTTTTCAAAAATCGTTTAGTTATCAGAACAATTCTATAGGCACCGTAAGAACCAATTGAAACAACGCTTAAAATCAGTAGCAATGGCAGTACACCAAGAGAAAAAAACATGATCAACATCCCGGCATTTTGTTCAAAATCAGTCATCATTTACTCCGGGCCTAAACCACTTCTTCGTATATTGATTCAAAAATATCTGGCTTCACTGGATAGCACTCATCTTTTGTGCCTTTAACGATGTAATCGCCGGGTCTGACATTCATCTCGCCTTCCAAAGTCTTTATGCAAAGAATGGGTTCTGGAAAATTTGTCATAAACTTTATTTGTTTTCCGCAGAAAACATTAGCTTCGGAAATGGACTCTTGATCGCCAGTGAATCTCATTGCCAAAATTTCGACTGGCAACTTTCTGTATTTTTTTACAATCCTGTTTCTCATCAAAACCTCACCGTGTACCCTGCATACCACTGCGGTTTACCGTTACCAATCTCAGCCGACACTGTTAAATTTCCCTTCTGAAAAGCCAGATCAAACTCATCCCAATCATTCAAGGAGATTGTCATTGAGTTTGGCTTGACCTGGCTTAGGTGGGGTTTTTGTTGGCCTTTTTCACTGCCGGAATTGACGATTCAATGAGTCCATCGATTTTGTCGCTTAAGGCATTAGAAATTGCCCCCGGAAGCTTCTGCAGATGCAATTGTAATAGCTTTGTAGCCTTTAACTTTGCCGTTTTCAAAGCATTTTCATACAGATGTCTGGCATTGGAGTTTTCCGGATTATCCTGAAGCTCCTTAAGTACAGGCTTAATTATCTGCTGGTAGCAGGATTGCACTACTTCACGGGCATAAACCGCCAAGGTATGAAATGCGGTGTCCTGTGCCTGGGTAATCGCCTTAGTCATAAATGCATCAATCAGTGCCTTAATTGCTGCTGTGAGCAGCAGAATGATTGGCACCAACACCAGGTCGAAAAAATTTAAGTTGTTGAATAAGTCCATAAATCTCCTTATAGGTTAGCCAATGCGACCCAAGTGCCTGGGTTCCCAGAAACTGTACACATCCAGCCAATCGGTTGTCCAACTGCCGGAGCATTGTTAAAACTTATTGTTCCGGCAGTCCAGTAAACAGAATCTGGAGCCGCAGCGGACGAAACACCCAAACCGAAAACCTCCCTTACATCATCAGCAGCCCTCAAATCTCCAACATCCCCTCCAGGCACGACGCAAACACCACCGAGAGTGATTGTCGAAGCATCTGGTATGGTGATATCGAAATTATACGGAAACCCTGTCGCCAGATTTTGTTGATAGAAATCGATTGTCAGTCTTTTCCATGTCGTTGACAGATTAAATGATTTTGACAACACAATATTCGTAGATCTTGATATGGACAGTGTAACGCTACCATCAACACTGAGTTTCATCCAAATTGAGAGTGTGTAAAATTTTTGGGTGCTGTTTGTATTTAATGAATTGTACCTAATTGTATTTAATACACTTGTGGCAAGTACTGCCGTAGCATTGTTAGCGATTCCGTTTTCATCTACCTCAGTCATGTATGATGGTGTAGCGTTGGCGTAGGTGAAATCACCGCCTGAGTTGACATATCTTGACCATCTTAGGATGTTTTTTTTCTCAGTAGTTACCGGCTCAATAAACTCCCTTATTTGGAAGTTTTGTTGTAACAATTGATTCCATGCCCCGCCAGTGATTACAGGATTTATTCCAATCTCGTTTTGTCCATTTCCAGCGACATCAACCCTGGCAGAATCGGACTTTACCGTTTGACAGTAGACGCGTGTGTTGTCCTCAATTACAAGTCCTGTATATGAAGCCCCACCAAGATCAACGCCGTACCCTATTGGTGTTGAAGATTCAAAATGGAATAGATTCTTTTTTATCGCAAGGCCAGAGACAGTCGATGTTCCAATGACTTTAACGCAAGCCCCGCCAGTCCTGCCTTCTTGACCAAACTTGTTACCCTCAATTATCGTATACGATCCTGTCTCGCCTGATGATGCTGTATCAATCAGGACTGAAGCGGAATCAGATGCTGGTGTCTTTTGATTGCCAACAAAAGAATTGTTGATGATTCTTGTCTGGGTTGTTTTTTTAATAACGCAATCATAGTCAGTGTTGTATAAAAAAAAGTTATGATCAAGCAGCAGCCCATCGGATGCCTCGCCATCGACAACAAATCCATGTTTACAGCCAGTAAAAATGTTGTCACGGATTTTTATACCAAAAGAAAATGAGCCAACCTCAATTCCAGCTTCTGTTTGATTGATAAACATGCAATTATAAGCTCCCACGGGCGACCATACATTATGATTACCCGATCGAACTGCCCTTGCGCCACCGACAAAACAAACCTTGTCAAATGTCACGCCAGTTTTGTCTGATGATCCCGAAAAGACATAGTCAAATGCTGTTACTCCAGGATCAATCAAAATCACGCAAGGCCCCTGATAGTGTGTCACAGCCTGATTAACTTGCACGCTTGAAGAGATTCTGTAAACGCCTGGGGGCATTTTAACCACGCCACCGCCAGCAGACTGAAAAGTTGATACTGTGCCATTAATTAGGTAGTTTTGCCAGATGTTTTCAAAATCTTGCAGAAGTTGGAAAGCTCCATTATCATTAGTTAAGCCATCACCAACAGCCCCCAAATCTTTAACCGAAACAAACTCCTGCAGCTTTGACGCAATGCTTCTTAACTTAGCCCCCGGCACAGGCAGCTGATAACTCCCCGCAACGGTCACTTCATCGGCATTAATGAGATTCCCAAAATCATCCCAACGGGGGAATGATCCGGGAAATGGTTCGGGGAAGTTTACGCCTGCACCGGGATAGCCTGGGGAGAATTTGAGAGAACGATTGATTTGTTCCTGGAGCTGCTGGACTTGCATGGCGAGTTTGTCCACCGTGTCCTGTAGTGTTTCCCTGGGAATGCCCTGTGAGCCAAGATAAGAAACGAGCTGATTCAGCGGTACATTTCGTAAAATGCTTAATCGATGATCAGCCGGATATGTCGCTATAGTCGTGATGTTGCCGCCAGGCGGATTTCTGACACCGGATACGGTGTAATCTGTATTCAGTGTCAGCTCTGTTTCATCCCCATTGGCATCTGTATGAATAACCTGCAAATGCTCGGAAGCCAGAAAATAAAAGTCAACATTAAAGACTGTGGCGATTCCATCGCAGACATGATCGACTCTGTAATTTGAATTTTGTACGGGCATGCCTAATTATAGAACTTATTTGTTCAAATAAAAAGAACATATTGTTTATTGGAAAATCCTCGGTGACTCTGAAGGACGAATCAAAAACTCCCTTTTTCTGTCCTGCTCAACTCTCTTTTCCATACGGGCAATAAAGCCAGGGTTTAAACTCTCCTGAAATCGATAAAGAACCAGATAATTCAGGGCAGCCCGGGTAAAGTGCAAATTTAAAAAAGGTGTATTGCTGATTCCGAAGTTCACTGAGCTGGCTGCTAAGTCCTGCCCTTGTACTGCCTGGCTGTAAAGATTGTATGTGCCTGCAACGGTATTGGAGAGCACTGGACCGGCCAGAGTCTCCAAAAATGATGTGCCGGCACGAGATTCTTTGCCCATGACAAAATCGCCCATGATGCCCAATGCCCCGCCCTGTAGCATGGATGCAGCCCAAGCCTCCACTGTCAACGGGTCCCGTGGTTTGAGTCCCGCCATTAAATCCTTGATGGATGAGGCAAAATAGCCTAAGACAGTCATGCCTGCCATCATGGCCGCAATATCTCCCAGGCCGTTACCATGCCAGGTGCGACGATAAGCCTGGCCAAATAATCCAACCGCGAAAGACTTAAACTGAGCCATGGAGCGCAGGAGTTCGCCTTCCACTGTGCCCGGTCTTGATCCTCTGAGCAAAAATGAACGGGATCTGGCATCTGGAGTGAAAACAGCATAAGACATGCGATCAAGGATGTAGGCTGTGATGTTATCTGCCATTTTGTCACGAGTGGCTGCAATTGTTTCGGCTGTGATTCTGTCCTCTCCCTTTTTTTGCATATAGGCAGAAATTTCAGCATCAGAAATTGAGCGAATGCCTTCAGGGGTTAAATAGCGGGTTCCTGCCTCATCGACCTCAATACCGGCTCTACGAATCAAATCCCATTGGGAGTTATCAATACCGTAGTCACGAAGAACCCGGCGATAGGATTTGTTAAGAGTGTCCCAGGAGCGAGAGGCATTTTCGGCTAAGAGATTGCTAAAGGAGAGAGAAGCCGATGTTCTGAGCGAGTCTGTCCATAGAGTTAAGCCTGTTAATGAGAAAAAGATATCCTGAGCCTTCTGTACTTTGCCTCCCAAGACATCCGTATTGTATCCCATCATTTCAGCCCGGGAAGAATCGAGAAACACCCCCATTGAGGATAAAATCTGTTTTTGCTTTGCGGATCCTCGTAAGGGCTCACCAAGGATTTTTCGGCCAACCATACCGGCCATTTTTGCATATGACTCCAGGATCCCAACACCCTGGTGCTGAAGTTCCGAGGCAAACACAGGTAAATCTGTCATGGATGAGATAAGTACCCGTCCGAGCATGGTCATATTGGCATGAGTCCTTAGATAAGCCCCTGCCTTGGCCAAGGTGCCATTAGCTGGAATATTGGCTCGGCCATCCAAAATCATGAGGGTGTCATCAAATCGTTTCAGATTGTTTTGCAGTTTTCTGGAAAAATCTGTGCCCAGAGAAAAACGGCGAACGGCTCTCATGATTAAATCAAAGTTGGCTTCAGGATTGGTACCAAGAACATCCATCAATCCGATTCTTCTACCGCTTCTGTCCAAATCTTTAACAATTGTGTTAAACAGCTTGTCCTGGCCAAACTTCTGATTGTATTCAAGCCATGCGTCCGAATCCTTAAAATGGAGTTCTCGGTGTGATGATGCTTTGCGGCCAAGGTTGACTCCCCTGGAAAGCCCAGGATCCTGAGACAGATCAATTAAGGGAATGTGCTGACCATTTGCCAGCTGGGTGTACACCTCAACAAGTGCCTTACGAATGACAAAATCCGGATTTTCTGTGCCTGGTGGAAGGTCGAATGTTCTTTCGATGTCGAGCCGAGGAATCATCCAGTTTACCCAGTCATCGGACGATACATTGCGGATTCTGAGCATGTCATGAGATTGCCTGGCAATGTAGCCCTTGAGTTCTTTAATCCATGATCCGGAGCGATTGGATTCCAATCTGCTAATGTTTTGCCACTTCCGGTAGATTTTGGCCAAGCGCATTGCATCATCAGGAATTTGCGGCAGATTGACATTTGGATCACGGCTTAACTCATCTAAAGCCTTGGCCACATCTCGATCCAGATTTCCTTTTATGGCCGTATCCAAAAGCCCATCATTTTGCAAATCTGCCCGTAACCCTGCCATAAACCGTCCAGATTTGGCCGCCTGCATGGATTGGGTAGATAATCTGCCGGCAAAATTGTCCTTATAGGATCCGGTCAGGATTCCCCAGACACCATCAACCAAGTCATTGCTTTTGAGAACTCGCTCAAGTGCCTGAGCCCGTCTGGTCAAATTGATGACTGATTCCCTCTTGGCCAAGAGTGCTTTTTCCGTGTAGGACTGTGCAACTCTTTGGGCTGCCTGTTTTGCTAAATCAGATTCAGGTAGACCTCTCATACGGGTTGAATACTGTTTTATGATCCGGATTTCCTGCATGACCTCATCCAGAATTCCATTTAAATCCGCATCGGTCAGGTTATCTTTACTGACCACCTTCATTTTGGCCAGAATTTCATTGATGGGTTTATCAATGTTTGCACCGGCTGCCAATGCTGCCTGGTTTCTGAATTGCCCCTCAGACAGAATTTTTTCAAATTGGCTTAGTTCCTGTTCAATGTTTAGCTCTTTGAACACAGCTGGGGTTCGTTTGCGTTCCTGAGCCACTTCAAGGTCTTCCCTGTTCTTTCTGGCCTTGATTTCCTCCCGGGTCATACGGGAGTATCTGGAGATGTTCTCTTCTGCAGAGATAGTCCACAGCCTATCTTTTCTGGCCAGGCGTTTAATCCCTGAATGAGCCAGATAGCGAAAATCCCCTTCTTTGAGGTTTAAATCGAGTCCCAGTGTTTTAAATGCCCAGGTCCTAACAGAGGCAATCATTTTATCCACAAATCCAGCAAGACCCCGTCTTTCAATGGACATTTCAAGATAATAGCCCAATGTTTCCTCAGGAATTAGATTTGCCGGTGTGTCTTTGGGTACTCTGGCTCTTGCCTGGGCAAAATCTGGATCATCCATGCGCTGGCGAACCTGTTCCAGAATACGGGACCAGTTTTTTTCACCAAGCATGTTTTTAATGCCAATGTGGGCTCCAAGCTCGTGCAAAACTAAAGGCTTGGCTGTGCCTGGCTGCATATTCTCCAACACCAGATAAGCTGTGCCAGATTTGTCTACAACGCCAATTGTCCCTTCTGGATGTGATCCGGGCAAATCTGCTTCAGTCTCAACCAGGCGAATCTGGCCAGTTTCCAGAAGTTTTTTCCCATCCTGGCCAAATGCGTCGGTAATTTCGCGCCTGGCCATCTCTGAGGTGGTTGCCTCAAATTTAGCAGCAGCTTCACTTTGTTCCAGATTTTTGAGAACTGCATTTAGCTCTTCTTCTCTGGCTGTAATGTCCGTTTCAATTTCAATTTGGGTTTCTGCCTTGGGCTCGGCATTTAATGATTCGAGCTGTAGTCTGTTTTTCTCCAGCTCATCCAGTAGATTTTGGTTTCTTGCCAGCTTTTGGGCAAGTTCTTCAGCAGTAATTCTGCCTGCGTCATAATCGGCAATGGCATCTATGGCCACAGCCTTACCCTCTGCAATTTGCTGGGCTGCAATCTGAAGGGATGCGTCCCTTGCCTGGGGGCTTAGTTTTTCAATTTGGCCTGACGGTTCTTCTCGGCCATCTCCTGTCCGAACAGGTGCAGGGAGTAGCTGGTCAGTCTCATTCTGACTCCCAGACTCAGCCTTTGCATCTGATCCTGCTCCTGATCGCTCAGACTCTCCCAGACTGCCCCGATTTCCTCCGGATTCATCTCTTCCAGTTGCTGAGTTGTATATTTGCCTAGAAATTTCTCCATTACGATACCTCCAGTCCAGCTCTATTTGGATATCGTCTTTAATCAGATTATAGTCGATATCTCCCAACTCGTCCAATGTGCTCATTTTTATCCCATCCGAATCTGATATATGTAGTTCCAGTTTCACCTGGGAATCATTTGGATAGCGTTGAGCCAAATCCTTGAATGTTTTTAGACTGTCCTGATGGCTTTTAATATGGGTATCAACAGGAACAATTCTTCCTCCGGACTGGGCTCGTGGCAGTACCCCATTCAGGTAGGCTTCCATCGGATCACGAAAAATATAGGCAAGTCTGGCATTGCGACCGGATTTTTTTATCTGTTCAATAGTGCTTATGGCCTTGGTTGTGTTGGA
>DITF01000247.1 GCA_002422125.1 bacterium UBP17_UBA6191
TGCTGGGAGTGACGGTTTCGGAGCCTGTGGCCCCACCTCCTCCTGTGGCTCTGACTCCTTTTGAGCAGCACATGGAAAGATTCAGAACCCTTTTGGTGGAGTTTGAATACGGCTCTCGTCGCTGGTCAGCCTATTTCACACCCATGGAACACAGTATTTTGCAGGGTTTGGGACATGTAATGCTTTTGGCTGACAAGGTAAAAGGTTATGGACAAAACTCACTGGAAGGTCGAGAGTCCTTTCGCCAATTAAGCGTCCCCTTGCAGCATGTGTCCATGAATGTAAGACAGTCCCCCGTATTGCGACATGTATCTCATCAATGGGAAGAAGCCTTGACTGCTTATCAGGACGCCGTCCGAGCTTTTACTGGGGAAAATGTTTCTCCTACCCCTGGGTTTGATTTAAACCATCCCGCTCTTAAAGAACTTCAATCTTCTACAAAAGAGTTGGCCGAGTTGTCGCGAATTTTGGAGCATCAGATCAAGAGTGGACTTCCAATTACCAATATCGAAGCCCAAGGTTTGGTTGCCTACATATCCCAGTTTTCTATATACTCGAATAAGCTGTACACACACTCTCTGTCTTTTGTTACTGAACGCTTTCAAATGGGTGAAACCATGAAAAAAGCCACCGAGGTGTCAAGACAGATCAATGCAATCATGCTGTACCACCCTATGCCCCATCTACAACATTCATGGGAATTCATACGGTCGAAGGCCAACACTATGAAGCAGCAGTTTGAAATTCTGATGCAAGGTGTCCCGCAACAAGGCGTACCTCAGCAGGGACAATAAACATGATCCTGCAAATGCCAGTGTGGATTCGTCTAAGTGTCCCACTGGCATTTTTGCTTTTAGCCGGCTGCAAGGACGATGTTAAACCTCAAACCTCAGTAGCCCCCCCTGTCACAGAAGAATCAGTATCACTGGATTTACAAACCTATTCTTACGACCCGACCCCCACAAAACAATCTGCCCCCGAAGTGGTGGAAGTGCGTATTCGAACCACACCAAAAGCCGTGACAGTATATGACCAAAACGCCAAGCTCTTAGGCAGTAGTCAGGAGTCTGGAACCTTTACCACCCATGTAGTGGCGGGTAAAAAAATCCATCTGCACTTTCAAAAAGATGGGTATCAATCTTCGGTTTTAGAACTAGTCCCCGGTGGATTGATAGAAATTCACTATATCAGTCTGGAAAAAAAATAGTATAATTTTCCCTGGTTTTAACATAGACCGTGACATTAAAATCTGATATTCTGGGATCTGTAAGTGTCACAGATCATGAATATAAATAAAAATATTAGAAATCAGAGCAATAATTCTGCAATAAATGAAAGTGCTTCTTTTGCTTGGTTTAAAGCCAGAGTAACGGAAGATCATTCTTTTGATGTTGATTGTGCCTCAGAGAACTGTCACTCAGTCACTGGTGTTTCTTCATCCTTGCTTAGTGACTGTTTCTCAAATTTCACCAGTAAAATTCTTCCCGATTTCAGACAGAAATTTATGCACGATTTATCTGAAGCACTTAAAACCAAGTCTCATCTAAGAACACCCGTGCCCGTAAGTTGTGAAAATCACAATGTGTTACACCTTGATTTTAAGGCCGCCCCCGTAGGATATGACAAGCACTGTTATTACTTTTGTATCTTGACTTCTGATGCGGCTAAGACCGAACATCTGCCCAAAAACAAACAGAAATTATTGGATATGCTGATTCATGAGTTGCGTCATCCCCTGACAGGCATTTTAAGTTCAGTAGACATTATGCGGCATAATCGGAGGACCAATTCCGAGGATTCCGAGGACTACCTCAAGGTAATTGCGGAAAGTGGCGAAGCCCTTTTATGCATGGTGGATGATATATTGGAATATTCTCAATCCATCTCCATGTACAGGGAAAATATAGAAACATTGGTGGATTTGAACCATCTGTTTATCGCTGCGAGAAATCTAGTCCAAACTACCATTGTGAAAAAGCAATTGCGTTTTGAAATGCGCAGTCATAATCCAGTGCCCGAACTTATCAGAACCCACCCCAAACGCTTGACTCAAATCATTAATAACCTTTTATCCAATGCAGTTAAATACACCAACCATGGCACAATTTGTCTGGAAATTTTAGGTTGTGAACCTATAGCTGAGGGGTACAATTTGGTGTTTTCCGTGCGTGATACGGGAATCGGTATGTCCGAGGCTACCCAACAAAAAATATTTGAACCTTTTTTTCGAGGGGATGTAGGAGCAAGTGGCAATCCCGGCGGCTCTGGTCTGGGACTTTACATTGTCAAGGAGTTGGTGGATTCTTTGCAAGGAACTATCACTTGTCGCAGCCAGCTTGGCGTGGGCACTGAATTTCTGGTGCAAGTCGTAGTGCATAATCCATAAACACTGTGTGTAATTGGTAGTTTTGGGACATCAATGATACACTCCCAAATCCAATGATTCAGAAACGAAACATTCTATTGGTCTGTATAACTGTGCCTATATTGGCATGGCTTGGAGTTCAGGCTTTTTTTCTGGTATTTCGTGAAACCTACCACCGCTTGGAAACCATATTTTTAGATCGCCTTTTTATCAATCGTTATGACCCGGACAAATCAAGCACTACCGGTGATTTTGTTCTCTCAAGGGAGGTTGGGGTCCACGGTTTTGAGCCCGTGATCGTCATTAGTATCGATAAAAATACGCTGGAAAATCTGAAATTTAAGCCATGGCTGCAAGATAAGGGTTGGAACGCGGATGCCTGGCCCTTTGATAGACGAATTACGGCTGAGGCCGTGCAGAGGTTAAAATCCTTGGGAGCCTCGGTGATTGGCCTTGATCTTCTGTTTATTCATGAAAGAAACCCAGAGGAAGATTTGGCACTAGCTCAGGCTGTAAAAGATGCCGGAAATGTAATTTTAGCCTCTCTTTTTGAGGTCAACCCTGATGGAAAAAGTGTATACAAAAAGCCCTATGCCGCTTTAAGTGATAGTGCCACCGGTTTAGGATTTGTGAATGTTCCCGTGGATACCGATGGAATCTTAAGAAAAATTCTGATTGAGGCCCCTGTAAGTCCTACCGAATCCGCACACCCCTTTGCCCTGTCTTTGCTGATGGCTCATCCCTTGTATAAAAGCCAGGGACCATATAACCTGGAAATTCAAAGCTCACAGGCCCTCTTAAGACGGCCAGATAAAAGCATTGCCAAAACCATACACCTGTTTGAGGATAATACCTCTCATAATCAAATGCTGATTAACTACCGCGGTCCCGATGGAACCTTCCCAATCATTAGTTTTGCTGATCTGTTTGAGCCCGAAAAACAGG
>DITF01000058.1 GCA_002422125.1 bacterium UBP17_UBA6191
AGCTTTCGCGCCTCTCCTAATGGATTCCTCGATGCCTAGATTCCACCAACGTTGGATATTGGGTGACCCGAAGTCTTGAAGCGTAATCACACCAGGCGGTGAAAGTAGATCAGGTTTCGTCTCAACAATGACAATGTGACTGAGCGGTAATCCACATGATGTAATTAATTCATGCAGTAGTTCGGGGTGCCTACCTGCAGTGGGGACCGTTAAATATATATCTAATACTCCCACGGGACCATCCTATTTGTGATTGAGGAGAAAATGCCAAGCCTCACCACAACAAAGTACCCAGTACTATCAGCCAATGAATACGATGGCTGTCAAGGAGTTGAAGTCAAACTACTTGATTCCTCTTTTCCTGGTTCCTGTTGCGGCCAATTTTGGCAACTCCCTAGCACCCGGCCAAGCCATTTTCTTTGGACAAGGATGGGGAATACTAGCGTCATTCGTCTTGGCGGGAGTCGCAATATGTATGTGGCTCTTCACAAGTCAACACTCAGATGAATGGACGAACCCGCAGAAGGCTTTTCTAATCCTTATGGGGATCGCGTGGGGATACCAAACTGTTAGTACATATCTGGACAATCAAGCCTTCAATTACAGCGCTTTCCTTCTCCCCTTAACAGCTATTCTGCTTTACCTTAAGAAACCCACGAACGAAATGATTGTCCAGGCTTTTAAGTGGTTTCTCAATGGACTTGTTTTGATTGCACTTATGTCGCTGACGTTGGGTTTCATTGATCTTTACCCAAGTGGATTCGAGGCTGCCGATAGCGGATCAAGTCGTGTCCCGGTTTTGGGCGATCTGTTCGGGATAAACACAAGGTGGGCTGGTCCATTCGCTAGTGTAAATCTTGCTGCACCCGTGGGCGGCCTTCTAGTAGTTGCTGGCCTCACAATGCAGGGCATCACTAGGCCTATTTCCATTGGTGGAGGAATTCTTATCCTGTTACTGTCACAGGGGCGCACGTCAATCTTCGCAACACTTGTTGGGATTTCGATTGTTGTTATGTATTCAAAAAGATTCCAAACGTTGAATCACCGCACAGTCTTTCGCATTTTTATCGCGCTCACACTGGCACTTTTCCTAATGATCTACATCTTTTTCGCAGATAGAACTCTCGCGGCAAGAACATACATTTGGGAAAATTTCATCCTACTTTTCTGGACGCAACCCATCACGGGAATCGGAACCTCGGGTCTCGAACAATACATAGCTCTCGGGGGTGAATCAGTAAACTCGATCTTGTACAGTCATGGCCATAATGTCATGATCGATATTGGAACAAGATACGGAATTTTCCTCTTGCTCCTAACTCTGGGTTTACTCACGATTCCCCTTCTCATCACATGGCGATCTCGAGACGTGACGAATGGTGGACCTCTAGCACTCATGGCTTTCGTAATTTTCGCAGGACTTGCCGAAACAATCCATGACTGGCAATACTTGTCAATATTCACAGTAGCGATCTTTTATGCGGCGACTTTCCCACAGTCCCATATGAATAACAGCCATGACTACTCGAATAAATGAGTCTGTTCAAATAAAACGACGAAGAGATCAGAGGACAAGATTTCAGCCAGACAACGCGGATTGTGGGTATGTTTTATTCATGCGCATTCCCGTTAAGCCATCCAACAAGCAATTTTTGATCTCTACCCGCACTAGAGCCGTTGCTGGGAACTGTTATGGCTCTATCCCAGCTAATTGAAACCTGGGAGCTCTCACAAAAAACCTCATCCCCATAAGAATGCTCTTCAGAAGTCTCCACAACCACCTTTTGTACGTTCCATGCCTCTATCACATCTGGATTTATGCAATCAGATCCACCTTTGGGCAATGAAAAAATCACTGCGGAAGGTATCGCCGAATAACCGATTTCAGTTTGTAGCGCAATATCCGCAGTTACGAAAATAATGGATTCGCCATATTCGCCTTTAAACTCACTACTCAAAAACACTATCCGCTCCTGGCTCTCTTGTTCCGAGGCTTGGTAATACATGCCGATTAGAGCGGATGCGAAAACGAGAAATAGGATCAAAATTAATGAAAATGCGTTTAAGAGTTTTCCTTGCGATCCGGTACGCGTGTGCTGATTGGTTAAAAATCTCTGGTGGAGAAGCACTACCCATACAACGATAGCCAAAGGTACCAACGTAGCGGCATATCTATTTTGAAATTGAAAAAAGAAAACAGTTGAGAAAAATATTCCAAGCAATGTTAAAGACCACACAATTAATGGTGCATTAAACTCATTTCGCTTAAGCAAAAATGAGCCTAAAATTAGAAAAAAGATCGATGCAAAAGACAAAATGATGTCGGTGACAGATGAGGGCAAAAGTGCAGAAGTAATGTTTCCAAGTCCCTTGTCTAAAATCTCAGCGAATGATGGAAATTCAGGTGAGGAGAAAAATCCCCCCATGTTTCCAACTCCAGGCTCCACTGACGAAGTGTTAGATGCTAAAGCTCCCCTAATACCGTGAGTTGGATAGTGGCTGAACAAATAACCAAGGGCATATGCAAGTGCTCCTGAGCTCAGCAAGTACACGGCGGCACGCAGGGCGGAAAACCTGACCTTCTGCCGATGCAAGTATAAAACGCCAAGTACTCCAACAACAATCAACAGATAATTCGGACGAGATGCAACCAGAATAGCTGTTCCGACAATCATCAAACCAAAATGGAAATCTTTTCGGTCATTAGTTACTGAACCATATATCACTAAAAGTGTTGCGAAAATTACTGATTGTTCCATCAGAGGATTCAAGGTCAACCATAGGTTCTGTGGTGACACAAGAAACAGGGCACCTGCGAAAAGAGCCAGATTCGAGTTGGTGTAGATCACGGCAATTTTGTAAACAAGGATCGAAGAAGCAATTGCTAGAAAGAGGTTCAAAAACAGCCACGACAAATATGCATCCTGAACCAGATAATTCAAATAGTTCGCCAAATAAGTGGCTGGTACGGAATGAATTGGGGGTGGCAGAGACTCGGGTCCAAACAAACTAGAAGTCAGTGCACTTGGGTAAATCGCATTTGAG
>DITF01000027.1 GCA_002422125.1 bacterium UBP17_UBA6191
CCGATAGCTGGACTTTATCTTTGACTAATTCCATAGGCTCAACCCAAAGACAGTTAATTGTCACGGAGGCCCTGCCCATTGTTTCACAGATTCTTCCCAACAGAATTCCTTATGGTATTGATAGTGCCATTAGCTTAAAGGGCGATCACATGCTTGGAGTACAGACGGCTTCAGGCTCCATTGTTCTAACCGATCTGGTGCGAACCCCGCTTTTAAGCATTTTGCCTCTGGATCGTTACGAGGTGGGGGCAGTAGTTCCTCAGGGGGTCAATATTGGAAAATATGAGGTTTTGGTCTCCAACCGCAGTGGTAGAAACTCTACCTCAGCCTTTTTGACTGTAACTGGGGATGGATTGGGTCTGGGTTCGATTAACCCTACTACTGGGCCAGAGGCCGGAGGCACCAGAATAGAGGTATTTGGTAGTGGGTTTACCTTGGGGACTCAGTTAGCCATTGGTGGGAAACTGGCCTTGGATGTTTTAGTGGAACCGGAAAAACTCACAGCCACTGTGCCTCGTGCCCTTAGTTCTTTGAATTTTTCATCGGGCAGTACGGCGGTATCAGTACAGGTGATCAATCCAGACGGGGAACAGGTTCAGCTTTTAAATGCCTTCACCTATATTCGAGAGGGGTTAAATTCTCCTCGGGTTCTATCGGTTGTGCCTGGAGTAAGAGATCCTAATTCGGCCTTGCCGATTAATATTCCCATAAATTCCAAAATAGCAGTTCGATTTGATCAGTCTATGTTAGTTAGCAGTCTGAGTACTCCTTTAAGCTCGGGACCTGAGGCTTACAAGTCACTACAGATTTTATCGAATCGCGCCTCTATTGGAGGAACCCTAAGCCAGGATGTCGAAAATCTGTGGTTTGTGTTTGATGCCCTGGGCAACCTATTTGTGCCTTCTGAGACCGTAGAGGTAGGCCTCTCCTCTTTGATTCAATCATCTTTAGGCAATGGGCTTGTCAGTACTGATGTGATTCAGCAAAGTTCGGCCTATTTTTCCCGTGACAGTTTTATTGAGGACTGGATTTTCACAGCCGGCCTGACCTCCGATACAGCAGCCCTATCTGTCAGCTCTCGCTCTTTTACCACGGCCGTCAGTACCAATTTTGATCTGGTGATGAACAAGCCTGTAAATCCTCTGACGATTCACAATGAAGATGTTATTTTAACGGAAACTTTTACTGGTCGCAGAATTCCCGTGCAGGTTCGTCCCACCCTCGATTTGGTAAGGCTGATTTTGGATCCTGAGGAACTATTGGTTCCAAATCTTCAGTATGAGGTTCGTTACAAAAACACTAGGCTTGAGAGTCTGACAGGTAGAAAACTCAGTAGTGATTATTCGTTTTTGGTAAATTCCGAGAGCAGCGGGCCTGAAGTTTTGTCCATTCGTCCCTTAAACGGAGCTACCGAAGTTCCCTTAAACAGTACCTTGATTGTGAACTTTAATCAGGCTGTAGACCCAACTACGGTCAATACGACCACCATATTTTTGGAAGACACACAACAGCGCCGTTATACAGGATTGTTCCGACAAAGTGATAATGGGCGGGTATATACCTTAAAGCTGACAGATTTTTTAGAGCCAAACCAGAATTACACAGCTACAGTTACCAATAGAATCAAATCCATGAGCGGTATTGCGGGATCCAGGCAGGTTACTTCAGGATTCTTAACCTCAGCCTCACAGGAAATTGATACCTCAGCTCCAGTAGTAGCCAGCTTAAATCCGGCCTACAAGGCAACTGGGGTATTAATTGAACAATTGATTCGCGTGCAGTTTTCAGAACCAATCCATCCAGCCGATGTGACTACGGCTAACTTCAAGTTTTTATTGGACGGACAGATTCAGCCCATTACCTTATCCCAGTCTGCGGATTTATCCCTTGTCACCATGACGCCCAACTCCAATCTTTTGTTTGGAAAAACCTATACCATCCGCATTGAAGCTGGCCTTCACGATCTGGCTGATAACACCTCATCCATTGCCGTGGACTCAGAATTTACGACCACTCGATCTTTTGACACCACAGGACCAGTGCTTATATCCTCAACCCCATCCGATGGGCAGCAGGCAGTATCCACTCAGGCCCAGATTACGCTTGTGTTTAACGACAATCTCGATGTGGCTTCCGTGATTGGCTCAAACTTTCAATTTATGAGTTCCTCAGGCACAGTAGTGAATTACAATCTGATGTTCTCAGCACCTGGTACAGTCGTTTTATCTCCCGCCCAGCCACTTTCTCGTAATACTTCATATACAGTCTCTGTAAGCCAGGGACTTTTGGATCAGAGTGGTAATCCAGCCCTACCTACCACCATTGGTTTTAGAACCGATGTGTTTAATGACACAATCAATCCAGAGATCACCCTGCTAACCGTGAACGACTTTCCTGATTGTTTAAATGGCAATGGCCGCTGTGCTTCCGGGGCTCCCACTGGAATCAGTTCTGTGGTAATTCGTGTGCCGGAATCTGGTTTTAGTATTGATATTTATCACATCGATCCCGGATCGGATGGAGAAAGTTCCGGCATTGATCTTGATAGCGTGGCTGTAACCGATGAGAAGCAGATTTTAAACACCCTAAACAATTCCAATATTGCTCCCAATGCCAATCTTTTGCTGCAAGCGGGAGCGATAGTTGAAAGAACACCAACCCATACCCGGCTGACCATTCCACCCACCTGGCAATTCCAGCCTGGCTTGCATGTTTTACGGGCTACCGTGCGAGATTCTTCTTCATTGGGAAATCCTTCCAACCCATCTGATCCCAGAGCGACCTATTCCTTTGAGGTGGCCTCCCAGACCGCAGAGCCTCAGAACTTTCCATTTGCGGGGGGAAGAAGTCGCTGTTTTGCCCTCGATTTTAACGGGGATCACTTCCGTTATGTACCGGGAACCCGTTCACAGGCTTTGATGATTTCCTCAACCTTTGAGTTTAATGGTGTGGCCGATATGCTTGAGGAAATGCAGTATTTTGGATTGGCAAGTTTTAATCTGGATAGAACCGATTCACCAACACCTACTGAAATTGCCTTTAATGTCTTTCCGCTACTTCAGCAAATGATTCTGACTCAAGTCAGGGCCTTCTTTCTTCAAGATGCCAATGGAAACTCACTCCCCCAGAATCAGTTTCCAATTCGATTCAGCCTCAATCCTTTGGAGGCCGGTTGTGTACGGCTGGCCGTGGGAGGGGATAATGGAGCTGAATGGGGCAGTGGAGCCTCACGGGAAGCCGGACTCTTTTTTGATCCGGTGACTTCCCAGTTTACAGGGGTTGTACCCAAGGCCGAAGAAAATTCAGTCTACAATTCCCGCAATCTAAGCTGGCCCGTGGACTTGTCCACTCGCTCGCGCAACCCTGGCGAAGGCCGTGGAGTGTTCACCGCCCATCTACTAAGAAGACACGCCAACGATCCCGGCTCTCTTGCCAATTGGTTTGCCGTATTTCGACCATTGTCCACCTTTGCCTATGCCAATGTTGGCAATGGGACAGGCTTTCCGATCGGCTATTTCCCCGAAGATGCCAATGTCTATCTTCTGGAACCAAATCAGGTAAACACCCAAACCATCCCCTCAGAGTTTCATAGAACCAGACATGCCACTATGCGCACTGCCCTTCAGGTTTGGTCCAAGGTAGTCTCAGCCTCCATTATCCGAGCCGTCGCCTTAGCCACAGGAGCCTTACCCGATGGCCTCCCTCCATTTGGAGCCTATGGAAACATCCCCGCCTCAGTCTATTTTAACGGGGACCAATCATCCCCCCACCGCATGCAGCTCATCCGCGATTCAGCCCTTGAAAACAACCTGCTTCGTCGTGAACTGGATTTGTTTTCCATCATCAACGACATCCGCCTCGGGGTCTTTGAAAGAGCCTACCTGCAAAATCGCATTTGGGTGGGGAATTGAGTTTGGGGATGATTTTTTTTGAACTAAAAATTTCTAATTTGTTTTGATTTGTTTGTCGAAGTACTGCCTGGTAACCGTTTGATAACAGGGCCGTACTTATGCAAAAATTATTGATACTATTATTTCTGGTACTTAAAATTGCTGCAAATCCGAACTGGAAACAGGTTTCAGGCACAGGGGAAATGAGCGATGATTTCTTTTCTCGAAATCCCACGGCCGATGTGATTTGGGGCTATGATAAGGGACTTTGGCATGTAGCTTGTCGCAAACACTGCCCAGAACTTGCAAAATATCCCGACCTGAAACAAATGGTACATCAACAGGGATATTGGGTCAGAAACCTGCATGATATGGATGCCATAATCCAGAGCCCCTTGACTGGAATCTGGGACATGCAGATGTTTTCCACTGGTCCCTTTGATGCTGTAACCGCGACCCTAACTATTTCTTATGATGGTTCGGCTACCATGACTGGACATGCCATGCTGTTAGCCCAACTTGGACTCAACCAGTACAAACGCCCCATATCGGCTTTTGAAATAAATCGCATCGAAATTGTGCATGAATCCATTCTGGCTATGCACTACACTTTTTTTGAGGAGGCCGTGAAGCCCAAGGATATCCCAGAGGATTACATAGTGAATAACGGTTGGGATGTAACCATTGATCGGGATAAGTTTAATCAATATCTGGCAATGGGTTACATCGAAATCTCCAAAACGGCTCCTGCCTGCAGGTTTGGTATGCCCTACTTGGGAACACAATCAGCAGCAGTCATCCTGAAAAACCCAGGATATACCCCACTTCCTGCTGTTTCGAGCAGAACAAAGCTTAGAAACCAAATTAATTCCTTTGTTTCGCCGGATGGAGGAAACTTGGCTTCTGGTTTTGCTACAGAACTTTTGAGTGCTGAAGTTTTTGGCACAACTGGAATGACCCCAAACATTTCCTGCGATATACAAATGAATCACTACCAATTTCTGCCTGTTCCGGGAAAAATGTATCATCCAATCATCCGTAGAACTCTGGATTCCATTACCCTACAGTTACAGACCCATAAAAACTACTGGGTTGATCAAGAGCCTAGGCATGGGTCTGATTTGCTGGTTCTTACTAGAAGAACTACAAGTGATGCAGATTTGAAAATGGTGTTTGAGTAAACCTGTTCTAAGACAGGCAAAATAAATCCCAAAACACTCGACAGAATTTTTTAGCCAACCCGTTGCCAGATTACAAACCCACTTTAAATCAACGATTTGAAGTGTCCGTGATATGGTTAATTGCAAGAATTGACAGATCAAACTCACATTCCACACCTAGCGCCCGAGTACAAATTCGTACCAATACAAACAATACATGTCCAGAACTCAATTCTTGATCCCCTGCTCCCGCCTAAACTTCTTTAGTAAAATCAAGGATCTCTCAATCTCCTCCCGATGATGCAGGTAGGTATGATGCAAGGAACAGAGAGTGGTTAAATTCTCGACTGTATTTTTGCCCCCATCCTTGACGGGCTTTATATGATGAATGTGTAAATACC
>DITF01000191.1 GCA_002422125.1 bacterium UBP17_UBA6191
AGGTTGTAATGGCGAATTCCGTAGTTGGCCAGCTCGCTCATAACAAAAACCATCAGTTCTTTATCGGTGAAGCTGCCAGAAAATGGTTTTTCCGGTGTGGCCTGATCCTGAAACACTTCCACAAGAGCAGTCTGTTTTTGGACAAAAGAATCATAGGCATCTGAGTCAAAAGCCACCTCGGGGATTTCGAGGGCTTCGGCTGAGTGAAGTGGGGACAATATAAGCGAGGATACTGTTCTGGTCAGGCCTGGATAGCGTTTGTACCAGAATCCTGGATCTTCCTGATACTCAAGATAAAGCCAAAAAAAAGCCCCTGCCACAACCATCAGGCCGGCAAACCAGACAGCCACAATTGTGGCAAGACATCCCATACAACCTAAGGTATTTTTTTTGGACATACTCATCCCCCGCAATGCTCACGGTTGATTTCGGCATAGGACTTCTTCAGATATAGAGGTTTTACCTCGTTAGTCAAAAGTTCTTGATTAATTAGCTCCTCAAGATCACGGGCTTTGCCGGGAGACAAATCTATAAAATGGGGCTTTTTGAATCTTAAGTCCCCATAATAGAGACAAACGGCAGATTCAGATTCTGGCACAGGCCCAACCTGCATATCCCATGTTCCTTGTTTGCGACGGGCCTTAAAATAGTCTCCCTGAAAGGCATTTAATAAACACAGCTCATTCTCAATCGGCTTACCATATAGAACCTGCATCCAGTCAAAGGAGGTGAAAGACTGAAGTTTGGCACCAAAAAGTGACATCGTGCCCGCAATTACAGAGCCCGTCTTAATACCTGTAAAAGATCCGGGTCCACGATTAAATGCCACCATCTCCAGTTGAGATGGATGTATCTGTGCTCGTTCCCAAAGAATCTGAAGACAGCCCTCAATCTCATCTACACCAATATCAAGGTCCTCAGAAGTAAAGACCCGCTCCCCAGCTCTAAGCCAGAAAACGGGTTTTTTTGCCAGTGTATCCAATATCAGAATCACGGTTTATACCGCTGGGTTTTCCTGACGAATCTCATCACGAATCTGCTTTAGTTCAGCCTGGGATAATCCAAAAGCACGATTGATAAATTCCAGATAATTTTCCTGACGCATGGTAGGCTTGGTACAAAGTTTTAAACCCTGTTTCAAGACATACTTGCGATCATCCTGACTCATGGCCTTAATGTCTTTGATAGCTATAGGCGTGACTTCTTTTTATACCAAATCCTCACGGAAACCGCGTTTGATTTCCTCAGAATAACCGTACATTTCCATCATTTCATCAAGCATTTCCATGCCTGTTTGCATCTGTTCGCCCATTTTTGCCAGATTGATCATCATCTGGACGGTAGCCCTTTGGGTAATATCTAGATTCACTGCACCCTGTCCATGTTTTCTCATGAACTCCTGCTTATTGTGAAAATATTCTATGCCCAGCTTTCCAGCCTGCCGGGTTCCCAAAAAATTTACTCCTCCACTAAGAGCAATCCCTAGGCCTGGGATCAAGGCAAAGAGTTTTTTTCTGAAAAATCTCAGACCAAGCTGAACCCCGGTGCGAATTAAAACCTTGCGCGCCAGAACATCCACCTGCCGCTTTTGCAAATCCTGAATCGTTTCTCTGGCAAATGAGGGCTCTTTAGAATCACGAGCCATGAACAGTAAAAGATGAATCACATCTTTTTTTCTTTGCTCCAGTTCCCCATCCGGCTCAAACAAAAAAGAGAACTTCAAAAACATTCCCATTTCTTCGCGAAGGGTAAAACAAAAGTCCCCAGCCAATGAGGCCACCATAACACCCCAGCCAAATCCAGGGATTAAGTCTGGTAAAGCCGCACTGCCACCAATGACTGCCGTGCGAGTCGATGCATCCTTGATCACTTCATGAGACAGGGCCATCTCGTTCAGATTGGGAAATTTTTCCCTTAATTTGCCGACTTCCCGGCCAGTATCCTCAATGGTATCAAAGACCTTAAGAAATACATCTTCAACCCGCTTCTCAAGTTCTTTCTCAATCTCGTCCCAGGGAATTTTAAATCGATTCAGCATAAGTCCACCTACTTCAAGCCAGAGAATAACAGGTTTGCAATAGTTCCGTCTGATTTTTCACATTAACCTTTTTTAAAATCCGGCTCATATGATTTTTGTGGGTATTGCGCTTAATGTTCATAGCATCAATGATTTCATCTGTGCTCATGCCCTTGTAAAGGAGAGCCACCACTTCAAACTCCCTCTCTGTAAGCTGAAATTTATCTTGCACGCCTTTGGATAGTACCTTGCGTTTGCGACCAGCCGAGGCTGTGTTCATAACATCAGCCGTCTTCTGATAACGAATCAAAACTTCCAGGACCCGCTTTAGATCGGCTGCTGAAAAAGGCTTTTTCAAAAAGTCTACAAACCCCTCTCTTAAAGCCTCGTCCCGAAACCCCTCTCTTTCAAACCCAGTTAAAAGAAGTACAGGTATGCGGCTCAATAGGGAATCCTTGCGCAATGCTCTTAAAATCTCGATTCCATCAAGGCCCGGAAGCTGATAATCAACGATCACAACATTGGGCCTGATGCGTTTTACATCTTTTAAGCCCTGTGTACCGTCTGCACAGTCATATACCTCGTAACCCAAAGAAGCCAAAGACAGTTTAAGGCTGTGTCTTACCGAATCGTCATCCTCAATTAACACTACTAGGGGTTTATCTTCAATATCCATTAATGCAAACCTCCGTAAGGCACAGTCTTTGGATCCATAAGTATCAGATAATCATATATTTCCGGGTGTAGCTCCATCACCATACTCAAAAAGTCCTCTGGTTCATGAAGCTGGGTCGCCATATCACTGAATGCCTGCAACAAGGCATCGACCATCAGAGGAGATACTAAACCACAAATCTGTAAGCGAATCAGGTTTCTAGCCGTCTCGCTACCCACCAGACTTTCTTCCTCAAGACTTAGATTTCTAAGCGATTCTCTGGCGCTATATGTCTCTGGCCAACTGCCCTGAGTCAGAAGATTCTGAAGCATCAAAAGAGTTTCCTCAATTTCTACGTCACTGAGATTTCTTGAGCGCAGCAGTTTAACAAAATCGTCCACCTTACATCCCGCAATCAGAACCTCTGTGACAAATAAATCCAGCACTTCCAAAAATGGTTGAATATCCATGCTCTGATTTTAGGCCGAGTTGTTCTGATAATCAAGCATGAATCCATACTCAGTGCTTAGGAGGAGGATGGACTGGAAAAACATTTAAGATGATTTTTGCTTTCCAATCATCTGGAGTACCCGAAATACCGTCAAATCCATAAAGCTTGGGCAGAAAACAAAGAGCCTTGCCTTCACGAATCGCAAAATGGGAAGAATCAAGACCTAAACCCTCTGGCAAGTTCTCAAAATCCCAGTGGGGTTTAGCCATAGCTTTTTGAATCCATTGGGTTTGTTTCTCAGAACATCCCATAAGAAGCACTGGATACAATCGATCATCACTGGTATGAAACTTAGCATCCGCACCAGCGGATCGTAAAAGGTGGGCATAACCATCAAGGTAGAAGCTTCGTCCCCAGCCATCTTTAGGAATATCCGCCGGTAATTCCGACGGATAAACTCCAGCCTGGGTTTGCAAGGATTGTAACCGGCCTAAATACAAAGAAGCCTGTTTGTCACAGATAGAATCTCCCTGCAAAAGCAGTAATCTATTTTTGATAAACCCCGTCAATAGCATTAGTCCCACTACTACAAGCAGGGTTCTTTGCAACATTTTGTGGTCCAAGCGCTTTAGTGTATTCTCCATGGTGCCAATTGTACAAACCATTCTACAGGAATGCGACTTATCCTGTGGGGGCTGATGCGAAAATAGGCCACGGACTTCATTTTTTTTCCGAAACGGTTACGACTTCTGCTTGCCTGATTTGTTCCTGTTTTTGATGGATGGACAGAACTTTGCGACGGGTCTTGTCTCGTTCTTCCTGCATGATGCGGCTTGTGGACATCAGGGAAATCAAAATGGCGACAATCCCAATTGCTACATATCCGAGTATACTTTGTTTCATACAAAGTATAACGGCAAAACCTGGGTGCTCAGTTTACGAATCTGTTTAGGATTTCTTCACGACATTTCTGCCATAGTCCAGGTAAAACCTTTTCCTGACAAGAGTCCTGAGCCACAAAAGCCTTAAGAATCTGTGGTTTGAGGATCTCCTCCGCCATCTGAAAGAGAGCCGAGTCTGCATGGGCCTGATAATATAAATCCAGAATGCCCTGATTCTTATCTTCTAGTAGCACAAGGAATTGTTTGGGGACCTTCTTAAAGCGACAAATAGAGGTATCCGCCCAATCCTGACAAGAAACTGGAGATAGTGTTTTTTGATTCTCCAAAAAGATCGTCGGCCTGAGATCCACAAAACAGTTGCGGCATAACACTTGAACCTCACGGCCTGGGTAGACGGCTAAAATTTCGGAATCCACCAATTTGGTTGCGGTGGGTTGAACTAATGGATGTTTTGAACCAACAAACAAATCCTTGGCCCCGGCATCCAAAAAGTTTTGGGCCACCTTTTTTGATCTAAGAATCCAGATGTTTTCATCATTTTTTCTAAAGGCCGATTGACTCCAGTTAGCCGAACCCGTGATTACGGTTTTTCTATCCAAAATCGCCAGTTTATGATGCATCAAACCTTTTTTCCCATCTACCCTAAAGGCAATGTTATTAAGATTTAACCAATCCCTAAGAGGAATCTTAGACAACCCGCCACTCTCAACCTTGACTCCAGCCGCCATATCGTCCAAAAGAACTTCTACAGAAATCCCAGCCTCTTGTTTAGCTTTAAGAATCTGTAATATCTCTGGATCCGTAAGCGAAAACATGGCCCCAAGAATCTCGCTTTTAGCCTCATATAAAGCCTGTTTCAGTCTAAAAAAACAAACTGGATTGGGAGCAAGACATAAAGAAATTTCGGTGCCAGCGATATGCAGTGGTTTAGGTGCTTGGCGGCTTTTATCCTGCCTTTTAACACCTCCATCCAAGAGGTGTTGCAGTTCTTGATTGACTAGGGCATACACAGATTTATCTCGCAACATCATGACATGATTCTGAGACCGAATCAGTCCATGAGAAGTAGCATTCATGGAGCCACTGAATACAAAATCCGGGCTGACACTGACCAGTTTATTATGTGACTTGCCCGAGCCTTTGCCTAACAAACGATCGGTGACTACCAAAACCCCGCTCTCAGTCAGAAGCTCAACTGCCTCCCAGGGGGCATAATCTCTGTCTGAGGCCTGTGTCACTTTTTTTATATTGTCCTGTTCCAATAAAACGGCTACTTCACATCCTCTTTGTTTAGAAGCCACCAGGGCCTGAACCAAAGGACGATAAGTTAGCTCATAAAATCCGGCCCTAATCTGGCAGGTTTCACCTGCTCCTTCTTTAATGGCCTGCAAGAGGGGTAAATCCAGACCCTGACTAAATGGTGGGGCATTAAAACGAAACTCAATGTCCAAGCCAAAAATTAGCGGAATCTGCAATAAAAAGAGGTAAAAGTACATTA
>DITF01000073.1 GCA_002422125.1 bacterium UBP17_UBA6191
CCCATGCTGCAAACCATTCCAGGCGGTGCTGCAGCCAAACCGTTCATTACCCATCACAATGCGCTGGACATGCCCTTTTATTTAAGAATTGCGACAGAGCTTCACTTAAAGCGCCTGCTAGTTGGGGGCATGGAACGGGTCTATGAGATTGGAAGAATCTTTCGTAACGAAGGAGTAAGCTACAAACACAACCCGGAATTCACAACCATTGAAATCTATCAGGCCTATGCTGACTATCAGGATATGATGACTCTGACAGAAACCATTTTTGAGAATGCTGCTCTGGCCTGTTTAGGCACAACTCAGGTTCCCTATAAAGATCAGGTTCTGGAATTTAAAGGTCCCTGGAAGCGCATTCGCTATATGGAAGTAATTGCAGATAAGACCGGCTTAAGTCTTGCTGAACTCAAAGATTCTGCAAAAGTTGTGGGCAAAATCAAAGACATGAAACTTAACATCGACCCTTCCCTGCCATTAGGAAAACTCTATGATGAGCTTTTTGGGGAACTAGTTGAGGGCGATTGTATCCAGCCTACGATTGTATATGATTATCCGATTGAAAACTCCCCATTGGCCAAGCAGATCCCCGATCAACCGGATCTGACCTATAGGTTTGAAGCCATAATTTTTGGTATGGAAGTGGCCAATGCCTTCACGGAATTAAATGACCCCATCGATCAGAAAAAACGGTTTGAGCAACAAATGCTGGATCGGGAATCAGGCGATGATGAAGCCCACCAAATGGATCATGATTTTGTGGAAGCCCTGGAATATGGAATGCCTCCGGCTGGTGGATTAGGTATAGGCATTGATCGATTAGCCATGCTTTTATCAAATAATGAGAGTATTCGCGAAGTGATTTTATTTCCACACATGCGTAACAAATAAAGGACATGGTATCATCACGGCCTATGGTACTGGGAATTGTTGAAAAACCGGTTGTTTCCACCGTCAAACACGCCTGCCTTGAAGGCAAAAGGCTCTATTGGGTTCGGCCCGTTAAGCCGGATCTAAGTTCAGATGGGGAATCTTTTGTGACCATTGATACCGTCAAGGCCAGGGTCGGCAGTCTGGTTTTAGTCAACAAAGAAGGCTCAGGCAGTCTTGAGGTTTTGGGTCTGAAAGATAGTCCGGTACAAAGTGTGANNAAGGTTAAAGGAGCGTAGGGTATGGGCACCCGTGAAGAACTGATCCATCGTGTCACCCAGGAAGTCATGAAGATATATAATGTAGATTCTGATTCCCCAAAGGGTTCTGAGCCCTCGTCTGTTTCCGGCCGCACTGGCACAGTCAAAGGCAATCGTGCTGCTGCCATCCTTAAAGACACCAGCCCTCAGGAGGTTCGCTCCGCCCTGATTTTAACCTGTGGCAACAGTAAACTGGACTCAGAAACCGTGGCCCATTTTAAGGAAATCAAAACCAGATATCGTCAGGTCAGGGTGCTGATGTCTGATAACGCCCGTCAGGTTTTTGCTACAAAATCCCGTCCTTTTGCCGGATTTGAATATGCCATGGATGAATCAGGTGTTGATGGACTAGCTGTATTTGATGATGTTTTTGTTTTAAATCCTACTCTTAACACATTGTCCAAAATGGCGGCACTCCAGGCTGATAACATCGTGGCCAGAACTGCCAGGCAATGTCTTTTGTGGGGAAAGCCAGTAACCATTCTTTTGGAGGAAATCCCAAGCCTCCCCGCTGGCATGATGGATGAATTTAATACAATTCTACAAAAGCTGACCCGTTATGGGTACTGCTTTGAAGGTGACGCTGCCGTGGCCTGTGCTGCTCCATCCCAGCCAGTGGCATCTCCAGCTACCTTTAGCGGCACTGCGGCTATGCCAACTACCGCCAAGGTAAATCCCATGGTGAGGGATAAGTTTCCTGTTCCTGCTCACAGCGCAGATTTGGCCCGTATGATTGATCACACCCTTCTAAAAGCTGAGGCTCTTAAGCCCGATTTTGAAAAGCTTTGTAGTGAGGCCGCCCAGTACATTTTTGCCTCTGTTTGTGTGAACCCAGCCTGGGTCAAGTTCTGTGCTGACCGCTTAAAAGGCAGTCCAGTTCCAGTGTGTACCGTGATTGGATTTCCTTTAGGAGCCACAACCCCTGAGGTTAAGGCCTTTGAAACCAAAAATGCCGTTGATAATGGGGCCTCAGAAATTGATATGGTGATTAATATCGGAGCCTTAAAATCCAAGGACTACGATTTGGTAAAACGCGACATCGAGGCCGTGGTCAAAGCCGCATCCCCTCACATCGTTAAAGTAATCTTTGAAACCGCCTTGCTTTCCCGTGAAGAAATTATTATTGCCTGCAAGCTCAGTAAAGATGCCGGAGCCCATTTTGTCAAAACCTCCACCGGTTTCTCCAAAGGTGGGGCCACCGTGGAACACATCCGCTTAATGCGTAATGCTGTGGGTCCTGATATGGGAGTTAAGGCTTCTGGTGGGGTTCGTGATTTGGCCACTGCCAAGGCCATGATTGAAGCCGGTGCCAACCGAGTCGGAGCTAGCTCCAGCGTTGATATTGTGACCGGAAAATCTGCATCTGGTGGGGGCTATTAACCACAGGTTTTATACCTCTGATAAACAACCAAGAGGGTTTATCCAGCCACAAAAACTAT
>DITF01000238.1 GCA_002422125.1 bacterium UBP17_UBA6191
GTACGGGCAGGAATTTCCTTTTCACGGCTAAAATCCCATCCAGGAACATCGGCTTCCAAAGCAATGGTTCGCCAGGAAACCATCTCTAAAAAACTTGCCATACGGTAGGCATCCATTACATTGTAAGCCCACAACGCTAAAGACATTAAGACAAAAAATCCAAAAAATGTGGAATACAAAAATGGGCCAAAATGTGAGCTCATGACCGAAAATACTGCGCCTTGCTGAAAAAAATCATGGGTGTAGAGAACCGTGGTTATCAAGCCACCAAAAAAGACACTGGCCTTCCGTTTCTCACGGTGAATCCACTGAGCGGAACCCCATATTAAAGCTGAGTAAATACCGTGCAACAAAGGAGTGGCACTTTTACCATTGCGGGTTGGCTCGGTTATGGCAAATGGATCCATCACGACAAATATTCCTGAAAAACACGGTTTGACAAAAGCACAGCCGTGGCTGGAATACGGTAATGTGTTTGAGTAACTTCAACTAACTCTAATTGTATCAGCCTCTGCATGCGTGAACCAAGCTCCAGTTCTGGATAAATGCAGTGCAAGTTTGTGTAAACTTGTACTGGAATGCCTTCCAAAAGTCGGAATTGTAACATGATTTTTTCCAAAACAGAATCAGCCTGTGACAGAGTAGTATACTCAGGACCTTTGTCAGGAAATTTTTGACAATTTATCCACTCCTTGAAACCAGATGGATTCTGCCAACGAAGGGGGGCTAACCAAGAGGCAGCCGAAGGGCCAGCTCCAATCCAGTTTTGATGTTTCCAATAACCAAGATTATGGATACATTCTTTCCCGGGCAGGGAAAACGCTGATATTTCATATTGTTTGTACCCTTGATCAGAGAGGAAAAATTGCATCTGTTGGTAGAGTGTGGCCATTAGGTCATCATCAGCAACCTTGATTTTGCCTGATTTTACCTGTTCAAACCAGGGGGCATCTTCCTCAATGCTTAAAAGGTAGGAGGAAATGTGGGCCGGTCTGTAGGCCAAAACCTGAATCAGAGTCCGCATAAAGCTATTTTGATCTTGCTTAGGGATGCCAATCATCAGATCAAGATTATAGTTGATGCCTTTGTCTTTAAGCATTTCAAGAGCCCGAAGATTTTCTTCCAGAAGATGTCCTCTGGCTAAAAATTTAAGCTCCGGTCCGTTTAAGGACTGTATTCCTATGGAAATCCGGTTCACGCCAGCTTGCATATACCCAGCTAACTTGTCTTCATTAAGGCCTTCAGGATTGGCCTCCAGACTAATCTCCGTATTTTTGTCTAATGAGTAGTTTTTAGAAATGACAGAGAAGATTTGTGAAATTTCTGCAACGGTCAAAAGGCTTGGTGTTCCACCACCAAAATAGATGGATCTTAAGGGTTGAGTCGATTTAGGCAGTCTCTCAATTTCTTCTGTCAGAGACTTTAAAAAAAGTTGTCTTTCTCCGGTTTTTTCCAAGTCCGTTGCAAAGTCACAATAGGCACAGCGGACACGACAGAAGGGAATATGCAGATAAAGCCCAAGGTCTTTATCGGTCCATGATAAGGATGACACCAAGGTCACGAGCTCTCTCGGTTGCCAGAGGGGTCAGAAGCGTTTTTGGTTTGATGTGAAGAGTCAGAATTTTGCGGCGAAAATACTGTTCAATATCGGTACCAGTGAGAACCTTGCCAGCAAAAATTTCGCCCTTGGAAGCAGGTGGGATCTGAGCCTGTTTTAGGGATTCGATTCGATCGACAACTTCCGCAACCAGTTGACGAATAAGTTCTTCGGTGATTTGCATGGATTCAGTATATCACCAGAATTTGTCGGAACTGACAACAATAATATGCTCTGCCCTGAAGTTTTTAGAAGTTCTATCCTTTTGTATCGGAAAAATTGATTTTAGGGAGCATTTTTATGAAAGTTAGCATCAACACCCAGGACTTACACCTTGAAGGATTTGCCTTTGTATTATCACATCATATAAAAAAGCCTGTTTTGGTATTGTGTGAGGAAAGTCTTATCTTAAAACCAGTGCGGGATTTGAATCTTCAGGGCGTGACTCTTGAGGAAGTCCTTGATACTGCTTTGATCTGCCACACCCGCATCGATTACATGATTCGCGAGGACATGGTACTAATTCATGAACCGTCCTTGTTTGCTTACACCCCAGTTCCTCAGGCCTGGGAGCTGGAGCTGGCCTATACCACCGATGATATGGGCGGGGATTTAGAAACAACAGCTTTGAATATTCTATTGTTTTTGGCTCGTCGTTTTAAAAGAACCATATTGGTGCCTACAGATTCCCTATCTTTACTTAATCCGATCCCATTTTTTTTAAAACGCAACGAAGGCATGGCAAGTGTACTCCACCGTTTAAGTCAATTGTCCAGATTCACTTACACCAGTTTTGAAAATATGCTCAGCATCAAACCTCAGACTCAGAAAATGCTGCCTAGGGCTCCTAATGTTACGGCCATTTTGTAAATGCTGTCCAAAGACTCCTTAAACTGGTTTCTGCGAATCTGGATACGGGTAGGCACAATAATGGTGTCCCCAGCTTCAATGAGTTGAGCAATAGCTAAGGACTGGTTGCCTTCCTGTGAACGGACTGGCTCAACATAGCGAAGAGATCGGTTTCGCAACTGATTTACTGGTATGGCCTGACCACTGGCTTTAAGAATAAATACCTTGGTGGTGTAGGCATTATCATTAAAACCTCCGGCTGCTTGAATGTAGTCTCTCACTGTCAGACCCTCTCGATGCAGGATTGTAGATGGTGCATAGACCTGACCAGCAATGGTTACCTCAGAGGGCTGAGTCGGAATTTCAAAGCGGTCTCCATCTTCCAAAACCACATCGTTGATGGAATTTTTAATATCCTCAATGGTATTCAGGCCGCGAAAGTCAAGAGCCAGCCTGCCCTCAATTTCAATACTGGACAGCTTCTCCAGAGTTTCGTCCACCTGTGAGAGGGATTCCAAGGTAGCCTTCTGATCCTGAACCGAATCCTCTCCACTCATCTGGCTGGCTTTAATCTTTAAATTGTTCAGATTTTCCTGTTCTCTGGCTACAAAGGAGTCACGAATTTCCCGTTGCCTTTGGGCCAGATTTTTACGATACAACTTGGCTCCCATTAAGAAAGCCCCATCCGAAAGTCCGCCAGCCCTTAGTAAAATTTCAGATAATTTGGCACCAGTGTTAAACTTATATTCTCCAGGATAGACAATCTGCCCACCGATAGAAATGCTGCCTTGTTTGGCTAGTCTTGGGTCTTTAAACACGGTAATGGAGTCTAAATGCTGCAAAAACAGATTGTGCTCATCTTCTCCTGATAATGCTTTTCCCACTGAAAAGCGCAAAGTGTTAACACCAGCGGTGGTCTGCCTTGATAATTCTCCTGACAGAAGATGGGCACTGTCCTTAAGTTGGGCTTTGACCAAGATGTCACGAATCCGGGTATTTTTCTGAAGTTCCACCGAGCCGGGGCGCACGACTTCCCCACTGATGTCAATATGAGGTTGGATTTGCAGTTCGTTTAAAGAAAATATGCGAATCTCATCCAGTGGATGTAGCTTGGTGCTGATTTTCCCAGCCATTTCCTGGCCAAGATTGACATGTAGTGTCTGAACCTGTGTCCTTATCTGCATTCCCTGATGGTGAGGTACGGTCTCAGGTTTTTCCATCAGCCGCTTGATTTCGGCTGTTCCCAGGTGGGTTTTGGGTTTTAATCCCTGAGCTTTGGCTATAAGTTGTTTCAGGGTAAGTTTTGTATCCCATTCATAAACCCCAGTTGCAAAGACACTGCCGCTGATACTGACTTTGTTCTGAATCGTATTGCGAGTAGATCCAGCTAACAAAACCCCACCATCTTGGGGAGCCTGAGTCAAAAGACCTTTATGGTTCAGATCTTTCATGGAAACCTTGCCATTGTTTTGAAAACTAAACCACTTTAAACTGTTTGGGTCTGCATCTGGCTCAAGTCCTCCAGATAGTTCAAGCACTGATGCCAGATTCGGTTCACCGTGTATTTCATAGACTCCAGGCCTTTTAACTTTGCCTAAAATGGCCAGCCTTTGTTGTATCAGGGGCACATGAATCACATCCTGTGGACTTAATCTAAAATTTCCCTCTAGTATTCCATCGGTTAGAAATTTTTGCAGATCTACAGTCTGTAATGTCTCTGAATTTCGTAAAATGCGGATTTTTCTTAGGCTACCGTTGGCTTTGGGTCCTCCGGCCGCACTCAGCAACTGGATGGGCGTCGAAAGGGCATTGGCTAAATACATCCCCGGTTTTTTGACCTCTCCGGTGACATACAGGGGAAATTGTCTGAGCTTTACTATTTGGTAAGAAATCTGGATATCTTTGTAATATCCTTGAAGTTTATGGATGAGATATGGGACAAGGTCCTTTTTCAAAACTCCGGCCACCGAGATTTCACCAGCCAAGGGGAAAGGGATTTTTCCCTCGGAGCTGACCTCGGACAAAAATGTTTCATCCTGGGTCTGGTTCCAGACATGCAGGGATAAAACATCCCCGGTACCAAAGCTGTATGAGTCTGGCACATCCTGCGGTTGCAGGGTTTGCATGGCATGGTAGCTACTTGATTTAGAAAAGAGATCCTGCCCAAACACCTGTAGATTGGTTAAAGTGCTAGTGGGGATTAATTCTGGCTCAATGGACATAATTTGCAAGAGGGGTGGGAATATATCAGCAACCGATATCAGAGGATCGGGATTGCTAATTACGGTCGTCTCATGAGCAGTACTTTCTTCAGGAAACTGAAATGTCCTTTGTTCTGGGCGCATTTTTCCTTCTGGCAGCATATTTCTACCAGGGCTTTGCATCGTAGGGGCATTCCTATTTTGTTTTAGAAGTTCTTCTAGCTTGCTCTGTCTTTCCTGAAATGTTTCAGAAAGAGCAAAACTGTTGCCACACAGAAATATGATCAGGCAAATAATTCGCAACATACATAACCTTTGGTTTGAGTCATCGGGCAGACTATCGGTTCAGAAGGAATGAAGCTTCAGATTCTAAGTTTTATATGCTGGGAATATTGCGGCAATTGCAGGCAAAACAGGAAAATTCAGAGGGTTTTTGTCTTGGTTTTGTTATGCTAAGAGAGTATGAGATATTGTGTTGTTTTGATCAGCCAATCAGGTCTTTTGCCCTGGCTTTTGAAAAAAATTACCCAAAGCAATTGGAACCATGTGGGTTTAATCGATGATTCGGGATTAATTCTTGATCTGGATTGGTCAGGCCCAGGAATGTATCGTATAGAAGACCGAGCGGGCTGGGAATTTAAAGTGATTCCCGTATGCGTTGATAGTCCGATGACGGAAGCAATGCATGGTTCATACCGATACTCCATTTGGCAGAATCTGAATTGGATTTTTGCAAAAATTGGGATTAAACATCGCATTTACCGGCAGTTCCAGCTCAAACAAAATTGTGTCGGATTTGTGGCAGAGGTTTTTAACAGGCCAGAATGGGCCCATTTTGCACCAAAAGATTTTGAGCAAAGCTTGATTGGCGGGCATGTTCTGGCCCCAGAAAACACAAAACCCCGCCATTGATGCGGGGTTTGATAATACTTTCGGCGGGACTTGAACCCACGACTCAGGGATAGTGCTTCAATCTTTTCCACTAGTGGTTTAATGACTTCTGAGATAGTTATTTTTCAGGGCTTCATCCGAGTTCATTTCGCCCTAGAAAATTCCATTGCTGTGATTGCATGTTGCTGGCTAATGTGAAGAGAACTGGGACTATGTTTATGTTTATTGATGAAAGTGGTGATTCCGGATTCGAGTTTGAAAGATGCTTCGATGATTTCTTTGTGTTTACGGTTGGAATTTTCAAGGACTTCGCCCCCTGTGGTGTCGCCCGACAAGGTTTGCGTGACCTTGTGCCGCAGTTGAAGTGTTACCCAGAGTTTAAGGTTACTAGAATCAGTCACCGCTTTCGGGTTGAGTTTTTCCGGAGTTGCTTGGTGGTTGATAGATACTCATAACCTGTGCAAAACTCCTATCTAACGGAAGATACTTTTATCAGTATTTTTGTCGACTTGTTCTTCAGGGATTGCGAAGCCTATCCAATCGATTAACTGGAAAGTACTCTTTTCGGGGCCGCTTTGCACTTGGCGGCTCGTTACATTCTACATATATGGTATTGCATGCCTTGGCAATCATTTCAGCTCCTTCAGACGTTCTGATTTGATTCTGCGGTAGTCGCTGGCTTGCCGGCATTCGTGCACAAGGTGCTTCGATTTATCACCCAGTATATCTAGTCCGCTTAGTTTCACAGTTCCCACAGTTGGTCGCGACTGCTTAGCTGTTGTGTTCATATGCGGCCTTCCTGCTGAGTGGCCCCTCAGTCATATGTAATTCAATTGTAAATCATTCGTAATCTTCTGCTGATAGGTTGATGATGCTAAATTGAAGGAGAGACCATGCCGCCAAAACCAAAAGAGAAGATTGTCACCATTCGTTTCAGTGACCAAGAGTTTGATGCATTGCAGAAGGCTGCCCAAGCCGTCGATATAACCGTCAGTGGTTTCATTCGTGAAGGGGCTTTACTGTGCGCTCGTAGGGTGCCCGACATGCAGGAAATTCTCCTCTCCCGCGGTGGCGACAATATTGTCCCGAGCTCGAACCGGCTGGTCGTATCCAAGCAGGAGTTCGATGACCTGGTCGAAAGATTCAACCGCCTGGCGGAAGTGGCCAAGGAAGCTAACCTGGTCGCGGATAGGGAGATTGATCAGCTCAAGAAACGGTTGAAGGTGTTGGAAGAGAGAGCTGGGGAGGATAGTGAATGATGATTTACGAATCTGAGCTAAAGCCACTAGTTAAACAAGTGGCGAAGTACTGCGACCCGGATAACATTGCCTTGAAGAATGCCATACCTTATTTTTATCGCTATGAACTTAAGAAATTAGCTGACAAATTGCCCAGGGAGATTTCGAGTTTCGATGAGTTTGACCAGAAAAGTTTCGTGACCCTACTAATGAAGAGCTATGAAATTAACAGAAGATGTAAGCACTACCTGATTTATAGTATAGATCAGCCCGTTGGTTTTATAAAATGGATGCTCTCGCCGCCAATGTTTGACCCATTTGATACCTGGATACGAGAGAAAAATAAGTTTAAGCCGGTACATGTACTTCTGAAGAGAAATAAGAAGCTAATCGAACGAGTATTCTGTGTGCCGAGAGTTAGATTTATCAATCCAGAGACCCATAGAGGAAAGCATGTACGAATAACTGATGATGAGGAAGGTAGCGGTTATTTTAGGCCAGTTTTGATGGCATATATCTTTTCGATTCAGATTAATCTTGAGCAGGGAATAGTACTCGTCAAATTGCCTCCATGGAGGGATTCAGTAGATCCGAAGCCTCAGAAAGTTCTTCGATTCAACAAATATATACAAAACATTGCCAAACGATTTGGGAGTGAGCTTCATCCCGTGGATTTTCATGACTTTCTAATGGAATTCGATGATAGTATTTCTGAAAACGTTCGCATAGTTGGATGGCGTTCAGACGGCATTGGAAACTTAGCGTCCAAGATTGATTCCAATGTGGGGATTAGACTGAGATACAATTCCAATTGTGTCCTTGAGGATTTTTATAAGAAGTTGGATTTAGAATTGAAACAACCGGGATTGGCAAACAAAGTGTTCAACACAATCATGAGACTATCTAGTTCACTTGACGGCGAGTTCAGTGTAATATCAACTGGTAATGAGAAAAGCACAGGTGAGCTCGAATCATGCCGAATTGAAACATCAACTATCGGAATTGAATCGGTTACAGGTTTTTTTAGAGCAAAAAAAATGGGGTACAGTCATGTCGAACCATTTGTCAGAGAAGTTATCAAGTACCTTGCAAGGCAAACTCAATCTGAGTGAGAAAAGTACCGTTGAAATAGATAAGTATTTGGTTAAAATTAGAATTCAACGTGGTGTAATTTACCCGCAACGTTTTTCGTCTAGATTCGGACTTGATCCGCGTAGAGTATTGTCGCTGCTATCAGAATACTGTTTGTCCATTTTCAGCGATTTGCAGATGTGCTCTGTTCCCGTATATATAAATGAAGACGAACCAACTGAGGCAATGGCCATTGCGGGATTTTGGACATTGCAGGATCTGAAGAATGATCTGTCGAAGCGGTCACAGTGGCGCGATGTGAAAGATTGTTTGATAGGATTCAAGTTTGTTAGTAGGCCTTCCCAGATATGAAATCTGGATCTGACTTTTTTAAGTTCGATATGAGTGATGATTTTGCGGCGGCAGCATTGCTATCAGGAACAAAGTACGACCTTAACCAGTGCGCCACTCTTTATCAGAACTGCACGAAAAAGGATACCAAGCATAATCGTGGACTATCGCTAGAAAAATACGCAGATTATCTGCTAAGGCACAGTGGTTGCTTCACAGACCATGAGACCCGAAAATTGTATGGAGATAAGGCATTTGAGATGGATCATTATGCAATAGCTAAGGAGGCTACATTTAAAATCTTCAATCTTGGATTGACTAGTAGTAGAGCCATTATAGGAGAATCCAAGTCGTTTAGTAGCGATGCAGTAAATTCAGCTACCATTTTAAGGCTGCTTGGGATCGGTGCGTTGGTGAAGTCTCAGCTATCAATTGTCTTCACGACAACAAGAGTGAGGGCGTTCAAAATTCTGTGTCA
>DITF01000204.1 GCA_002422125.1 bacterium UBP17_UBA6191
GAGATACTATTAATAAAGGTCAAATTCTGGGTAATCTCTTAAAGTTAGATAAGATCGGAACCGACTCAGCCATTGTTCCGATCCAATCCAATGCCTACGGGATTCTGGTTTCTCGTGCCTCAAGCTCCAACTGCCACAGTGGCTCTGAAGTGTTTTTGGTCATGGAAAATCCAGAACCACTATAAGAACTACCAACGAGCCCCATAGTTATGGTGAATCCAGGAAGGTGCTGGAACCTTGCGCCTGCCCCACATATCTCGGTGAGGTGCTAATCGAACACCTTTTAAAAAGTGCCCTCTTTGCTCTTCATAACGAACATGATTTTGTATAGTGCGGCGACGATGCATCTGATTCGTGGTGTAATCATCCCAGCGAGCAGCCCGAGATTCCTTATCATAATCCCGCTTCCAGGTCTGATAATAGGTAGGTGTATCAACTACAGGTCTTGCTTGGGCGAATATCGGACTGATTTGGATCACAATCAGCAACAGTTTCAGAGTCAGATTCATCCTTGACATTTGCGGCTCCTAAATAAAACCGCCTCACCTTCATGGGCGGTATGTTCAGTAACACAGGATCCCATCCCACCTGATTTTTATGATGAAATTCTTCAATCAACTTACAGGTCTTCACCAAATCCCGATTGCCCGTCAACTGACCCAGAAATTTTTTGAGTCTGCGAGAACAGGCATACTCAAACGATAACAACTGTCCTCCATCAGAAACAAGTCTCTGGAACTGAAAATAAATCTCCTGCACCTGATCACTGCCAAAATTAATCAATGGCAAACCAGAAATGACAACATCAAAACGACGGTGAAACTGACAGTTCTGAAGTCCCGTTGAATGCACGACTACTTCAACCCCGCTGAGGTAACTTGCCCATTCCTGATGAATCCTTCTTTGCAGCTCCTGACAAAAGCTAGGGTTAATTTCCACTAGCTCTAATCTGTCACCAGGTTTTAATACCTGCACAATCTGGGCCGTTACCGCTCCATCGCCTGCGCCTAATTCCAAGATGGCCTTCGGCTTTCCATCATCCTTGATATGCTTGCGGATGGTATTACCAACCGCTGGCATGGATGGGAGCAATGCCCCCACTGATGAGGCATTTGATCTTACTTCCCTAAGCCATGCCAGCACTGACTTCATAGACAATTACTCCCGTGTCAGTTGCCTGTACTTGATGCGGTGTGGTTGATCGGCACTGGCACCAAGGCGTTTTTTGCGATCGGCTTCATAATCGCTGTAATTTCCATCAAAAAAACGAACCTCACTGTCCCCTTCAAAAGCCAGAATATGCGTCGAAATCCGGTCCAAAAACCAGCGATCGTGGGATATGACTACGGCACAGCCACCAAAATTTACCAGGCCTTCTTCCAAAGCTCTTAGGGTGTTGATATCTAAATCGTTGGTAGGCTCATCCAACAGGATTACATTCCCACCCTCTTTTAGCATTCTGGCTAAATGCACACGATTTCTCTGGCCACCGGAGAGCTCGGATACCTTTTTTTGCTGATCGGAGCCAGCAAAGTTAAAACGACCTACATAAGCACGGGAGTTAATTTCCGATTTACCTAACTGAATCATTTCTCGCCCATCCGAGATACATTCCCAAACCGACATACCGGGCTTTAAATCGTCTCTGGCCTGATCTACATAGGTTAACTTAACCGTCTCTCCTAAGCGCATCTTACCCTTATCTGGTTTGTCTTGACCGGTGATCAAGCGAAACAATGTGGTTTTACCAGCACCATTGGCCCCAATCACACCCACAATTCCACCAGCAGGCAGAGAAAAACTCAAATTATCAAACAATAGTCGCTTATCAAAGGACTTACTGACTCCATCAAACTCAATTACAACATTACCAAGCCTTGGACCGGGTGGAATAAAAATCTGCAAATCTTTTTCGCGTTTTTCAGATTCTTCGCCCAATAGTTTTTCATAGGCCGTAATACGGGCCTTGCTTTTACTTTGTCTTCCCTTCGGCGACATGCGAATCCACTCAAGCTCCTTCTTTAAGGTCTTTACTCGATCTGATTCGGTTTTTTCTTCCTGACTTAAGCGCTTTTCCTTTTGTTCAAGCCATGAGGAATAATTGCCCTCCCAAGGAATTCCTTCTCCTCGATCAAGCTCCAGAATCCAGCCAGCCACATTATCTAAAAAATAGCGATCGTGGGTTACAGCAATGACGGTTCCGGCATATCTTTGCAGATGTTGTTCCAGCCAGCCTACCGATTCCGCATCCAAATGGTTGGTTGGTTCATCCAAAAGTAAAATATCTGGCTTTTTTAACAGTAAACGGCACAGGGCCACGCGGCGTTTCTCACCACCGGACAAAATCTTGATTTTTGTATCCGATGGAGGGCAGCGCAAGGCATCCATGGCCTGTTCCAGCCGGGAATCCAAATCCCAAGCATCCATGGAATCGAGCTTTTCCTGAACATCTCCCTGTCTTTTAATCAGTTTGTCCATGTCCTTATCCGACATTTCTTCGCCAAACTTCAGGTTAATTTCATCATACTCTTTTAAAAGCTTTACAACTTCTGCTGCCCCTTCTTCGACGATCTGTCTGACCGTTTTTTCTTCGTCAAGCTCAGGCTCCTGCTCAAGATAACCAATTGTATAACCCGGAGCTACAACCGTATTTCCATCAAAAGATTGATCTACCCCGGCCAGAATCCTCAAAAGAGTTGACTTACCAGAACCATTAAGCCCCAGAACCCCAATTTTGGCCCCATAAAAGTAAGAAAGACTAATGTTCTTTAAAACTGGCTTTCCGTTATAGACCTTACTGACCCTCATCATGGAATAGATAACTTTATTTACTTCTGTACTCATATTTCCCCTGGACAATGGCTGTCCCCTAAGATTTTTGTAGCTTGACTCTATCGGCGGCAGATTTTACTCTGAGGTCAGACAAGACGCAACCGAACAGAACAGATTATGAAAACAAAACAATGGATTTCTTGCCTTCACGACGCACATCCCAAGCAATACGGCTACTCCTTTGACAGTCCTAGGCTCAGGAGTTTGAGCATTATTAACCACAATGAGAGCTGCAAACTATTACTACAAATCGTGCGGGGCTACACACTTCAACCCGCTGGAATTGAAATCCTACCCGATTTTTTAGATGGAGGATCCGCTCACTTTTTGTATACAAACACAAATCCTTCGGAAATATGCCAACTGGTCGATGACATCTATTCCCGATTTACCATTTTTGGTGAAGGTATCTTAGATACTACTATATTTTCAGGTGTGCTTCAGGATTTGCAACAGCAAAAAAGTGAGTATCTAAGACAAAAATCAATAGTTGAAAATGGGATTTCAGAATTTGTTTGGGACCCAGATAAGTCTGTGTCCGTCATTGATGTAAAATCATCCATCTCACTGTTTGAACCTGAGGTACAACCTAAAGCCATTGAGGCTTACAACCCGGAAAAAAAATGGGGCCAATTTGGCATAAAAATTCAAGATTCCGGAAAAGTCCCCGTGCTTGATTTGGTTCTGATTCCAGAAGGAAAAAAGGGCCAGAATCTTAAACCCATTGCGGCAACCAGAACAAATCTACAAAAATTTTTTATTCACAATGAAGAACTTGTCTCTACTCAGTGGTACACGGATTTTCAAAACTTCACTACGGGAGTTCCAGAAAAACAAAGAGGCCCTTTACTTAAACTTATCGCACCACTATTTAAGGACCTTCTAGCCCGACCTGAGACTCTGGTTTTTATTCAAGACCCCGCCCCTGGTTCATCTAAATATCATGAAGTTAGGCGAAGACTTGATCCCGTGAATCATTGGGAATTAAGATTTTATACTACCAGTCCTCGCACCTTTATGCCTGTGCTGGTAGAACTTGAAGTTGATAATGCAAAAATGTATCAGGCTTCCCGTCTGGTTCCCTCTATGCAATCCTGCCTCTTAGCTTTGCAATACAATCGTTTGGAGTGGAGTTATCAGACGGTTCCCAATTGTGAAGGGATACTCAAACTATCCGAATTATTGTCTAACCCCACGGTCACAGAAACTTGTATCCGACTATTTTTGGGATGGCTTCGCGAAGCCCCCATTCCCTGGCTACAAATCAATCCCAGCATTTTTACCCAGAAACAAATCATCTACCGCCCCCAGCCTAGAATCACAATCTTTGATGCCGGATATAGCAAAGCCGCCATTCAGATGGACTTGGACTTTATCACCCCGGATTCCGTGCTTGAAAACACAGTATCGGTAAGTGGTGAACCAGTCCTAGTGCAACAGGAAGCAGGATTTGCCAAAACCATCATGGCTCTATTACTTAAAAGCCCGATTGGGGAGAA
>DITF01000267.1 GCA_002422125.1 bacterium UBP17_UBA6191
AGTCCTGGGCCACGGTGTTGAGCCGCTATCAGATCTTTCATCTGGTTGTACATTTGTTCCGCCAGTCCAAACTGCCCATTTTTCGAAAGCTCTTTGGCCCTCTCATCAATCAGCATGTCCTTGAACATTTTCTGGTAGTCGCCGCCATCCAAAAGCGCACTTTCACCAAGATTCTTGTGCATTTCCTTCAACATCATGTTGACAAAAATCTGCTCAAAATCCTCGGTGGCCTTTTTAAGTCTTTTCAGTTCTTTATCCAAAGCCGGGTTTTCGGTCACAGGAGAAGATTTGATTTTTTCCATAAAATTGGTTCTGGGGGAAGAGGCTGCCAGGTGAACTGGAAACGGAGTAACTATAGCAGAACTCCCAACAACCTGTAAATACATGAATCAACCATGACAAACAAAAGAATCCAGCTTTACAAATACCATGAATAGCTGACTTTCGTCAAAACAATTACAAAAGTATCGGAAAATCAAACAAATTTGTTTACAAGTATTTTTTACATTTTTATAATGGCTGCATGAATGACACAGAAGTCACCGAACAAAAGTCCACAACCCAGTGGATGAGTTTCTTATTTGGCTACATTTCAAGAAACGCCGATTTGATGGTGGCTCTAGCCGTAGTTGGTATTGTTGTCATGATGGTGATTCCGCTCCCATCCTTTCTTTTGGACCTTTTGATGAGCGTGAATTTGGCCATTGCTTTGGTATTAGTTCTGACAGCAACTTACATTGATGATCCTCTGGAGTTTTCTGTTTTCCCATCCTTACTTCTGATCACAACTTTGTTTCGTCTGGCTTTGAATGTTTCGAGCACCAGACTGATTTTGCTTGAAGGCGGCTCCTTTGATGGAGAAGTTGTTCGGGCCTTTGGAAACTTTGTGGTTGGTGGTAATTATGTGGTGGGGATCATTGTTTTTATTATTTTGGTAATTGTACAGTTTATGGTAATCACCAAGGGCTCAGAGAGGGTTGCGGAAGTTGCGGCTCGCTTTACTTTGGATGCTATGCCTGGAAAGCAAATGGCCATTGATGCTGACCTTGGTGCTGGTTTGATTGATGAATCAACGGCTAGGAATCGGCGCGAGAAAATTCAAAAAACTGCGGACTTTTACGGTTCTATGGATGGTGCTTCCAAATTTGTGAAGGGTGACACTGTCGCCGGGATTATTATCACCGTGATCAATATTATTGGTGGCATGATCATTGGCTATTTTTCGGGGGCATTCCGAACCATGGGGGACATTGCCTCCACTTACACAATTTTGACAGTTGGGGACGGTCTGGTTTCCATCATTCCATCACTTTTGATTTCAGTGGCCACTGGTATTGTGGTAACTCGCTCAGCCAGCGAAAAAAATCTGGGCGGGGATTTGATGGATCAGATCCTCTCTCGCCCCAAAGCCATTCTAATTTCAGCCTGTGTTTTTCTTTTGTTTGCCTTGGTTCCTGGGTTGCCAAAAGTTCCCTTTATTCTGATTTCCCTGTTTTTATTTGGAGTTGCTTGGGTACTGTTTAGTGATGCTGCAGAGGCCGAGGCTTTGGCTATGGAAGCCAATGGAGGGGTTGCTCCCCAAAAAGGTGGGAGCGGATCATCACAGCAGGGACAGTCTTCATCTGGGGCTCAGCCAGAGGCAGAATCCAGCCAGCCAGAAGATGTCTCTACTCTGCTTCAGGTCGATACTTTGGAGCTTGAAATTGGCTATGCTCTTATTCCCATGGCCGATCCTAATCAGGGCGGAGATCTTTTAAGCCGGATCAAGGCTATTCGCCGGCAGATGGCTCAAGATTTGGGGCTTGTCATCCCGGCGATTCGTATTCGTGACAACCTTTTGTTATCGCCAAACAACTACAGTATTAAATTGAAGGGAATAGAAATTGGTAAGGCCGAGGTTTTCCCGGATATGTTTTTGGCTATGGATCCTGGGATGGTAGTTGAAAAAGTTCCTGGAAATCCCACCAAAGAACCGGCATTTAATCTGGATGCTATCTGGATCGAAGAAGAGCTGAGAGAAAAGGCCGAGATGAATGGTTACACGGTAGTCGATGCACCTTCCGTGGTTGCCACCCATATTACTGAATTGATTAAACGCCATTGCAGTGAGATTTTGGGCCGTCAAGAGACATCAAGTCTGATGGATAAGCTCAGGGAGAAGTACCCGGCTGTTGTGGATGCTGTAATTAAGGATGGAAACCCTCAGCAACTTGGTCTTGTGCAAAAGGTTTTACAGATGCTTTTACGCGAAGGGGTATCCATTCGTAATCTGAGCACCATCATGGAAGTAATTGCAGATTCTAGCGGTCATGTTAAGAATCTGGAGGATCTGACAGAACTGGTTCGTCAGGGCCTGGCTCGTCAGATTACCCATGAATATGTGCTGGATGGGGTTTTGAGTGTTTTGACCCTTGAACCAGGCCTTGAGCATAAATTGGCAGAAGCTGTGCAAAAGGCAGGCTCCATTCATCAGGCCATGGATCCCGATGGCTGGCAACGCCTGTTTGATAACTTGAATTCAGAAGTTGAACAGGTTTTGATTAAAGGTTTGAGTCCGGTGCTTGTCTGTTCGCCTGTGATTCGCTACGCTTTTAAAAAGGTGGTAGAACGAGTTTCTCCACAGTTGGTGGTTTTGAGTTATCAGGAGATTGTGATTGATGTTCAGATAGACAACATCGGAACGATAAGTGCAGATTAAATCCATGGAATTAAACAAAGCCAGTAGATTTATTGCGGTGGGCTCCGGTAAGGGAGGGGTTGGAAAAACCACGATCACCGTAAACCTTTGTCTTGAGTTGTCCAGACTTGGGCATAAAGTTCTGGTGATTGATGGCGATCTGGGATTGGCCAATGTTTGTATTAGTCTAGGCCTCGATCCCGAATTTACTTTGGAACACTATTTTTCTAATCAGCGCCGCTTAGAGGAAATTGTCATTCGTGGGGCCTATGGACTAGAAATTCTGCCAGGAACTTCTGGGTCACATCATTTGACCCAACTGAGTGAAGAGCAGAAACATAATTTTATATTGGATCTTCAGGCATTGGGCAAAGACCGGGATTATGTGTTTGTGGATATGGCAGCAGGTCTTGGAAGTCAGGTTACATTTTTTTCCCGACTCTGTCCGGAGTTGATTCTTGTGACGACTCCCGAGCCTACGGCCATGGGAGATGCCTACGGACTTTTTAAAGTGTTGCAGGAGGCATCTTTGAAGCCTCAGGTGTGGTTGATCGTAAATCGAACCCATTCGGCATGGGAGGCTAGGAGTGTGGAAAACAAACTTAGAATGGCGGTGAGGAAGTTTTTGGGGGCACATCTAGACTATCTGGGGTATTTGCCCCAGGATCAGGCTGTTATGGATTCCTCAAGAAAACAAAAGCCATTTGTATATGAATTTCCCAATGCCAAAGCATCACAAAATCTGTTTACTGTATTGTATCGACTAGAAGGTAATGAATTAGCTGCAAGCCGAAACGAAGGTTTGTGGGATAAAGTCTTACAATTTATTCACTCCTGAGTATATTATGAACATCGCAATGGAATTATCAATGAACCAACTTACAGAATCCGCGAGTCAACCTATGGTCGATCGCTGTCTTACTCTGGCCGTAACATCAGGCAAGGGTGGGGTTGGTAAATCAAATCTGGTGGTGAATCTGGCTTTGCATCTGGCTAACGCTGGCAAAAAAGTCATTGTGCTGGATGCCGATCTTGGTCTGGCTAATCTGGATGTTTTGTTTGGGGTTCGTCCCCAGCACACACTACACCATGTTCTGAGTGGTCGAAAAAAACTTTTGGAAGTCGTTTTGCCTGTCAGTAAAAATCTTCGTTTGATTGCGGGAGGCTCTGGAATTGCAAATCTAGCGGATTTAGGCCAGGATATGCGCAATTCATTTCTGGATTCTTTGGCACACATTCGCCAGTACGCTGATGTTTTGTTAATTGACACCGGAGCTGGTTTGTCCTCGAATGTAATTGGATTTTTGCACTATGCTGATGAGGTTTTACTGGTTTCGACCCCAGAACCTACTGCTATGGCAGATGCCTATGGCGTGATTAAAACTTTGGCCAACTCTACGCAGGAGTTTCCCAAGGTTTCCATTGTGGTAAACCGGGCGGCCTCCGCCACAGAAGGTTATGGGGTTTCCAACCGCCTGATTGCTGTGTCTAGGCAGTTTCTTAAAGTAGAGGTCAACTACAAGGGGTTTATTCTGGAAGATGAGGCCGTTTCTAAATCGGTTCGTTCTCAAAAGCCATTTGTGACTTTGTATCCTGATTGTAAAGCCAGCCATTGTATTTCCAGATTAGTGGAAAGCTGGACAGGTGTGGTTCCTAAGCGCAGTGTAAAACAAGGTAACGGATTTTTGGACACCCTGATTGGGTTAGTGACGGGGAAAAGGTAGTATGTCGACTCGACTGGAGAAGAAAAAGAAATATATTGCTGAGTCCATGGAGATGGCCTTGTTGGAGATCCGTAAGGACCTTGGGGACGATGGGATTATTGAGAGTATAAGTGAGGTAACCCAGGGAGGCATTTGGGGATTTTTTGCCCAAAGAAAATTTGTGGTTGTTGCCGGTGTGCCTCAGGCAAAAAATAAAGTCTCCTCAGAGGTGCCTTCTCAGGGTGATGGCAAAGACTTTTTAGAAAGCCTACTGTCAGCAAACCAAGGCTTAAAGCCGTCTGTACCATCTAGTGGGTACTCAATTTCTGCCAAAAATAATGTCGATAATGAGAAGC
>DITF01000381.1 GCA_002422125.1 bacterium UBP17_UBA6191
TTCATCTGTATTCCATCCCCCCAAATCCCAAAATCAAGGAGGAGTATAAGATTAGAAAAAGTGATAGGCTGTATTAGCCTTTTAGTAATATGGTTGCTAACATGGATTGAGTGATGCCGGGTAAACAAAAAAGATCAATAGCTTCCATTCCAGACAGATATCTTCGCCGTGGTGTGGTTATTTTTGTGGCCTTTTCCCTGATAGGAATCATTGGGGTATTTGCGGCCATCTATCTTTATTCCTCATCCCAGTCCAAAAGTATGTCTCGCAGAATTTTCTGGGGGGAGTCGGCGTTTTTTCTGGCTGAATCTATTCTTGATGAGACTTTCCACATTTTGAAAGTGAGATCAAGAGATCCTAGGGAATCAAAAATAGGCGGAGGGGCTTGGTTTGAAAGTGGCCTTGAGGCCATGGGCGGCAAAAAGATTCTGATGGATGTCAAACCAGAAGAGTATACCCTGCTTAAGGAAGATGCAGAATTTATCAAACAGATGGGGGTTTCACCTTCTGACATTGAGGTTTTGGTGCGGCCACTGCCTTTTGCCAAGGAATCGGGAAGCCGACTGGCAGACGGGGAAGTCCACGGAATTATGGAAGTCATTGTCACCATGAGAGTACCTTTCGGCATTGGGGCAAAACAGGAAAGTGGAATAACCAGACAGGTGGTTGGTCGCAGGGAATTTAGAAGAGTCAAGGTCCTGGGAAATGATGTTTCCCAGGAATATCTTTTAATGATAAAAAATCCACCGCCTTCTTTGTCTGGGACCATCTCCGATTTCACCAGATTAAACCTTGTCAATCCACTGGCAGCCCCACATTCCGATGTTTTTGGCAGGATTTGGTTAGGAGAAAAAGATAGTCCTCATGTATTGCAGCCGGCCCAGACATCGGGACTAGAGGCCGTTTGGCTTAGCGGCAGTGGGGTATATGGAGAAAGAAACCCAGCCGGTTTTTATGAAAATGAGTTTCGGGATGGAAAGTTTTTTGAGGATAATCAAGAGGAAAACGCGGATCGGCTTCATTTTGTACTGGATAATCTATTACAGGATCCCAATTTGAACCGCGTGATGCAGGAGACCTATCCAACTCAGAATTTTGTTTTTAGTAGCCTTACGGAAGAACAAAAAAAGGACGCTCGCGAGGTATTGCGGCAATGGTTGATCAGTAACTTTCGCAGTTATCCCAACAATGTTTTGACCATGCGTTCCTACCCTTCAGGCATAAACTACCCATCACTCTCCATTTCGGTGGAATCCCCATCAGGAAACCCTGTGATTGTAGAAGGAAAGGCGGTACGGCTATTTGGATTTCAGGGCGAAAATCTTTACAACGGCAAGATGCTTGGTGGGGATGAGGCCAGTGAAACCGAATCCAGATTCAGCTTTTATGATATCCGTTTGGCCTCCGAGTTGTATGCAAAGAAAGAAAAGGCCTGGATTCCTGTGTTTTATGGGGTAGCGGGCAAGTCAAACAATGTTGAATTGGCCACTAAACATGTGGGATTTACCGTAGCCGACAATTTTGCCTACATTTATGGAATCAGCGATAGGGGAGCATTCAGTGACTATCTGGCCAGTCATGCCCTAAAAACAACCGACGGTAAAATTTATCTCAAGTTGGATGGGGTGTCTGTAGTTTATGATCATCTAGTCTTTAAGGGTAATTTTGTTTATGAGGGCTGTGGTGTGCTTTTAGCTGTTGGTGGTGTGACCTTTGAATCGGGCTCCTCGCTTAGAAGAATACAACCGGACTCTGCTAGTTGCATGGTAATTGTGGCCAGGAATTTGCCGGTTAAGTCCAGCCGCTCACCAGCTCTTAATATTCAGACATCAGAGCCGATTGAAGCTCATATTTCCGTCCTAGGCTTTGACTCCAAAACATCCCAGAACAAAATGATAGCCTCACAGCCGGTGAACATCCGTGGTGGGTTGGCAGCCGATGATCTGGAACTCACCCAAATTCCAATTGGCTCCACGATTGTGTACGATGAAATTTTTTCTAAACAGTATGCGGCCTTGTCTGTAGGGGTTCCGATTCAGTTTTACAAAATCCATAATTTTCAGAAGGAAAAAAAGGACTGAGTCATGGATTTTGATGAGTTTAAGGAATGGCTGGAGGATCATTGGAAGGTGGCCGTTTCCGTACTCTCAGGTGTTCTGATATTGATCGTTTTAGTGTTCTGGTTTTCAGGCTGTCAGGGTAAAAAAGTGGTAGTGGAACGAGGAATAGTAGAATTGGCTACAGAGTCTGTCGAGTCTGTGGAAGGGGTTGTTGTGGTACCTCTGTTGGAGATTCCCATCAAAGCATACTCTGAATCCATAAGGGACGGCAGTCAGGTGAATTCTGTGAGTGGTCGTGAGGCCAGAAGTGAAATGGAAGCTGTATTTCAGGAAGTTTCCAATCAGGGGGCAAGATGAAACATCTTTGTATGGGTTTAATGCTTATTTTTAATTGTGTAGGCCAGGATTTTTTGCTGCAGTTTGCCAAAAACTCGCCTCACACCACCTACTATTATGTAATGTCGAAGGTGGATGCTTCCTTGGTATTACCAGAGCAGATCCGCAGCTACAAGGAAGATGTGACGGGAGTACTTAAAGATTCTGTCTTTTTGGAAGCCGACTCAGATGGTTTTAATGCCCACAGGCTGTTTACGGTGGAAGAGTATCTTTTAAATGGGAACAAGGTTGAGATTCCCGATTATCTGTCCCAGCTTCTGGATTACCGTTATTTTATGCATCAACACAAGGGGATAAGGAAAAAGTCAATCAATCCGGATTTTGATCCTTTAGATGTTATGGAAATGAATTTGGTTCTGCCTGAGAAAAAAGTTAAGGTAGGCGATCAATGGGTGGCAGAATATTGGGCTAGTCTGCCTGTTGCGGGCAGTGAAAAAATCAAACTGGAAGGGCATTGGCAGTTAAAATCCGTCAAGGATGAAGTGGCAGTTTTAGTCGGGCGATTTCAGGCCAAGGCTTCGGCCACAAAGAGTATGCCCTATGCCGGATTGCTGCGCTTTATGGCCGAACATCGTTTTTCCATGGCTCAAGGCATGATTGTTGAAGGGAAACAGTCCCTGGATTTTCGCTATGAGTCTCGTACCGAGCTAGCCCGCTTGTACAGCAAAGAAGTAACTGATGGCACAAGATTGGGCTACAGGCTTAAATTTATGTCCGATCTAAGGCCGATGACGGAGGCCGCAGCCGTGCTCAGAATACCGGGCCATTATGCTCCGATTGAATTTAGTCCTGATTTAGAATCCGAGAATGAATCCATGGACACGGAATGAAAAACAACTGGGGTTTCACCTTAATTGAAATCATGGTGGCAACCGCCATTCTGGCTTTGGCCGTCATTCCTATTTTTGACATGATGTCTGGGGCCAATAAGACTATGGCTAGTGTTGAAGAAGAGTCCATAGCTTTTGGTCTTTGTACCGAGGCTTCGGAATGGATGCAGTCTTTATCCTATCGAGAACTTTTAGTGATACCTTCGGTAGCCAAGGGATTTTTGGAGTTTCGTAATATTGAGGGTGGGTTTGAGTCTGTGGAGCAACCAGTAAAAAGTCTGAAAATTGAGGATAAGCCCTATGCTTATGAACCAGCCGAGCAATTTTCAGCTTATACCCGTCGCATTCGGGTTTACCGGCCCAATGACAAGCGACCACGGGGCATAAGAGTGGTGGTGGAAGTGCACTGGAAGGCCAGATTGCGTCAATCTCAGGAGAACAAAGTCAGCCTCGAACTGGCTAAATTTGAATTGGATTGATGGTAATTTTTCTGGATTAAGCCGCATAATCTGGTTTTTTGCCAGAATTTGTCCGAGCTAAGTTTTATGAGCCAGGAATTTACGCAGTTGTTGCTTACCGATCTCGCGTTTTTAAGCGAAATGACACAGGAACTATCCTATCATGAGAACATGGGCGGGCTGTTACAATCCCTCGTGGAAAAGACTCGGGATTTACTGCTTGGTGAAATGGAATACAATCGCGATTTGGTCGATCTTAAGGTCTTAGTTCTGGGTGAGTTTAATTCAGGGAAATCAAGCTTCATAAACTCAATTCTGCAAGAGGAGGTTTGTCCTGTAGGGGCGAAACCAAATACTCATAGACTTACTAATGTTTCCTATGGAGAACGGCTGAAGTTTGTCCACAGGCAACAGGAAATTTCCTTTCGGGAATACAACAGTCTGGTTCAAGCTTCATTGGAGAACAATGTAGTGGATGTCTTGAGTATAAAAAGCCCCTCCGCCATTCTGAAAGGCATCAGTTTAGTGGATACCCCAGGGCTGTCCAATCCACTTAAGAATCAGCAGGGTGATGACTGGGTTTTAACTCAATTACCGATATCTGATGTAGCTTTTATAATTGTGAACGCACACGACAGAACCGGGATTCTTCACAGTCTAAATACTCTAAACCAGAAAAAAAATATCAATCCCCGTCTGCGCTGGCACCTGGTTATAAACCGAGCTGATAGTCTGAAAGCAGAGCAGGTCGAGGACTTAAAGTCTCTCATTCAAAATCGTTATCCAGATTGGTTTGACAGTATTTTATACCACACCAAAACCAATGCAAATCTGATGAGCCTTTTGAGAAGACTGTCGATGGATCGTCTGGAAATATTGCGTTCAAGAAGAATCCGGGCTCAGGCAGAGTATAAGGCTATGAGGATCGATATTTTGCAAAGGGTCCATAAGACCCTCAAGATCCCAACGGATGTGCAAAAAAACCGCCGCTTTGTAAAGCAGTATCTGGTACATCTTCAGGCCATGACTCGTGATTGGTTGTTGGGACTACAAAACGATTCCTTATTGTTACCGCATCTATTTTCAGAAGGGATGCAAAAGGCCCGATTACTGACAAGCATAGAGGTGGCTGCTGATCTCTGCTTTTTAAAGGTTATTGAAAACAAGCTTATGAAGCTTTTGAAGGACTCCAGAGTTATGCAGATACTGTTTAGTGAACCTTTGCCTCTTAAGGATTCCCTCAGAAACAAGGTATCTCGGATTAACGCAATTCTGGCCGAAGAACAACCATTGCGAAAAAAACTCAGCCAAGAGCAGGTAAATGGTCTTTCCTTGGAGCAAATGAACCGCTTTCTTTTACAAACGGTAATGGAAATTTTATCGGTGGAACTATCGTATTGTTTAGGCTTCTGGTCGGGACGGCAGGAGTGGAATCAAGGGGCTACTTTACGCATGGGGGCCTACATCAAAGAAGGGGCCTGTGCCTAATCCAGAAATTTTTGCATTAATGGCTAAGGCCCGTTCTCTGCCTCAAAGAGAAAGCACCGTTTTAAATGATGAATTTTTTGAGGAACTGTTGTCTCTAAATCGCCCCTCGGTGCTTTTAATTACCGGAGGCGAACAGGTTGGTAAAACCACGATTTTAAAATCTATCTTTTCAGATTTAAACCATTTAGCCGATTTGCAGCACTACAGTGGAGTATTAATATTATTGTACGGTTCAAAAGTTCAGACGGTAAGACGAGAAGAATCTGGTATGCCAATCCTTGAAATCACATTGCCCGATACCAGACTTCGTGCAGTGACTATCATTGAGGTTCCGATGGTGGTTGGTGCCAAGCCATGGCTAAGAAAAGCTGATCGTTGCCTGTTTGTGACTTATGCCGCAAAACCATTGCCTAGATATGAAATCGATTTTGTAAAAGAACATTTACAGCATATTCGTCAGGATAGAATCATCTATACGCTTCACAAGGCCGATCATAGCGGTTCAATCCAGGACTTACTTGCCTGGATTCAGGAAATCAAAATTGGTTTGGGTATTTTTAGTGAGGTAACCATAAGTTCGGTTTTAGAAAAATCCTCTATGGATGGTCTGAAAAAACAGATTGAGCCCATCCTCTCAAGCCCAGTTGGTTATCAGGAACAATTCCATAGATTTCTTTTTGGCCTAAGTAGTGGAGTACTAACGCTTGAATTGAAGCTAGCTACCCTCAAGACAAAAAAAGAGGGATGTGGGCATTCGGAAACAGAGCTTTCTGAAAAACTGGAAACCCTGCAAAAGAAACAGGAGTATCTGCGGTACTCTTTTATGGCATTTTCTGAGGGACTGGAACAGGAGTTCTCAGAGCACATGCAAACATTATCGCAACGATTGACCTTAGAAAGACAATTGATTTTTGGGATTGTAGAAAAATCCATTGAGCAAAAATTCAGTCTTTCAGAACTTGGAGTTGAGTTCCCATGGATTCTGCGTTACGCCGTGGAAAAGCATAAATCTGAGATTCAGGTGTTAATGATGGATACCATCGGAAAAATTCGTGAAAGCACCTTGTCTCTTTGTCAGATACTGGCAAAGAAGGTGCATATACAGCTTGATTTGCCTCTGGAGGCTATCCGCAAGCTCTTGGATGCCTCCGTTCAGGAAATGGTCAATGACTGGATTCAGTTTACTCATCAGGAGCTTGAGAAACTTGTCTTAAAGCTACCAGAGTTAAAAAATACCAAAAACTGGAAATCGGTTATCAGCTCGCAAAAGCAGATTCTGGAAAAGAAAGCGGCTTTAATGCAGGAACTGAATGACTTGTTAAGCGAATGTTTTACGGTGATTGAGTTGTCTTTGAGACATAGATTTTTACCGGCCGCTGAGGCTATATGGAAAAAGCTGGCTAAGGAATTACAAAGCCACACGGAATCCATGCATCACGAGGTGGAAAGTCTTTTGCATACCAAGGCTCGTCAGGCTGAGATTAGTGCTGAACTGGATAAAAAGTCCCAGCATTTAAAATCGTCCCTGCAACAATGGAAAAATTTAGCGCAGCTTGCCCAGAGTCATTGCAATGGGTTGTAGCATAGCGTGGCCTAGTTTCATGGATCGTTGGGGACTCCAGCCATAAGTAGTGTCAGGCAAATTCAGATTGTCTTTAAAGGGCATTTCCAAAGTGAACGAGAGACACCCAAAATGTTCGGCAACCCAGTTAGTGGCCATGCTCAGATTGCCTTCCCCGGGTTTACTTTTTTCATATCCTTCTGTGGTTTGAAAGTCAGGGCAAACCTTTTCCAGGTGGTAGGAAAACTCAGCCTCAAGCTCACAACTTCTCTGAGAGTAGCCTGGCGTACCTTCACTGCCT
>DITF01000251.1 GCA_002422125.1 bacterium UBP17_UBA6191
AACCCTACAGCCCGTTGGATATTTCAATTATTTCGTCAACCTATGCTAGCTACTATTCCCTCGACCAATGTGACAAACATAATTCAGGTTCAGTCTACTTAACTTTAAAATTATGGGCGGAATGTGAGTTTGAAAATCACACGGGGAATCAAGCTTGCCTGATGACCCTAATGGAGTATTGTAATGGAAAAATCGATGAACTCTTTTCTAAATTTTTAGGCTGGAGTATGAGAGTGGCAACTGTTGAAAGCTGATGTAGAGCGAATCAGAATCCTATTTTTTCTGGCACAGAATTTCAAGCTTCTTGCCCGAAAAACCAATACCCATCTTTAGAATTTTTGTGGCTCCTTGGCTTTTTAACTCCTGCTCATACTGCCGTTTTTCTATTTGGGCCATGGCGTTTTGTGCACAGGCCAAAAGATCGGAGTCTTCATAGGAGTCCATGGTTTTAAACTCCATAACGATTCCATAGTGGTCTGGATTTTTGGGAGTCATAATAAGGTCACAGCGGCCAAGGCCGGATTCCCGGTTGGAACGGATATGCCAAGTGTCGGAAAACGAAACCATCAAACCTAAAACCAGACCATGGTAGAACTTTTCTGGCTCGTTGCCAGTGGCATCAAAATAGCTTAGGGAGGTGTCGCAAAGTTTGCGTAAGGCCTTGGAAATTTCCGTGACATCTCCCAGCATAAGAGAATTTTTAAGGTTTGGCAGTAGCGAGCTGGATTCACTGTTCTGAAACCAGAATTGAATAGAATCAGAAAAGATTCGCTTAACTTCCTTGTTTGGAATTTTCAATTCTACAAAGGAAACATCATCGGTCTCTTTGGTTAAAACAGCCTTTAAGTAACCCGTGAAATAAAGAAAATTCCACAGATTTGCTGGTGAGTTTTCGATTTCCTGAAACACAACCTGCTCCTGTAAAGGAACGGATATACTTCTGCCAGTCATCAAATCCTCAAGATCTTTTTTGGCCTGAACCCCGGTTCTGCCTAAAATTTCTTTCACCAAATCATTGCCGCTGGTGTTCACCCAGTAGTTTCTAAACTCGCCTTCACTTTTCAAAAGGTTTAGAATTGACCATGGGTTGTAGAGTGTGGTTTCACCAAACATATATCCGTTGTACCAAGACTCAATTTTTGCCTCAATGGACTGAAGGTTATAGTCCTTTATTAACTGTTTGACCTCGGGTACGGTAAAGCCAAAATGTTTGGAATAACTTTTGGACGGCACCGAAGCCACCACTAAATTATTCATGCCCGTAAACATACTTTCTCTGGCCACCCTTAAGCAGCCAGTAATGACTCCTCGCCAGAGGTGGGGGTTGTCCTTAAATCCAGCACTAAAAAAATTTTTAAAAAATGCAATGGCCTCGTCCCAATACTTATAAGCCCAGGCAGATTGCAGTGGGACATCGTACTCATCAATTAAAACTAGAGGACTAGGTCCCATGGAGGCATAGGCTCTTGTGAGGTTTAAAAGCAGATTACAAAAATCCGCAAAATTGGCCTGGTTTTCCGACACTGCCAAAATAGGCAAAAGAAGCTTTGGTTCTACTTCTTTGAGGGCCGGCAAATGTTCTAATGCCAGCCTTTGTAGCAAATCCTGTATCATTTCTTGGGTTTTTTGCCAGTCATTGGCTTTACAATCCTTAAACGACAGATGGATTACCGGTCGGCTTCCTTGCAAGGCCATGGCCTTTTCATTTTGACTGACTTTTAAGCCATCAAATAGTTTTCTGTTTTCTGAGGCGCAATCCTTATCAAAAAAGTAGCGCAGGGTGGAGAGGTTTAGGGTTTTACCAAACCTGCGCGGACGGGTGATTAAAAGGACCTTGCATTGGTCTTCAATAAATTCGGAAATTAGATCGGTTTTATCTACATACAGAAACTCTGGATTGGAAGCAATTTCTTTAAAATCACTGTAGCCGATAGGGATCTTTTTCATGGATATAGTTTATCACAGGTTTATGGGACGAGGAGTTACCGCGTTTCCCCACCCAAAATAATTGAGTCCTTGTTTAAATCGGCTGTGGAGATATGAAAGATTCGCACTTTCCCATCCAGCAGGTGCACGCGAATGTCCAGTTTTTCTGGGCCTTCTTGAAGGCGGGGGCTGATGAGAGTCTCACCGGCATCAAAATACTCCTCGACTAATTCCATGGTTTTGCCATGGTCTTCAATTTTGTGCTGATCAAAATCGGAGCTATCGCCTATAACGCGGGATTTTGGGATTTGGACTCTTAAACCCTCACCACCAAACCAGGTGGGTTCGCCCTGATTGGAAAACACCAGGAAAAACTCGGTTTGGGATACTGCAAGACGGGTAACTTTAATTTCAAGTTTGGCCAGGGGCTGATTGGCAATGCTTCGGCGAATTCGACGAGCATCTAAAACCAGTGGCTCATTCAGATAACCCAATCTGAAAAATGCAATTCCATGATTATTTTTTAGGGGCAGAGACTGGATGGCTTGCAAATAGGCATTAAGCGAGGCTGAAGATACAAAGTTGTATTTCATGCTTGAGCCTTTTTTGAAAGGTTGTCTTTGAAAGGAAAAATCCTTTTGGGCCCTCCACAACAATACGCGGTCTGCTGATTGGGGATTGTCGCTGATGAGTTTCCAGACGGGGTTGTCGGAAATGCTTTCAGGACTGGTGACAGCCCAAGGAACAGCTTGAACCCCTTGATGGTCATAGAGCACACAATAACTGTAGGTGGGCAGACCAATCAGCATAGGAACTTTGAGGGAGTCCCATTCGCTGACTATGCGTTTTAACCAAGAAATATCTGTAACTTTAAGCGGGTCTTCGACCTTTTTACCCCGATGAAAATCATAGAACATGGGCACTACCAGATCAGAGGCCTGAGCCACAGCTAAAAAATCCTTGCGTTTATGCCAGGAGCTCATGGGAGTAATCGAAATTTTGGCATGGGGAGCTAGTTTTTTTACCTTTTGAATAAGCTGTAAAAAGACTGAAAAATCAACACCTGGGCCTTCAAGATCGATTTGAATACCTGAAACGGAAGGGTTGACGGCTCTAAGCATTTCAAAGTCTTCCACCATACTGCGGGCCACAAATTCTACTCCACCCTTGTTGGGCTGATTTAGGTAGCCTCGGACAAAACCATGATTTGAAGAGTTCTCAAAGGTATACACTACCTGAATTTCAGGAAAGGTCAGCCTTTTAAAATCTTTGAGAAAGGACTCATGTTTTTTTAAGCGATCCAGAAATGGACTCTTTTCGCGCAGTTCAAAATGACCCATGCGATAAAACAGACCCTGAATTGGTATTTCTTTTAATTCAGCAAGAGTTTGATCGTCGATCTGGTGACGCATTTGCCAATGCCAGATATAGTAGGTGTTTGCAAAGGCAGTTTGGATTAAAATAAGTATTGAGAATACCCAGAGGAAATATTGATAGTTCATGCCAGCATAATAACAAAAATTGCCCTGATATTCATATTTATGTATGAAATACCGGGCTTGAACGGTATACCTCGGCAGTTCGTATTGGATAGGGCTGTCTCTGAGATGCCTGTTTCCGCCGATCTTTTGCGAATTTTGTCTGGCACTCGATTTTTAAGCGGACTAAGAGCCTGTGATGAAGAGTTGTTGAGCACCCGTGAACGGATGTTTCGCTTTTTGAGCCTGAGATCTGCGATTCAAACCAAGGGTGTGACTAGTAAGGAGTATCCCTACGAGATCGGGAAAGCCTTTTGTCACCTGGGCTGGATCATAAACCCAGTGGAACCCCGTGAATCTAAACCTTGGATACAGCTTATGCATTCCTGGATGATAGATTCATCTCTTAACCCAAGCTCACACTTGCCCATTAAAAGTGTTCGTATTGGCGGTTTTTCAGCCGCACAGCTTCTAACTATGGATTCCATGTTGACCTATGAAAGGCAACTGGTAGAGCAATTTATTCGCAAAAAGCAGATTCAGGCATCGCTTAGGGAAACCTCAAGACACACCTACCAACGGGGAATTCATGCGTATACGCTATATTTGGCAGAACTGAACCAAGATTGGGATGTCAAAAAGCAATACGATCAATTGTTTTTGACTCTTTGGTGCTGGCCACCATTTCTGGCGGGAATTTTTACCTGGTTTTGGCGCACCGGATTCCTTACATTTTGACAAAATCCTGTCGATATCTCATAAAAATGTGAGTGAGGTATCCTGATGATGGGCTATTTACAACCAAAACAGTATCGGTTTGTGCCCCTGTGGCTGGCCACCATTAATCTATTTTTGTGGTTAAATCTGAGTGTGGCCACAGGTGCGGAATTAACTTGGTTGACTGACGGCACGGCCAAGGTTCAGTCGGCGGCGATTTCGCCTGATGGTCGGCTTTTAGCCTATATCAGGGAAGCTGGGTCCAAGCAGGAATTGCTCATCAAATTTGTTAAGGATAAGGGCAATGGAATCCCCGTGAAGGGAATTTATGGCCGGGTAGATGGGTTGGTGTTCAGACCAGATTCGCAGGCGATAGCCTTCAGTATGCTAAAGGATGGAAAGTCCAAAATATTCATCAAAAACCTACGAGATAATCAGGACCCAGAACAAATCACATTTGGTGAAGGATCAGATTATCATCCGGCATTTTCCGCTGATGGCAATCGATTGGCTTTTGATTCGGATAGACAGGGAAATTTTGAGATCTATGTCCTAAACCTTAAAAATAAGGAACTCACCCAGATTAGTGACTGGAAACAACATGATTTTTCTCCAGTGTTTTCTCCCGATGGTCAGTGGTTGGCCTACACCAGTGCCCGCTCTGATCTCTTTCAGATATTTTTAAAAAATCTGGCCATCCCCAATTCTTTACCGGTCCAGTTAACTCAGTTTGAAGCTGTATCTGCCAATCCCAATTTTGATGCCTTGGGGAATGGAGTATTTTTTGAATCCAATCTCGAGGGAAAAAACAAGATATTTTGGCTCAATCTAAAGGATTATCGGGTTCATAGAGTTGTGGAGGTTGATGGTAAGGCTCAAAGACCTCAGGCTATTCGTGATCAGTTGATTTTTGCCTCTGAAGAAAGCGGAGTATTTGGAATCCGTTCCCAGTCCTTAAAACCATTGCCTGGAACCTACCCGTTAGTGGGAGAAAAGTCAGCACCTATGGTTGTATTGAGTCCAGAAAAAATAATGGAAAAACCCGATTTTGAGGCCGAGAGAGTAAAAATTGAAGAGGCCAGAGTATCCCTGGTTAAGGATATGCCACAACCAAAATCAGCATTTGAGGGTTATGACTTCGATTTGAGTTTTTTAGAGGATGAGACTCCCTTAAGACCTGATGCGGCGGCCAAAATTCCGGTAGAGTCGGCAGAAATTCTAGTGGAGGCCAAGGAGCCAGAACCGGCACCTGAAATCAATTCATCGGTGGAAGATTGGATAGCGGAACAACCAGTGGTATTAGCGTCT
>DITF01000248.1 GCA_002422125.1 bacterium UBP17_UBA6191
ATGAAACATAGCAAATTTCACGAAAACCTTCAGAACATAATGGCTGGCTGCAAACTGTGGTTAGTTCCACACCGGGAAAAAGGTTTTATGCCGGCAAAAGAGTTACAGTCCTGCTTTCCATCTGGCTTACTCTTAAAAGGCCGCAGAGAAGTCTGGGAAAAGTTTTTAGGGCTGGGTATCAAGAAAAAAGTCCTGGTCTATTGCGGATCTTTACGCTTTGCTGGCTTGGTAAGGAATGACTTTCTTAGGACGATTCGTACAAAGTCATACAAAAAAGGCTAAACTATAGTTAGCATTCTGCCGATAGGATCAGATAGGACATGTTGGGAGTAGTTTATGAGCAATGATTTACGCTTGGGTACAGGGTTAGTTTCTGGAATTGATTCTGCCGCACTTGTGGACGCATTAACGGCCCGACAAAAAGAGCCAATGAATATTGCAGAGCGCAAGGCGTATGAGCTCAAAATCCAGAAGGAAGAGTATCAAAGCATATTCTCTTCTATCAGTGCCCTTGAAGATTCCGCCCTGCAACTCTCACTAAGTGCCACTTTTAACCGCAAGACGGCAAAATCGTCCAATGAATCTGTGGCCACGGCTACTGCAACCACTGCGGCTGAATTAGGTAGTTACGATTTAAATGTCACCCAGCTTGCTGAAGCTCATCGTGTGGCATCTGATAGTGTTACTAGTGTTACTGAATCGCTGACCAACAGTAGCCAAACCTTCAAAGTGAATGGAATCAGTGTAACCATGCAGGCTGGCACTAGCTTGACCTCGATGCGAAATGCCCTGAATTCAATCAAGGTTCAGACAGGAGTACAGGCCGATATTATTGACAAGCGGCTTGTATTAAGTAGCACCAAAACCGGTGTAGCCAATTCCATAACGATGGAAGACACCAGCGGAACATTGCTGAGAGATATTGGGATTTTAGCCGACAACACAACTTCTAGCATAGGTCCAGAAGATTCTCTAGGAAGCTCTTTAAGAACCGTGACCGTTGGAGACTGGCAATTCGCGCCTGGTTCCATGACCATCAACGGGGAAGAAATTATCCTGAGTGGGGGCGAGACTTTTGCACAATTAGGTGCCATGATTCAGGATGCCAATATACCAGGTCTCAGTCTGGAAATATCCCCAACTGGATTGGTGTTTCATAGCGAAAACGGTGCCGTTGAAATTACAGATAACACTGGAATCAATGGCTCGATTTTGAAAGAAATCCATTTTATGGAAAGCCCCCCATTAGGAGCACTTAATCTGGCTGGTAAATCCCTGATTGTGAACGGGGAGCAAATTGATTTCACCACCGAAACCACAGCTCAAGAAGTAGCCGATACATTTAATGCGGCCCAAGTCACCGGGGTCCGCGCCAGCATTGATCCTAACTCCAATAGTTTGCGCATTTATTCTGACCCTGGATTAGCAATTAATATCGCGGGTGATGCCGCCCCAGAATTTGGAGCCTTCACTCTACAAACCCCAACCACCCCATCTCTTGCATGGGAACATTACAATAATGAAGAATCCATCATTACCGTAAATGGAGAAGAAGTAACCATACCGGCCTATGCCAGACTGACCCAGATTCGTGATGCCATTAACACAACAACTCCCGATTCTGGAGTAACTGCTGCCGTAAATGCTGGTGTACTTGAGTTAAACAGTACGGGACCCCTTAATATTCAGGATGTTCAGGGTACTTTAGCTCAGGTGATTGGAATTCAGTCTGGATTTAAAAATGAACTAAAAACCGCCAAAGATGCAATAATGACCATCAATGGAATCTCTGTGACTCGCGCCGAAAATACCGTTACGGGTGCCCTTGAGGAAGTCACTATATCACTGAAGAGTCTCGGATCAAGCCAGCTAAACATCACAAATGACACAGACACAGCCAAAACTGCGGTACTGAATTTTGTGGAAAGCTATAACCAGACGATTGAACTGATTGACACCAAACTCAGAGCCAAAAAAGATTATTCGATCAAGGGCATTACCGAAGAGCAAAAAGAAAAAATGAGTAAGGAAGATATTGAAAAACTTGATGAGGACCTGAGAAATCAGGCCTTGGCCGGGGACCCATTACTGCAAAGAGCCTATAATCTATTGCGTTCTTTTAGCTACAATAGGGTACAGGGGTTAACCGGCATCAACTCCCTAAGTGCCATGGGAATTTCTACTGGCTCCATTGGCTCAAATCCTGAACAAACCAGAATTGGCAAACTTCAGATTGTGGATCAGACCAAGTTTGATACAGCTCTAAATGATAAGTTAAGTGAGGTAAGAGACTTTTTCACTCGTAAGGATGAAGGGTTGACAAGCTCTCAACTGGGGATTGGAGAAAGACTTAAAATTGAACTCAGGAAGTTCACTGCCTTTGATGGTCTGATTACCAGGAAAGCCGGAAGACCTGGACAAACGGTATCTTCGTCCTTAATTGATCGACAAATTGCCAGTTTATCTCTGGAAATCTTGAATAAAAATCGATCTCTGCTAAAATACCAAGAGAGTTTGTTGCTTACTTTTCAGAATATGGAGTCAGCACTGTCTCAATTACAAAGTCAGTCTAACGCATTATCTCAGTCGTCTGGTGGTTTATAATAAATGTTGAAGATCGAAATCAACCAAGAGTATCTGGAAGTAGACCCAAATCCTTATAAAAATTTTCGTGAACTCGTTTTACATCTTGAGCGAGATCACCTTGAGCCTAAGGGCGAGGTGATTACCGCGCTTTTTCTAAATGGCGTGGAATTAGAAGAGCAGGACGAAAAAGATCAGAACAGTCTTCCGGTTGACAGGGTGAAAAGCCTGAAGCTTCGTACTTCCAACAAAGAAGAGCTAGCATTACAGGCTCTTCAGGATGCAGTGAAAATTCTGCCTGAAATACAGGCAGTCCTCAAATCCAGTCTGGCCCATTTTGAAAACCATGCTGAAAGTAAGGGAATGGCTGACTTTGTTACAGTCACCGATGGACTCAATTGGTTTTCTTCCGTCTACCATGGGACTGAAGTCGTGTTTCGTGAACGAATCAAGGTGAGGCAAATTAACTCTATGCCCTTTTTAGAATCTAGCCGCCGTCTCTCCAAGCTGGTTCAGGAGCTTGTCCTTGCCCAGCAAAGAAGCGATCTCACCACTTTCCGTGACATTCTTGAGTATGAGCTTGGACCACTGCTAAAGGAAATTCTGGACGGTTTGCCTGAATTTTTACAGGCACTGTCCGAATAAATTATCACATTATGAGCCATGACCCACTTGGTTTTTTAAAGGAACTGGCTCCCTCGCTCTATCAGATTCTGAACTCAGAGCAACTCAAAGAGCCCTTAATCGACTCCGTAAGAATTGAGGATGGACATAAAGGGCTGCAGAAGCTAATCGTTCAACACGGAAGTACCGAACTATCAGTTCACTCTGCCTATCCTGACAAAGAAGCGGATAAGATTCTTGAGAAAATGCAATTTCACCCACACAAGCTGACGGTGGCCTGGGGAACTGGTCTTGGGTATCATATCGATTGTTTTTTGGAAAAGCACCCTAACCAGCAACTAGTGATATTGGAACCTAGTTACATGGTTTTACAAAAAGCCATGAGGGTTCGTAACTTTGAAAAGTGGTTTCGCAACCCTAACATAACTTTTATTATTACCCCTAATCCCGAGGAAATGGGCCAGTTTATTTGCTCTCAATACAATTTTCACCGGCACTCCGGCATGCAATTTCTGGAACTTCCAAGCTACGCCAAACACTTTCAGTCTGCTTTTAATACAGTAAAAAAGATTTTTATAGACAACCTCAGTAAATTTACCGCCAACATGGCCACCATTATGGATGCGGACGACGACTTTTTAGAAAACTGCATGCGTAATGTCCGTCACTTTAGCCGATTTCCTTGGGTTTCTTCTTTGTTTGGACAATTCCCTGGGATTCCGGCAATTGTGATCAGTGCCGGACCTTCTTTACACCTGCAGTTTGAAAAGCTAAAGGACCTTAACGATAAAGCCGTACTGATTGCTGTCGATACAGCCTACCCTATATTAAAAAAACAAGGTATTGAGCCCCATTTTGTTTGTACTGCCGATCCAAATTCCGTTAATTTTATCCACTTAAAAGGTCTGGATGTGTCCAATACTCATTTGGTGGTTGAACCTATGAGCTGGCATGAAACCTTGGAAATGCCTTCTGTTAAGGCGTTTATCAGTAATTTTGATGGTTATTATTCCAGTTATTTTGCCTATTTTGCCCCCGATCCTGCAAAAATTTTGTCTTGGGGCTCCATTGCGTCTACCTGCTTTGATGTGGCCAGGAAACTAAACTGCAATCCAATTACCTTTGTGGGGCAGGATTTGGCATACAGCGATCTTTTAACCCATTGCCCAACTTCAAGGTTTGATGAGCGCTACCAAGCCTCCATTGATGCTGCTCCCGCCATGAAGCGCTATACCACCTATGAAACCTATCATATGCAGATGATTCTGACCAAGCCTTTAATAAAGGCCCATGATATGTACAATTCCATTGTGCTTACACAGCAGAATCTGAAACTGTATGCCGGATGGCTAGAAGAGCAATTCAAAATTTCCACTCAGACAATTATTAACGCATCTGAGCGAGGAATTTTAAAAAACCACTGTAAAATAATGTCTTTCGATCAAGTAAGAGAACAGATTCTGACACAAAAACATCCAATATCTGAAAAGATCAATCAATTGTATCTAAACAAGTCCCCCTATCTCCACAAGGAGCTTTTACAAGATTTGGAATTTAAAACTACGCAACTAAAGAGCGCACAACAGTTTGCTAAGAAAATGCAAAAAAATTGCCTGGATCTTATTGAACAAGCCAAGAATCAAGATACCTGTAAAGAAGAGGTTTTGATTAAAGGCCGCTTTTCGGAAATGACTTCAGGTGCTAACTGTGGCATTTCAGATCGTATCATTCTGGGATGGATGGAGCACAAAAACCAAAAAGCCGAGGTATTCTTCCAAAGAAGCCTAGGTAAGTTAGTTGGTTCCTCTTTCTCTGGTGAACTAGTTCAGGAAATGGGCGAACTTTATTATAATTATTTTGAGTCACGGCATAAGGCCTTTACCGATCTTATCCGTTTTTTAGGTATTGCCATTGAAGGTTGTTGGCAGGCCCTTGAGGAGAGTTAGCAACAAATGTTGGCCTCAATTATCATAATTTGTAGTGTCTTTTATGAATTTAACTTTCGGATTATGTAGACCATACACCGATCCTATATAATAGCCACGAAGGAGAACGCGAATGAGTCTAGCCTATCAAAATCAAATGGGTCAGTACAAACGGATGAAGATCGAATCTGCAACACCGGAGATGCTCATCCTTATGTTATATGACGGGGCCATTAAAAATATTTGCCTGGCCCAGGAAATGATTCACGATAAATCCAAAATTGAGCACTGCAATAATCACTTTGTGAAAGCTCAAAACATCATCACCGAGTTGATGGTGTCCCTCAACTTCGAGGTTGGAGGCGACATTGCCCGCAACCTGTTTAATATCTATGAGTTTATGAATTACAGTCTGGCTCAGGCCAATATAAATAAGACTGGAGACGGTTTAGACACCATTGTTACCATGTTAAAGGATCTGCGCAATACTTGGCAGGAAGTAATCCGCATGAACAAGGAAAAATATCCAAACGGTATTCCAGCCGCTGATCAGTTAAAAGAAATTGAAGGACCACCTCCCCAGCTTTTAGCTCCTGTTTCTGCTGAATTGGAAGAAAATGAACCACTTCCTGATGGTATTGCTCCAGCCCCTTCTGCCGTCCCTACCAGCACATCTACAGCCGCTGGAACTTCTGGGCAGAATCGCTTTAAGCAGATTTACGGTAAGGCGTTGCCTCGCAAGAACTAGATCATGAACTTGAATTCCCCGGTGTTTCGGGATATGCAGACCTACGATCTGCGCCCCGTTTTAGCACTGGGGAAACACATTTACCAGTTTGCGTCCTCTGACAGTTTCCTAGCGCACAATGAGCTGATTTTAAGAGAGTTTTTACTGTGGGCCGGACAAGGCAAAGCGGAGTGCGTTGTCCTTGAAGAATCAGACTCACATGAATTATTAGGCTATTTCTTGTTGATTCTGGATGCTGACTGCATTGACAGATTCTGGAAAGTCCCTGAAAACTACAGACAAACTACTGCGTACCTAGCCCAGATAGTTATCCAGCCCGGTCTTCAAGCCAAAGGCTTCGGCTCTAAGATGCTTGAAGAAATTGAAACCCGTGCACAGGCGAATGGCAAGTTAAAATTGCGCCTGGAAGTTGCCTCCTTAAATCCAGCTTATCAATGGTATTTGAAGCGAAATTTCACCGTTTGGGGTTCTCAGCACTTTATGGAGAAATCTTTTGAGGACAATTGAAATAATCCTTTGTCTGATACTCTGCCTGTGGTGGCCCTTAAGTGATCCTGGAAGCATCAAATTTCTGGCCCTGCCCGTGTTTGTATACTTTTGCATTCGGCAATGGGGTGGAAGTAAAGCCATTTTTCTAGTATGCCTTTGCTCCTGCCTATTGTTACTAGCCCCATCCTGGGAACAACGACACGCATTTATGGATTTAATTGGCTACCTGGGTTTATTACTAGGTCTTTACAATCCCAAATCTTTGTACCCAAAGGCTTTTTTGATATTTGCGATCAGCAATCTGTTTCTGTATATAATCCATGTTGCTGACTTATTGCCATGGGAAACTCATCAGCCTTTTGTCCTTAAAACCATTGAAATCTACGGGGCTTCAGACGGATTTCCCGGGTTGGTTGGTAATCCAAGTCCACTATGTCTTATCCTACTGGCTGGATTAAGCCAATTTAATAATAAACGACTGCTGACGCTATATCTTCTATTATCCACCCCTTTGGTCCTTCAATCTACCTCAACAATTGGAATACTGCTTTTTCTATTTGGGGGAATTGCACAACTTCTAGGCATTAGAGTTTTAAATCAGTTAGGCTTATTGTTGGTAATTTGTGTGACGGCTTTTATCCTGTTGCCTGACTCGGTCGCGAAACGCCCCTTGGAGACTCGCTCCGTATTATGGAAGAGCGCATTCATACATCTCAGTTTTTGGGGTAATGGCTCATCTGACTTTCAAAGAAAAAGCGGGCTATATTTGAGTGAAGAAGCCAATCAAACCAGAATCTCCCGAAACCAATTCCATCCGCACAATGACCTACTCTGGCACCTATATGCTTACGGAGTCTTTGGTTTTTTATTGCGATTATTGATTTGTTTTTACCTTTTCATCCGCTTTCTGACCAACCCGCAGGCCGCTCCCCTGTTATTGGCCTGGTTTCAAGCCCAGTTCACCCCTGATCTCATCTCCTTTCCAGCCGGGTTTGTCATACTTTTTTTGTCTGGCGCAATGGCCGGAAGACCAGATTCATCTTTAAAAGGTTCAAGAAGCATCAGCATTTGTGCTCCCCTATTATTGCTTATTCCAATATCAGCCCTGATACACTCCTACATCTGGTCGTCCCAGATTCGCAAAAATTCTCCGATCCGACTGCATGAGCCAAAACACTTTCTGGGCCCTACAAGTGAATACAATCTAATTGTAAACCTGATTAGTGAAGGCAAAACTGAGCTGGCCCTGATAAGAGCACATCAACTGCAATCGATTGCCCCCGATTTTTTTGATCTGCATTATCTGATGGCCTTGGCATATCTTCAGTCAGGAGACTATAAAAACTCTCGTGCTGAGTTGTGGAAGATGCTTCAAATCCAACCCGAACATCTATACGCTCGCCAGCTTCTGGCCGATATACAAAATCGATGAAATACAAAATCTTGATTTTTTCACTGGCTCTGACTATTTATTGCGATCTGGAATCATCTCCTTTAGCGGAAGCCTTGGAACTAAAACGCGGTGGCCGTTACTCCGAAGCCCTTGATGCCTTGATGGAAAAGCGCGCCGACCACTATGCCTCAGAATGGATCGCAGAAGTAGCCGAGATTCTGGAGCGCATGCAAAACGATCCCATGGCGGCCTTTTATTATCAGGAAATGTTAAACAACTTTCCTGACTCCAAACACGCTGAGGCTGCCAAAGAAAAGCTAAAGGGTCTGATTCAAAACTACAAAGATTCTGATTTAACCAGTCTCAGTATTGATTTGGAAAGCCCTCTGTCAGAAGGACAGATAGCCTTAAAGAATCAAGACTATCACCCGGCTATTCTGCACCTGTTGCGAGCACACTCCATCAAACCAGATGACCATTACACCTTATTTCTTTTAGGCAGTGCCTATTATGGGTTACACCTGCAAACAGGACAAACTCTGTATGTAAATCGAGCCATAGACCAGTATCGCAGGGCCAGCTATCTTTTCCCTTCCGCTAAAACATTCAACAATCTTGCCTGTCTTCTTGCCAAACAAAAAGACATAATTATGGCAAGATACTATTTTGAGAAGGCATTAAGAAATGCTGAGGTCCCTGGTCTGAAGCGCAGCATTGAAGCCAACCTGAAAACCTTCGAGAAGGGTCAGGAGCGCGAGCTGGTATTCCTCTTGATGGAGCCATGAGATCTCTAAAAATTCTCTTGATTTTGTTTCTGGTCACAGATGTCAGGCCAGACCCATCTGGTTATCAACGATGGTTAAAAGAACATCCTGGTGATGTTAGTGATTCTGAGCTGGCACTTTACAATAATCTCATTGCATTTTCTCAGGATCGCAAAGCCGGTCATCGCCCCGAGAAGTTAGCCCCTGCCTCCACAGAACCTTATCCTAGCGGGATATTAGGAAACTGGGAACTGGGGTTAAGTATGGAATCGCTACATGGGTTTTCTAAGCCTCTGGCTGTTCAGAATCAGGCCGGTGTTTTAAGTGCCAACAATCTGAAGTTTGCCCCTAAAGGCTACAGAGTAGAGGCTTCAAAACGCCTAGGAATGGGCGATCGCCATACATTTCACACGAAAATTCTTTACCGGAATCACAGCGACAGCTTTAACGATGACACAAATAACTACAGTCTTAGTACTGGAGAACTCATTCGTCAAGTGCAGGGAAACTTTGATCTGGATATGACAGAATTTGATCTGTATTGGGTGCAAAGGCAGGCCCAGAACTATCGGCACAGTACGGGGTGGATTGGTGGAGTTCGCATCAGTCATGCTAAGGCCGAATCAAAAATGACGGGAGCCGGAGCCGGTTTTAACACAATCACGGACTGGTCGTTTAAACACACGGGAATTGGACCATATCTGGGCTATCAGGGTAGTATGCCACTGGGCAAAGATGCCACGCTCGCTCTGAAAGTTCGGCAAGGGGTCTTGTTTAGCCGAGGTGAAACCAGACAATCGCATCAAAGTGGACAACCACCCACCACCGTACAATCAAGAAGCTTTAATAAAAATCCCAGTTTCCCATTCACGGAAATTGACTTTGGGATTCAGTTTTTTGCCACCAGGCATTTGCACATCCATACTGGCTACTCCTGGCATAAGGCTAACCTGTACACCATCCCATTTGCCAATCAGACTGAGATTAATGACCTAAACTTTCAAGGCCCAAAAGCCACCCTAAGCCTTCTATTCTGATTTCTGATATAATGGTTCATCAATGACAAAAATGCATGAAAATCGGCAAAAAGTGCGTCAGGCACTGATTATAGGTGTTCTTATCAAGGACGAATCTTTGGATGTCCTGCAAAAAGATTTAGAAGAACTCACCAGACTGCTACAAACCCTGGATATCAAAACCTGCGGCAGTTTTATACAATCTCGAGAAACTCAGGATGCTCGGACCCTTATTGGTTCGGGTAAAGTTGAAGAAATTCGCCAGGCCGCCACTGAGGGCGGGATTGATTTAATCGTTTTTGATTCTGATTTAAGCCCCACTCAGGCCAGAAATCTGGAAAAAGATCTGGGTATAGAGGTCACAGACAGAACTGGGGTTATTTTACAGATTTTTTCCCAGAATGCCAGAACCCATGAGGCCAAACTACAAATTGAATTGGCCGGTCTGGAATACGCCCTGCCCAGATTAAAACGACAATGGACCCACCTTTCCAGAACCAGAGGGGGAAGAGGTTTTATTGGCGGTGATGGGGAAACCCAGCTAGAGGTAGATAAACGCTACATCCGCACTAAAATTCAACAGGTCAAGTCCAAACTGGATAAAATCAAATCCCAGCGCAGTACTCAAAAAAAACTGAGACAGAGTTTCTTCTCCGTTGCCATTGTCGGATACACAAACAGCGGTAAATCCACTCTCTTAAATCGATTAACCGCTTCTGATGTTCTGGTGGAAGACAAACTTTTTGCCACGCTAGACCCATCCACTAGAATTATCAAACCAGATGAAAAACCGGCCATTCTCTTTTCTGACACAGTAGGCTTTATCAAAAAACTGCCTCACTCATTGGTGGCCTCCTTTCGCTCCACCTTTGAGGAAATTCTGGATTCAGATCTTCTGATTCATGTGGTGGATGTCTCAGATTCTGACTATAAAGCCAGAATGGAAGACACAATCTCAGTGCTTAAAGAATTGAATCTGGACAAAATTCCCCGTCTGCTTTGTTTTAACAAGGTGGATAAAAAAAAGGACACTCCCGTACAAATCAAAATGATTCAGTCCGTCTATCCAGCCAGCGTTATGATTTCTGCCAGCAAACAAACTGGAATTGAAATTTTGCGCAAACGGGTCTACGAATTTTTCTCAAAACAGATGACAGAAAGACAAATTCGGGTCTGTTTTGGATCAGAAGCCCTCTTGGAATCGCTCTACGCCTTGACAAGAGTGTTGCATACACAGTATGAAGAGGAATCAATCAGTGTCCATTTCCGTGGAGCCTCAAGAGATGTCAATTTTGTGCTGGACCAGTTGCGAAAAGATGGGGCCCTGCTGGAAGATAAATCAATTCCGATCTGTTTATGAGCCCTTTAGAAAAGCTACTTGCAATCATCATTCATAGCCTGTTTTTTATTCTTGCTTTGCTTGCCTTGGCCTTAAGGTACGACTGGCTACCAGAACAATACCAAAAGCCTCTGGCACCCTACCTTGACTTGCTCCCCAAACGGATAACGGATGCTTCTGTGGCCTCCCAACCCCCTACCAGCTCAGCCACTCTAACCCCAGCCAGCACCGCCTCTTCTGTGACTACTTCGACCTCTGTGACCAGCACCGCTGAAACCACAAAATAATTTCTGATTTGTTGTATTGAAGCCATAAAGATCAGTTCAAGCAAGTAGGAAAATCGACCTCTTTAATTTCAAATGCGGCAAATTTGCAATCTGACTGCAAATTTGCCAGTATTCAGTTCATTTGCTGCATGGATTATTCCCCCTAAGCTAGCAAATCTTTGGAAATCCAGGAGTTTTTTGTTATATTCCCATGTTGCATTTATGAACCTGAAATTCGTACTAAAGACTCTGCCCTTGCGGCTTTTTTTGGCATGCTGCCTTGTCACGGCAATTCAGGCTCAAAAAGGTAGTATCAGCTTTAGTGCTGGCTATCAGGAATACAATCAGGCTACAGGTTTTGTAATCTTAAAAGATAATGCCTCGATTCTGGGTGATGACTTTCAGATTGAGGCTCAAAATCTGCAATACAATCTTAGAACAGGGGAAATTTACGCTGTTTCTGAGGTGCGGCTGATTCGTGGCGAAGATATCATGAGATCGGACAGCCTTGTGTACAACGCCAAAACCAAACAGGGCCGAGTTGAGGACTTTCGGGCCATCATGGAAAATACATTTGTGACAGGCCAGTCGGCTATTTTGATGCCGGCTACCATGAGAATGAATCATGGTTTTGCCACTACCTGCTCAGAAGACAACTGCCACTATAAAATCGTGGCAAGGGAGATGCTTTTGATTCCAGATCAGGCCCTCTATTTGAAGGGAGCTTCTTTTTACCTTGGCAATACCAGAGTATTTAGTCTACCGGCTTATCAGTTTCAACTGGATAAGGACAAGGGTATGGCTGCCCCCCTCTTTTTGGTGCCTGGTTATGATGCCACACGAGGGGTTCATGCCAGAGTACGCTCCAATTTTATCGTCAATGAAAATCTTTACGGTACAGTCGAACTTCAACCGACTGCCAGACAGGGACTGGAATGGTTTGCGGAGCTGGAAATCAATCAGCAGAAAAAGGCCCCGGCCAGAGTCCGCATTGAACAGCAAAAGGACGAATTCACCAGAACAGATACCCAAAGGGTGGCTTTTGAGCAAGCATGGTACCCCACAGATAATACCGATGTGCAATTGCGTATGGATTATCTGAGAGACCAGTTTTTGGCTGGAGCCGATAACGAAGAACTAAATACTTTTTTAGAATTGAGGCAAAGACTGGCTGGAGGCTGGACTGGCAGAGCCTCTTATCAGGTTCGTGAGGATCTGGATCGCAATAATTTCCTACTGGATAACCGCATTCAGAGTCTGGATCGCAAGCCATCAGTGGAACTTGAATCCCCTACCCGCCGGGTGGAAAGAACTCCCTATCAGTATAACTTTGGTATTCGCTGGACAGACTTTACAGAGCAGGATTTTTTGGGCCGGGTTGACAGTCAGGACAGGGAGGTTTTTGCCAATTTGTTTCAGGACACTCTCAAATTTGGAAAAACTCGCTGGGATATGAATGTTCAAGGCCGCTACAATGACTACTCTAACGATGGGCATAGAAGCTATTTTCGATTAAACACCGGTATCACACACGACTTTGGATCAGGTTTTGGATACGCCAACCGTTATAATTTAAATGATGTGCACGGACAAAGCCCTTTTCGTGGTTTTGATCGGTTATTGGATCAGGAGCAGATTACGCACAGATTTTATTACAATCATGGAGCATTTTCTTCAACCTTGTTTCAAACAGCTTATGATTTCAAGCGCCATCAATATTCCAACCCATCATCCGCCTTTCAGTATAGAAGTGTTTATAATGGTTTCCCTTGGGTCGCTGGGTTAAGATTAGGGTATGATGCTGGACCGGTGGCCTCTGATCTTCGGGACCTAAAACTGGCCAATCTGGCCTGGAATTTTAATATCCGCAATGGGGAAGAGTGGAGCCATGAGTTAAGAGGACAATACTCCTGGCTCAATCAGCAATGGGAGAGTTTTACCCAGGTTTCTGATTTTTTGGCCCATCCTAAAGTCTACATGCGAACAGAAAACCATTTTAACGCCTTGACCAGTGAATTTACTCGTGTGAAACTAGGATTGATTCGTGACTGGGACTGTTTGGAAGGTCGTCTGGACTGGGACTTTAAGCAAGAAGAGCTCATTGTACAGGTGTATTTGAAACAAGGCAGTGGCAGTGGACTTGGGCTCAGGCTGAACTACGATACTGTATTGAGTGTGAAACCGGATCTACCCGGAATTGAGGAACCGCTTTGATAAAGGAATATTATGGCAAGCCCAACTAAAAAACGAGAGCTTACAGCCCGCATCAAAGTAGCCATCTTTTTGATGTTTCTAGGACCAGATCTGTCCAGAGATATCGTCAAGCTGCTTACCGAAGAAGAAATGGAGTCTGTGGCCATTGAGATTGCCAAAATCCGTAAAGTGGATAACGAAGACCGGGATCAGGTAGTAGAAGAATTCTACAACATGCTTAAGGCTCAGGAATTTATCACTCAGGGCGGGGTTTCTGCTGCGAGAGACTTCCTTAAGTCAGCCGTTGGTGACGAAATGGCTGAAAGTATCATTTCCAAACTTACAGCATCGCTTGAGGTGCAGCCTTTTGACTTGATTCGAGCCGCTGATCCTGAACACCTGCAAAACTTTATTTCGGGAGAGCATCCACAGACCATCGCCCTGATTTTGGCCTACCTGCAACCGGAAAAAGCCGCAACCATTCTTTCATCATTTCCTTCAGAAATTCAGGTAGAAGCCGCCAAAAGACTGGCCTTGATGGATAGAACCAGTCCTGAGATTGTTCGGGATGTGGAAGCCATTTTAGAGAAAAAACTATCCACAGTATCCAGCACTGACTACACCTCAGTTGGTGGTGTCGATTCTCTGGTGGAAATCATCAATATTGTCGATCGCGGTACGGAAAAAACCATTATCGACAATCTGGAAATTCAGAATCCCGACCTGGCCGAAGAAATCAAGAAACGCATGTTTGTATTTGAAGACCTTAACATGCTGGATGATCGTGGTATTCAAAGAGTACTCAAAGAAATCGACACCAAGGATCTGGCACTGGCCCTTAAAGGCTCCTCTGATGATGTGCGCTCCAAGTTTCTAAAAAACATGTCCAAACGGGCCGGACAAATGTTGCAGGATGATATGGCCTTTATGGGTCCTGTAAGGATTAAGGATGTAGAGGAAGCCCAGCAGAAGATTGTGAATGTGGTGAGAGCCCTGGAAGAGAGTGGAGACCTTGTGATTTCCCGTGGTGGCGAAGACGAGCTTATTACCTGATATGCCCATCCGAATCTGCTTATTTTTACTTCTGGTACAGGCTGGTAGAATTGCGGCTTTCACAGGGATGACTCCTTCGGTGAACATTTGGGATGCTGCGCTATCTGGGCAACTTGGTTTTGGTGCTGGGCAAGGCATCATTCAAAAGAAAACCTCCCGCTCTACTGGTGCGGCCCTGGATTTGCACTTTTTGGGCTATCGCTCGCGGCTGCAATATTCGCCCCTTGATCTGAACACTTCTATCACTAACACCACGGGGTTTGCCTTTCGGGGCGCAAACTACCTGCCAACAGATAACCTGAATCTGGATTTTAAGTGGAACACTCTTGATTTGGAAATGCGTCTTTTTAATATTGGGGAAGACAATCTGAGAATGGAGTTAGTTGGGGGAATTCAATCCAATCAGGCTAAAGTACAGGTGCAGGCGCGCAATCGCGGAGTTAGTTCCGATTATTCTGGAACCGTAGTTATCCCCTATTTTGGATTGCGCTCAGAAATGAAAATGACAGAGCATTTTAATCTGATGGGGATTGCGAAGTTAATGGATTTGGAAGTGTTTGGCAACCG
>DITF01000140.1 GCA_002422125.1 bacterium UBP17_UBA6191
TGACAGATTCCACTCATCTGAATTGGGAAACGCTGTAGTTTGGGGAGTGAACGATCATGAACAGATTCTTAAATCATGATAGGATTGTCTGCTAAATATTGACTTACGGGAATGGAGATTGGTGATGAGTGTTAGGATATTGGGTCTGTTAATCGTGTCCAACCTGTTTTTTACGGGGTGTACCAAGGAAGAAATGCGTACGGAATGGAAGCCTGATCTGGATGTGGCCCAACCCAATCCCCATCAGTTTCAACATTCGGCAGCAGTTCCTGTGCAGGTTGAATCTGGGCAGGTCTTTTCCTTTGCCGATCTGACATTTGCGATTCCCTCAGGATGGAAACAGATTGAGGCCAGTTCAGCCATGAGACTGGCGGAATTTCGCTCTGAACAAGCCCCGGATGTTGAGATTGTGGCTTTTCACTTTGGGCCATCTGCCGGTAGTGTGGAGGCTAATTTGAGCCGCTGGAAGGATCAGTTTGCCAAGCTTGAGTCAGATCGTGAAGAAAACCTTTTGGGTGGGAAGGTCAGAATTGCTGATTATTCAGGAGTGTTTAAGCTGGCTGCTGCACCAATGTCGCCGAATTTTCAGGAGGCAGCGGGTTATAGAATGCTGGCATCGATTGTAATTTCTCAATCTGGCCCAGTGTTTTTCAAAGTCACAGACAGTAAAGAAAAAATTGCCCTGATCGAAAAGGATTTTTGGGCCATGATGCAATCCATAGGAAAATAGTGGAGCCATCGGCTGAATTATTGGAAGTACTGCGTATGGGCAAGGTTTGCGAGTTTCGCGCCTTTGTTCTGAATCAACAGTATTTTATTGCCAAATCACAGCCATTTATTGGGGAAAAGGAATGGGAGGCTCTTTATCATAAGGCAATTCTTGGTTATGATGAACTCAAGGATCGTTGGCCAGATTCTGTAGCCTGGCTAGCCCAAAATGGTTTTTTTTCTATGTTGTTATGATATGAGGTTGTATGAAATTTGCCCGCAATGAATCCTGCCCCTGTGGTAGTGAAAAAAAGTTCAAAAAGTGTTGTGAGTTGAAACCAAATCCAGATATTCGGGATGAGGACCTTCGTGCAGCGGCTGAGGAAATCGATTCCGTTCTGAAGGCGGCTATCGAAGACTTTTCCACCGATGAGTATATTGAGACTTATGCTATTGGGATGAATCAGCTCAAACGATTTTTTGGTTTAAATGATGCGCAATTGGAAGAATTTATGGACTCAGAATTTGGCCAACAGCAAATTCTGGAGTGGATGTTGTTTGTGACCCCCGTGGGAGATCACAGAAACTACTTTGCCGCTCAGGAGGCAGAGCTTCACCAAAAACTAGGGCAAACCAGTCTGTCTCTATTTATTGTGGATTCTGGTTTTGGGGACTTTTTGGTGCTGCAAGACTTATTCACATCGGAGTATCATTTTGTGAAACTTCTGGTGCCTAAGCATCTCCATGGCGGAGACATCCTAACTGGCCGAATGTTTCAAGGCGGGGCTGGCAAACTCCTGCTTTCAGCCTATGCCCAGTTTCGTCTTACGCATGGACAAATGGATGAGCTGCGGCGCAATGTGGTAGTTATGGATACCAAAAGCCTTCAGGAATTGCAGCCAGAGGTTTTTTCTGAGGTTTATCATCTGGCTAAACGGCAGGATTTTGCCCTGACCCCAGAAGATGAACACTGCGGCCACCACCATCACTGAAATTAGATAACCTCAAGATGGGCCTGCAAAGCACCGGAATTTTTGATTTCCTGAAGAATGGCGATCAAATCCGATGTTTTGATGCCCATCAGGTTTAAAGTATTGACTAGCTCAGAAACAGTGCTGCCGTTTTTCATTTCTACCATTGATTCTGGGGCTCCGGTCTGATTTAGCTGGTTTCCCACCTGAATCATCATGGATTTGTGGGCAATGGCAATTGGGGAGACCTTGACTTCGCCCCCAAGAATTACGGTGCCGGTGCGCTCGTTCACAACAACTTTAGCCATTTGATCCACGGTAATTTCCATGCCCTCCAGTTGGGATATAAAATCAACTGGATTGTTTTGAAAACTGTAGGGTACACGAATGTTTACTCTGCGCGAATCTGTGGCCTGAGCCAAAATCTGGTTGTATCTAAGATTGATGGATTCAGCCAGTTGATTGGCAGTTGCAAAGTCTCCATTTAAAAGAACATATTGAATCTGTCTATCCTTCATAAATGGCATGGGTAGGGCTAGTTCCACAATTGCTCCGTTAGGAATTCTGCCAACGGTCTGATGTCCACCCTGACCACGACCGCCACCTTGTGCCATGCCCCCAACAGACACCGCTCCTTGGGCTACGGCATATACCTGTCCATCGGCTCCCATTAAAGGAGTCTGCAATAGGACTCCCCCTTGCAGGCTCCCAGCATCGCCCACAGTAGATACTGTAATGTCAATTGTATCCCCAGGATTCAAAAATGGACCCAGTTCAGCAGTGATGACAACTGCTGCGGCATTTTTAGGCTGGATGTTGAGATTTGCCAGTTGCATTCCCAGATTTCTCATGGTGTTTCCCAGCATTTCTTTGGTAATAGGAGTTTTATCGCCGGTGCCATTCAGGCCAATGACAATTCCGGTTCCCACAAGCTGATTTTTACGCACCCCGTCAAGTCTTGCGATATCCTTGAGCCTTGCCGCCATGGACCAGATTTGTGTGTGGGTAAGAATCAGGATTAATATTAGTTTAAGCATGTGTTTCTCCTAGCTAGGTGTAATTAGAGCAATCCACCAAAAATTTTCTGCAGGAATCCGCCTTTTTGGCTTCTTTGAAATGTGCCTTTGCCAATCATTTCAATCTGGGCATTGGCGATTTTTTGAGAATTTACCTGATTGTTTACAACATCTTCTGGTCTGACATGACCAGTGACTTTAAACTCCTGTTTTTCTCCATTTACCTGTACACTTTTTGAACCTTCCAAATAAAGGTTTCCGTTGGGAAGAATCTGCTTGATCATGACAGACATATAGCTATCCAGAGTGGAGTTCTGCGTCAGCTTTCCTTCGCCAGTAAATGTTGTGTTGGATGCAGAATCAGACAGATTATTACCAATCACGCCCAAGGCTCTTCCCGGGCCACCCAAAGAGGAGCCCGCAACCCCAGTTAGCACGCTGGCCAATTTGGAGAATACATCGGACTCGTAGCGATTTTGATCTTTAACTTCGGTTTTTGAATTATTGGATGCTCTCGCCTCTTCCTGAATATTGATTTGCAAAATATCTCCCGTCTGAAACTGGGGATTGTGTTTGCTGGTGAAATTTTGTCCACCCTTACCCCAAAGGGAAGTGGCAAAGCAAGGAACCATGCTTATCAGAACACCAAGAATCAGGCTTTGAATGTAGACTTTCATACAGAACCGCCATTTTAAGTTTGTTTTTGTCCATTTTTGTATCGGCATGTGTTGGCCTGGCCCTTAATGTTTTGCGGCAAGATTAGATAAGTACTTGCTTAGGATGTTTGTCGGTGATAAAATCCGGCCTGTTGGAAGCAATTCCATGGCGTGGCGGTTGTAGCTCAGTTGGTTAGAGCACCAGATTGTGGTTCTGGGGGTCGCGGGTTCGAATCCCGTCAGTCGCCCTCGTCTAGCGTCCGGGCAGGAATAGTCCAATTTGGGCTGATGGCATTTAAGTCTTGTCTGGTTCGGTGCTACCGGATTAGAATAAGGCATTATGACTAAATGGACTTGTAACTCAACGGATAGAGTATCGGTCTTCGGAACCGAGAGTAGGGGTTCGAATCCCTTCAGGTCCATTTTTCTATTCCTGATTCTTTCGTTTGCACATGTTTCAGAGGCCACTACGCCTCAAATGCATAACACCGCTGGTCTCGCCTTGTATTACCAAGGCAAATACCCTCAGGCTTTTCAGGAGTTTTTGTCTTCTTTGCGCAAGGACCCCAATAATGTTACAGCCCATTTTAATCTGGGGCGAATCTTTGAAAAGCAGGGCAAATTTGAGGATGCGTTTATTCAATATCAAAGGACATTGTCGCTTGATCCTGTAAATCAGGGTGCTAAGTCTGGCTTTGAGCGGCTGCGTCGTTATGAAAAAAGACCAGAGATTGTGGTTAGAACCAGAGAGGAAGAGCTTGAGCAACAAGTAAGGGCTCAGCCAGAGACTCTGAGTGGGCGGGAGGCGCAAAGCGAGCTATTGCAGGTTAGAATTAAGCAGATTCAGGATTTATTTGATCAGAAAAATTTCAGCGCAGCTCAAGATTTGATTGTCAAAACCCAGGTTTTGTACCCCGATAACGGGGAGCTTACATTTCTTCACGCTCGTTATGCTTACCTTATGAATCAATTTCCAGAAGCAGCCGAGAAAGCTCGCCTTGCCGTAAATAGAGGGGTTTCACAAGAGGATGTGGCCCTGTATCTTCTGGCTTTAAGCTACGAAGGTCTTGGGGATTATGTCAGGGCCGAGTCCGCCCTCAAAGATGCCCTGAAATTGGCTCCGTCTAATGCTGTGTATTATGAGAGACTGGGAATTGTTCAGAGAAGGCAGGGAAAACAAGTCGATGCTTGGGAGCAATTCCGTCGTGGGGTAGATGTCAATCCCGGAGCTGTGGAAACACGGGTAAAGCTGAACCGGTTATCCAGAGAACTTTCACTAAAAACTTACACTCAGGGGAAACTGGCCTTTGAGCAAAGAAACTATGCTGAGGCCAAAAGCCTTTTAACACAGGCTCTGGAGTTTGGTGAGTTGACACCGGATATGCAAAGTGAAGCCAAGAATCTGTTATCCATGACAGAATACTGGGTGCAAAAGTCGGATAAAATTGCCCAGGTTCGTGAGGTTCAGCAGGGAAATACCCTTGGTATCAATCTGAAACGAGATCTTCCATTTGAAGAGGTTCGCGATTCTGTAGGCCTTTATGTTGGGAATTATGTTTCCTGGAAGGGTCGAGTAGTTCATCTGGAGCAAAAAGACGGGTTTTATGAAATCATAGTCGACTCTGATGACAGAAATGAATTTCAGGAAGATCTTGGAATGCAGGGTTTTTTTGTGGTTCATGTAAAGGGGAAAATTCCTGATGATAGGCGACTCTCCTATTTAGGTATGGCCGAGGTTAAGGGTAAATTGAAGGATTCGGCTTTTGTAAGAAACCCATACAATAAAAATGTGTCTTCTCGCAAACAGCCGGTAGTGCTTTTAACAGAAGGCCGATTTGAGAACCGGGAGTTTGGTTCAGGATTTCTCAGAGTGTATCCAGAAGCTGGGCTTTTTTAGCCACAGATATTGGTGGACTGATAAACTTCGCCAAAAAGCGTTTGAGTTTTGTTGAGATTCACGCTTGCGCCTGTTAAAATGGTGGGCTTCATGGGGATTTTACTGTCGTCATGACAGTAAGGAAATGCGCGGATGTGGTGGAATTGGTAGACNNCGCCAGACTTAGGATCTGGTGCCGTACGGTGTAAGAGTTCGAGTCTCTTCATCCGCATTCAGTATTCAACAAACAGAGTGAACAGGTGTTCGCAGATTTTGCAGGTGGTAATTCATGGCTAAAGTTAAGCTAAATATCGTGAAACAAGAACTGGAAGGCTCCCGAATTCAATTGAATGTGTCAGCTCCTGCCGAAACCGTAAAGGAAGCATCAAAAAGCGTGGCAAAGCAAATCCTCAGGCACATGAGTATTCCAGGTTTCAGAAGAGACAAAACTCCTTTGGCTCTGGTTAAGAGACAAGTTGGGGCAGACCGATTTTTGGAATATGTTCAGTCTGAGCTTTTACCTTCAACCTATTATGAAGCAGTGGACCAAGAAGGCATTCAGCCAATTTCCGAAGTTCAGTATGGAGAAAAGTCTCTGACCGATTCTGAATTTAAGTTTCAGGCATCTTTTGCTGTTGCACCTGCGTTTCAGTTGGGAGACTACAAAAACCTTAAAGTTGAGGCTTCTGAGGCAGAGCCAGTTACTGATGATGCTGTAGACAACTTTTTGCAGCAACTCAGAAGCAAGCACTCGGTTAAAAACGATGTTGCTGAAGGAGTGGAAATCAAGAGTGGGGATTTGGTATCACTTTTGATCCGTGGGAAAATCGGGGAAGAAGAATCTCCATTTTTGAAGCATTACAATGTTTCTTTGGTGATTGGCGAGAACCAGTTATATCCCGACTTTGATAAGCATTTATTAGGTCATAAGAAGCTGGATCGTTTTGAGGTAGAGCATGCGTTTGGAGATGATTACTTTAACAAGGCTTTGTCTGGAAAGACTGCCAAGATTGAGATCAAGGTACTGACTCATAAAACAGTGACTCTTCCCGAAATGGATTCTGAGTTTTTGAAAAGCCTTGGTGGCTTTGAGACCGTAGACGCGTTAAAGGCGGCTATTCGCAAAGAAATTGAAAACTCCAATAAGGAGGCAGCTCGCAAAAAATTGAGAGCAAATCTTCAGGATAGCCTGTATACAGCCATTCAATGTGATGTCCCCAAAGGTCTTGTAGGTGAGCTTAGCGATGCTAAACTTCACGATTTGAAACTCGATTTGGAGCAGAAGAAGAGCAGCTTCGAAGATTTTTTGACTTCACAGGGTAAAACCGAAGAAGAATATAAAGCTGAAGTGGATAAAGCCTCTGAGAAAGAACTGAAACTGAGCTTTGCTCTGACAAGAATTGCCGATCAGGAAGGCTTGGGCGTGGAAGAGGAAGAGGTTTCCTGGAGAATTCGTTACACAGCCATGGTTCTGAGGAAAGAGTTTCACGAAATATTGGAATTTGTGGAAAATCTTGGCAGGCGTGTGTTAATTCGGGCCGAGATCAAACAAGAAAAGGCTCTTCACTTTCTTGAAAACCTTTACTTTCCTGCCGAAACGGAAAGTGCAGTGGGAGAGGAAGCTTCCGCTGAAGCGTAAAGGAGATACTTGTGCCTTTGATTCCAATGGTTGTTGAGTCTTCAAGTCGTGGTGAAAGATCCTATGATCTGTATTCCCGGCTATTGAAGGATAGAATCGTATTTTTGGGCAGTCAAATCTATGATGAGGTTGCTAATATCATTATCGCCCAGCTTTTGTTTTTAGAGGCTGAGGATTGTGACAAGGATATCCAGTTCTATATCAATTCTCCTGGGGGCTCTGTGTCCGCGGGCTTGGCTATTATTGATACCATGCAGTATGTGAAACCCCAGATAACTACAATCTGCTTGGGACAGGCTGCGAGCATGGCAGCTACAATTCTGGCCGCTGGCCAGAAGGGGAAGCGCTATGCTCTGCCTCATAGTACGGTAATGATTCACCAGCCACTGGGTGGGGCAGCCGGTCAGGCGACTGATGTTGAAATTCGGGCTACTGAAATTCTACGGATCAAGTCTTTGATGAATCAAATGATGTCTGAATATACAGGTCAGCCTTTGGAAAAGGTTACCGAGGATTCAGACAGAGATTATTATATGACAGCTAAAGAAGCTCTGGAATACGGAATTGTGGACAAAGTCATGGAGAGAAACCCATCATGAGCATGTTCACCTCCAAGGGAAATGAGAATCTGAGATGCTCGTTTTGTGGAAAATCTCAGGATCAGGTTAAAAAGCTGATAGCTGGGCCTGATGTTTATATTTGTGATGCCTGCGTGGAGCTTTGCAATGAAATTATCATGGAGGAATTAGAGGAAGACACTGCGCCTATTGTTGGCGGTAGACTTCTAAAGCCCATGCAGATTCATGAAGAGCTTAGCCGTTATTTGGTGGGTCAGGAAAGAACCAAACGCACCATAGCGGTAGCAGTTTATAATCACTTTAAACGGATTAACGGTATTAAATCTGGGGATGATGTAGAAATTCAGAAGTCCAACATTTTGCTTTTGGGGCCCACCGGAAGCGGAAAGACTCTGTTAGCCAAGACACTGGCCAAAATTCTGGATGTCCCATTTAGCATAGCCGATGCCACTTCATTGACAGAGGCTGGTTATGTTGGAGATGATGTTGAATCTATTCTATTAAAATTGATTCATGATGCTGATTTTAATCTGCCCAAGGCCGAACGAGGCATTGTCTATATTGACGAGATTGATAAAATTGCCCGCAAGGGAGAGAATACATCAATCACTCGTGATGTTTCAGGAGAGGGTGTACAACAATCTCTTCTAAAGCTTATTGAGGGAACAGTGGCCAACATTCCGCCTAAGGGTGGTCGCAAACATCCCCATCAGGAATTAATCCAGTTAGACACCACTAATATTTTGTTTATTTGTGGGGGTGCATTTGAGGGACTAGATAAGATAATTCGTGAAAGACGAAATGCATCAAATCTGGGCTTTGGGGCTAAAATTACCAGTAAAGAATCTTTTGAAGGCCGCAATCTGTTACAAGATGTTTCCACTGAAGATTTGGTTAAGTTTGGTGTAATCCCAGAATTTATTGGCCGTTTGCCGGTAGTCTGTTCTTTGGATCCCTTAAATGTGGAAACTTTAAAGATGATTCTGACGGAACCCAAAAACGCCTTGGTAAAACAGTATCAAAAACTGTTTGAGATGGAAGGGGCGAAACTGGAGTTTGACGATGTGGCTCTGGATGAGATAGCCAGAATTGCATTTAAAGATAAAACTGGTGCCCGTTCTTTAAGAGCAGTGATGGAACGCTTGATGCTGGATTTAATGTATGAACTGCCAACTTTGGTGGAAACTAAAAAAGAGTTTCGTATCACCAGAGAAATGGTGGAAGGTCTCGATTCCAGCAGTTTGACTGAGCTTGTGGATTTGAAAAAAATTGCATAGCTTTTGATTTGTCATGATTGTAAATTACCCCGTACAAATACGGGGTAATTTTTTTTTATATATTGCAAATTGCTGACACACAACGAACAGACATGATCTATACTGACCGAACTTTTTAGAAATGGGAGACATGATGAATAGAGCAGGGGCATTGGATCTGCAATCGGAAAACAGACGAATCTTAATGGCAATTCCTAGGCTGGTTGTGTATGCCTGTGTGGGACTAATTTTATTTCTGATGCCGATTTACATTGATCTTGAGATCAAGCATGTATTTAATGCCGCCAAAGAATTGTTGTTTGGTAAAATCATGTGTGTGGCTTTGGTGGCTTGGGTCATTGATTTGGGCTTTCGAGGTAAAATTGAATTACCAAAAAATCGAGCCTCGGTATTTTTTCTTTTTTGGATTTTGTGGATGGCTTTGTCTCTAAGCTGGTCCACATCTTTTTCATTATCTATCCGCGAATTTGGGACTCAATTTGGATGTTTTGCCTTGTTTGTGATGATCATTACCACGGTTCGCTCACAAAAAGTCATTGAGTTTTTTGTCAGTTGCGCCATTGTTTCAGCTTCCATTGCCACGGTTTATGGACTATTTCAATATTATGATGTTGATGATAAATATTTTCCGATTCAGCAAAGAACCGTGCAGATGCAAACCCCCTTTGGACAGATTACTGTTCAGGCTGGTCAATCAGGTATTAGTCATCTCTTGGGAGCAGGTCAGAGTACGGCAATCTTTTTTCATAAGCTTCTACTGCCTCAAAAGCCCGATGAATCCTGGAAAGATTATTCTTTCATGGGCCATCGCAACTATTTTTCTGGCTACTTGGTGCTGATTATCCCTCTTGTATTAGTCAGACTTTTAAGAAAATTGCAGATCATTTTGCCAATTCTGTTTGCCGCCTTTGGTTATCGGGAAAAACGGGATGAATATTCGGTGAATGAAAAGGGATTTCACCCTATCTGGGACATTGTTCTCATGAGTTTTTACATGACCAACCTATTGGCCATGATTAATGCAGTGATTCTTACCCAGACCAGAGGTGCGATTTTGGGAATGACGGTGTCTGGTTGTTTTCTGTTACTTTGCTCACTACTTCTTAGCAATCAGAAGCAAAAACAGCAGGTATTATGGGCTGTCTTTGGTGGACTAGCATTACCTGTCTTACCTGTCGGATATTTATTTTTTAGCAAGAATCAGGCTGTATTCCCAGTGATTGTTGTGATTTGTGCCCTGGTGTTTTTAGTACTTTTGTTTGTGTTTCGCCACATAATCTCAAGACCAATTCTGATTATTACTTTTCTTTGTATTGTGGGCGGGGTTTATGAGGTGATGACAGACAAAGCCGGGGAGGGTGGGGCGATTCGGGGCCACATTGGTACTATGGATAGAATTGCCGGTACTGCCCAATGGGATGGATCGGCACATCAAAGAACCCTGATTTATTCCACAACCCTTAGAATTATTACCGATAACCTGCCAACCTTGTTTTTTGGCAAGGGCCATGGAACCTTTGGCATCCACTATATGCATTATCAGGTGCAATTGTTTTTGGATACGGAAGTGTCGGGTCGATTTTTGTGGGATACCAATAAATCCATTTATGCTCACAATGAATACATTCACTTCTGGTCAGAGATTGGTATGATTGGGTTGGCCCTTTTGTTGATTTTCTGGGCCTTTTATATTGCCAGAGTATTGCAGGGAATCAAGCGGATTCATCTTTATGAATATCAGGAAAATCCCATGAAGCTACTGACCTGCCTTGCCATGTTAGCTGGCACAATAGGTACTCTGACACACAATGTTTTTGCCTTTGATTTGCATCTCATGTACTCCATGGTCACATTCTATTCCTGGATCCCTTGTGCCTTGATTCTGGCAGGGGTCAGATTCCATGAACATGCCTTTGATTCTTGTCGGTTTACTGTGCGCCTATTGGTTGTGTTGTTTTTGGGACTAAGTTGGTATATGGGGTTTGGATTCTCAAACTTTTATATGGATCAACCGCCATTTCGCATCTTTTCACTCCTTTTATCTGGATTGACCCTTGGATATGCTTTTTGGCTTCTAATAGCAGCTGGAAATATGGAAGCGGCTGGAAACAAAATAAGAATCAGGGCGGCGGTGGTGGCCGGTGGTTGTTTATTATCCTTTGTATTATTTTTAAGATTTGATGATTTGTACCAGTCCAATTTCTTTTGGCGCTCGGCCTTTGCCAAATTCTCTCAAAAGGATTGGAAAGGGGCATTTGAGGATTATCAAAGAGCCTTGCAACGGGATTCAAGTTTAGGTGAGCTATTGTTTGATTTCGGTCGGGCCATGATGGATTCGAACAATAATCCAAGAATTTCCAAAACGGAGGTAGATTCATTTAATATTGCTACCATTCGACGGAATTTGAACTATAAAACCATGTATAAAACAGACTCTATGCCAGATGCGCATAAAGATATTCCAGATATGGAGGAGTTAAGAGATCAGGATCTGACCAATAATTTTATTGCCATTTCGGCCTTTTTAGAGGCGACTCACAACTTTACCGATCCGGCCAATTTCCATAATATTGCCCTGTGTTTTTACAAAGAAGGTCAGAGTCGTAATGATGCGGCATTGTTGCGAAAATCAGAAGAATATTATCAAAAGGCCATTGATTTAAATCCAATTTATGCCCAGTCTTTGAGCAATTTAGGTTATATCAAGGCTTTAAGAGGAGAAATTGCCGAGGCTAAATCCATGTTAGAAAGGGCGGAAAGGCTTCCTGATGGACAGACGGCCACAACATTTGTTGGATTGGCCCTAATCTATTATCAGGAAAGAGATTACCCCAAAACTCTGGAAATGTATAAGAAGCTTGAGAAAATTAATCCAGGCATGGAGTCTACGGTAAAAATTGCCACCTTACATAAACAGATGGTCATGGATGAGTTGACCTTAAGAGGTCAGAACCCATCGGGGCAAACAACAGGCAAGCTGACAGACTCGGAGTTACAAGAACATATGATTCAGGCCGAGGATGCATTTATTCGGGCTTCCAATTCCGCAGAATCGGACCAAAATACCCGTGATCGCTTGCTTTTGGAAGCTATGCAGATTCGCATTCAGCGCTTAAGGGGTCCGGCATCAGATCCAAATACTGCAAGCGTTGCTTTGCCTGAATTGGCACTAGCCATGGTACAGATGGGCTCAATTCGTATTGAGTTTCAGGAAAGAGACAAGTACCTGCAACAGGGCAAGGGAATTTTGTTACAGGTTATTGGGCAGAACCCCACTAATGTGGAATTTCGCCTGGCTCTTTGTAAAGCGTATGAGCTTAGTGGAGAAGTAGACAAATTAAGGGAGTCCTACCAGAATGCTTTAAGGTTAATGAGCCCAAACCATCCGGAATACAGCTCAATTCGTAGAAAACTTGAGATGTTGAGATGAGTGGTGCCGGGGCTTTTTAAAGCCCCGGCATTTTTGTTTTAGTTAGGCATTCAGGGCACAATCCACAAAAGCTTTTACATTATCGATTGGGGTATTGGGTAGAAGCCCATGACCAAGGTTCAAAATGTATTTGCCACGGTTTCTGCCAAACTCCAAAAGCTCTTTGGTTCTTTGAATCACGAGATCCCTTGAGCCATAAAGACAGGAAGGATCCAAGTTTCCCTGCACGGCAACTGTATCTGGAATTTTTAAACAGTACTGCTTTAATGACATACGCCAATCCAGGGATAAACAATCTGGCTTGAGGGCCAGCATTTCTGGGATGAGATGGGAGCCGCCGTTACAGTATAAAATCAGCGGAAGTTGATTGGCTTTGGCGGCATTTATAATTTTTTCTGTGGCTGGGCAGGCAAATTCGGCATAGTCTTCCTGTGAAAGGTGTCCGGCCCAGGTATCAAAAAGCTGAACAACATCGGCTCCAGCGGCTTTTTGTTCCAGAATATAGGCAATGACCAAATCAGCCAAACGATCCATAAGTTTTAGAAAACTGGCTTTGTCCCGATACATCCAGCCTTTGACATGCTCAAAGTCCTTGCTGGTTTTACCTTCAATGGCATAAGAGGCCAGAGTGTAGGGTGCTCCCGTAAATCCTAAAATTGTTTTACCTTGGGTTTCAGGATGCGTTTTTAGTGTTGAGAGGATTTTTAGAATATGCGGAACCCGTGCTTTGACATCAATATCCTGCAAGCGGCTCAGATCATTTGCACTTCTTAAGGGGTGGGCAAACACAGGCCCAGGATTAAAATCAAGCTCAAGCCCCATTGCCTCCAGGGGGACTAAAATGTCACTGAAGCAGATCACTCCGTCCATATTGTAGCGGCGAATGGGTTGGAGGCTGGCTTCTACGGCGGCCTCTGTGGTTTTGCACAACTCCAGAAATGAATATTTTTGTTTTAAGGCCAGATATTCGGGTAAGTGTCGTCCTGCTTGACGCATCAACCAGACGGGAATCCGGGAAGCTTTGCCTTCCATTGCTTCAAGAATCAGTTTGTGCGAAGATGCCATAAATTATTCCCTTTCCATTAGGGCCGGAAGTATACCATGCCGATTCACTCCATTCAGTTCTTTGCACCAGCTAATCCAGTGTGTTCCGATGCCGGAAAATGGATCCGTCCATTGTTTCCAGAATTTAAGCTGGTATCGGCCTCAGATCCACAAATTTGGAATGGATTGCATGGCACGGATTTCATGCGTGCAAGAGAGCTAGATTTTTTAAAGCTCCCGGCCCCAGGTACTCTTTATATGGGAGGACGAGGCGGCTATGGCAGTATGCGGGCCTTAAACCAATGGCTTGAAGAAGGCAATGTCCCTGTCTCGGGTGGTGTGTTGTGCGGGTTTTCTGATTTGACGGTCTTTTTGAATTTTTTGCCCCAATTTGGATTTTCCTGCTGGCACGGGCCACTTGGAACTGCTCCTAAGGCTTTAGCATTACCAGAAGGGAATCTGGCTAAAAGTTTTAGGTCCTTGGTTGAGAATTCCCGGTTTCAAACTCCAATCCAGAGTTCACATACCTTTAAAGGGTGGGTGATTGGTGGTAATCTGACAGTGTTTCTAAGCTTGCTAGGCACTAAGTTTGAACCGGATTGGAAGGGAAAAATCCTGCTTTTGGAGGACATCGGGGAATCGACTTATCGCTTGGATAGAATGTTTACCCAGATTTTGTCGCATAGAGACTTTCAAAATCTGGCTGGGATTTTGTTAGGACAGTTTACTGATTGTGCTCCCCAAAAGGGCTCAGGGTTTAATGTGTCTTTGGAAGATGTCTGTGCGGATTTTGTATCCAAATCATCGGTTCCAGTGGTACAAGACATAGCTGTTGGTCATATTGAGGATATGTTAACAATTCCCATGGATCGGGATGTTACAGTTTTAGATGGGAGTATCTTTTGGGACGCAATACCAGAAAAAAGCTAAAAGGGCAGAGCGCTACGGTCAAATTCGGAAATATGAACTGGAAGGGCTTGTTCTCATCCTCTCTTGAAGGCGAGACTCTGATGGTGACAGGGGGATATCCTGAATCTGAGGGCGAGGTATTAGTGACTCGCATTGATGGCAAAAAACTCAGGGGCCGTAGAACACACTTTTTGGAACCTGTTTCTGAATTTATAAATCAACCACCCTGCGAAGTATTTCTGTCCTGTGGAGGGTGTAAACTGCAACATGTAGACTATACAAAACAGCTTCAGTTTAAAACCTCATTCTTAGACACGGTTATATGCTCAATTGAGAAAAGCCAGGGAAATAAGCCAGAGCTCAAAGCGACTATTGCTTCACCCCGTCCATTTAGCTATCGAAATAAAATGGAATTTACCTTCTCAGAACTGCGGGAAGGTCGGTTTTTTGGTATGCATGCTGATGGCAGTTTTGGAACTGTCGTAAATACCAATTCTTGCCATCTTGCGCTTGAACCAATGCAAAAGGTTATCCAATTGGTCTCCGAATGGTATTTGTCGGGTAATGTTTCTGGATATAATCCTTATCGCCATACAGGGATTTTAAGGCACCTTGTATTGCGAGGCTCAGAATATGAGAACAAGGTTTTAGTTAATTTTGTGGCTACAGAATGGCATGAAGACATAGCCCATATAGCGCAAAAATTAACCGAAATATCTGAGGTTTCAGGGGTATTTTTTACCAAAAATGCATCTGTGTCCGATAGCGTAATTTATGAGGAGTTTACCCCTTTGCATGGAGAAAACCGCCTTCGTGAGAAATTGGGGAATTATCTTTTTGATGTTTCCATGCAGTCTTTTTTTCAGGTGAATACTGGCAGTGCCGAAAGACTGTATCAACAGATTGAAGAAACCCTGATTGAGTACGGAGCGACTGGTGGTGCCTTGCTTGATCTTTATTGTGGGGCGGGAAGTATTGGAATTTATTTGAGTTCCCACTTCAATGATGTGATTGGGGTTGAAGAGGTAACCGAGGCCATTGCTGATGCGCATACCAATGCCGAATTAAATCAGATCAAAAATGCCAAATATCTTAATCGCAAGGTGGAGTCTTTAAGTGAGGAAGAACTTAGAGCCTGGGGAGCAAAGACAATTATTCTTGATCCACCTCGAAGTGGATGCCATCCCAAGGCCAGAAAATCTGTGGCAGCCTTAAAGGTTAAACATATAATTTATGTGTCCTGCAACCCCAGAATTCTACCAGAAAATCTGGCTGAATTTCTCAGTACTGGTTATGAAGTAATTTCCATCAGGCCGGTGGATTTGTTTCCTCAAACCCCCCATCTGGAAGCTATCTTGTATCTTAGGCTTAAGGAATAAACTTTAAAACTTCGGCAATCTGATCGACGGGAGTACCGGAAAACTGTGAGTCTAAATCACTGGCAATACGGATTTGTTCATTGGATTTGGTGCGGTTTCCTTGTACAAAATAGGCATAGGCCAACATGGCATGAGCTTCGGCATTAGAAACGCCTACCTTGTTGACATCATTGTAGACAAAATTGGCATTGCCAGCATCAAGCCCTTCCAACAGGGTAATGGCTTCCTGTATGTCTTCCTTGCTGCCTTTGGAGATCAAGGCACCGGCCAATCCCACTCTGGCATCATTTTGGTTTGTGTTTAACTGAAGTGCCTGACGAAATTGATCAATTCCGGCTTGAGATCCACTCAGTTTTACATGGCACCAACCCAAACCAGCCCTTATTTCTGATTTTTCAGCAACTGTTCCGTCGGCCGCTAGAGCTGTTTCAAAGGCAGCCTTGGAAGCACTGTAGGAACCATCTTTGAATAATCCCCAAGAGGTTCGGATTTCTTGAGCCACGCCAGATAGTGGCAGCCCAAGATCCCCGTTGGCACCATCAAGAGTATCTCCACCGGGAGCAGCTCCACAACCCATGATTAACAGGGATACCAGGATGCAAAGAGTTCTCAGAACAATAAGCATTACCTTCTCCTTCATTTTAAAACCGCAAATTTAAGATCTTTTTTATGAGTGCGTCCGTTTTCTGTAACCTTTAGTCTTAGAAAGTAGACACCGTTTTTTACTTCGCCACCACGACGGTTTCTCAAATCCCAGTTATAGGTTTGTCTGGTGCTACTTAAAGTCAGACTTTGGCTAAAAACTAATCTTGAAGAACTATCGTATACATACATTTCGGCTGAATCTGGGATAAAGTTTGTATTCAACTCAAAATTCATCTGATTTCTTACCGGATTTGGATAGATGCCAGGCTGAAACTGGAAAACTCGGGAAATATTGGCCTGAATCAGAGAGGAATGAATCTGATTGCCAATTTTGTCACTGGCGATTAAGTGCCCTTCAACCCGGTTGACGGACTCGGGTACACGAATAAGGAAGGTTTCTGACTTATCATCAAGTTCACCTAAGAATCGATCACTACCATTTTGAAAATAGGTGTTTTTCCAGTCTACTCCAGATCCGTAATCCTGCACTAAGAACTCAAGTTTGTCTTTATCCTTAATGCCTAACATCTCAATAGCCGGGGCGATAGGGTCGCGAAAAATTGCCATCGGCCCCAGATGATTGGAACTAGCGTTAAAGGAGTTGTCACCAAACCATTGTAATTTGCTGACAAAGGTCCACTCTCCATCGACTAGGGTAAAAAGCCCGGCATTGGTCGGAAGTTGTGTACTAGAAACCGATGCCAATGAACCCTGAATCTGTGATGATTTAGCTAGGTTTAATGGATGTAAGAGGGAGGGTAGTTCTTCAATTAGTTCCAGTTCTGGCTGTCTGGGGGTGATGGTGGATTCGGCAGGAATCATGACCACTCTGTGATCTTTGGATACAGCATCTTTGGGGATATCGATGGTTAGTTTATCCATGCCTAAAATGGAAGATTTAGACGCATACACTGAGGAGATGGGGATGTGTTGCACGATGGTATTGGTGTTTCCGTATTTGTCCTGTCCACTGATTTTTAAGGAAAATGAGTTGTTTGCCATGCTTGAGAGATGAAGATTTGTTGAAAATGCAGACTGAGTCAGCCTTAGAACTGGTAGGGCAATTTCTTGATTATTGGTGCTTATAGCAATTACTGAGGGCTCGGTGGGAACATCCACCGAAAGCCCACCCTTACGGTTTAAGCCCTTTACGGCAATAGTCAGAGCGTCTCGATCTACAGGGTTGGTAAAAAACTTAAAGTCAAAATAGGGGCCGGAGTGAATTTCAAAGACATTAATGCCTCCGTCCTGAGCCTCCATGGGATTGGTGGCGAGATCAGAAATATTTTGAACTACCAGCCGGCCTAATCCATGTAAACCCGGTTTGGTGGCTGTAGGAGCTTCAATTTTGATTCTGGCAAGCAGGGTCGTTTCCTGAAAGGAGAGAATCTCCAGTTTTTGTTCGGGAAACTGCCCAATATCTACTGGTTGCAAAAATACTTTGGGTTCAGCATTAATGTTTACGGGTTCAGAAAATGTAATTAGAAATCTGGTGATTCCAGCCGTGATTGCGCCCTTGGATTCAGGAGAGGGGTCTTGAATCTGAATAGAGTTGATTTTAGGTTTGGTCTGATCAATATAAAAGCGGGTAGAGGTAGATTTTTGGCCCTTTTTTCCTAGGGCATCAATGGCTCGAATTGTCCATTGGTAAGCCCCTTCACCTTCGGCAAGTGCGGCGACATTAATGGTTTCGTAAGTATTTTGGGTATGGTAGATTTTTGAGTTGATGTTGGGAGTAATCAGCTCGATTTCGTAACTGGTGGCATCCAGTACTCTTTCCCAGGCAAAATGTACAAAATAGAGGTTTGTACTGAAATTACTGAGTGGTTGTGATTTAACCGGTGGTTTTAAATCCGATGCGATCAGTCTGACCTTCCAGAAAAAGTCATTGTAGTTTCCAGCTTTGTCATAGGCTCGTAAGGTGATTCTGGCATCTACATCCTGATTCAGAGTTAGTTGGATTTCTTGCAGGTAGTTTTGAAAAGGTGGGTTGGGACTAAATGGGGGCAATCCTGGGCCAGCCATAAAAACCGGGGAAAAATCCATCAGCACAGTGGCCGGGGTTGTCCCCTCTAAAGATTCTACTTTGACCTCAATTTTAAGCATGCCACTGCCATTGGGGTTGTCCCGCACTCGTCCCTTTAAGAGGATGTTGTTGGCTAAAATGGACTGACCATCCTTAAGGGCATCAATTTCAAGAATTGGAGCCTGTGTATCCAAGGTAAATGTAGAGGTGGCAACAGCTCCTTGATTGCCAGATTTGTCCACCGGAATAACCTCTATGCGATACAGTCCATCTGCGCTTCCATCATTAGGAAGTGAGGTGGTGACTCCATCAGTTGTGACAATTTCCAAAAGTAGCTTTTGGGCCTTTTGATCAGGCAGAGTTTCAAAGCGCAGCCGACTTAAAATTTCAGTCTCTACTCCCCCGGTCCCAGAAACCTGAAATAGTTTGATGGTGCTTTTTTTAAGATCAATATCGGAAAACTCTACATCAAATCTTGGTTGACAGTCCTTTAGAATGGCTGAGACTGATCTGAGATTTTTGGCCGTAAAACTCAGATTCTCAGGAAAGATACTGGTGACGGATGGGGCACAGTTATCATAGATAAAAGTACAGGCACTGTCCGTTCTGTTGCCAGCCCGATCTAAAATTATAGATTCAATCAAATACCGACCGTCTTTTTCTGTGGTTTTGGGTAATGGGGTATTTAGGGTATACCGCATTGTATCTGTTGTGGATGAGGACTTGACCCCAGGCAGGGTTTGCGGAATTTCACGAATATTTTTTACGACCAAACTGGATTTTAAGACATCAAATTCTGTATTGTTGACCTTCACTTCCACAAAATGGGGACTGCCGTCCAAGAAGGGGAGGACACCAAAGCGAGCGAATCCATCTGCTTCAGGAAGACATTTAATATCGTCCTCGGGAATTCTGGTAAAGTCCATAAAAAATAGTCTGGTGTCTTTAGAAGAAAAATTTCCGGCCTTGTCGCTGACACGAATCCCAAGCTGATAGTTTCCCTCCAGAGTAACGGGCGACTTGGGAATAATATCGATGGTGATGGGATCAAATTCAATGATATCAATTGGAATCGTATTATTGGCTGGGCCTAACAAGGTAATATTTTGTGTCGTGGCTGAGGAAGGGTCAACACCTGAGACCTTACCATTAGGTTCGTATAAGGGGTCTTCAAAAATGATGCGTATTTTTTCCGGAGATTGAGATAGAACTGAAAACTGGGCCGGAATCATATCTCTGACAAAAGGGGCCTTTGTGTCCACAAAAAACAGATTATTCTGGTTAAATGTGATGGTATTACCAGCCTGATCTCCACCTCCGCTGACATTGATTCTGACAGGGCCATCCTGTCCACTTGTGACACCAAAGCTATAGGTAAATACGGTTCCTCCACCTTCAGCAAATCCGGCTGAAAAAACCGTTCCATTAAAGGGAGTGACTTGCAGATTAGGTGGAGTTACAGAAGGTTCGTTTAAGCGAATGGTCACGCGAATGGAATCGGAGCGGGTAAACAGGGGAGGGTTATCCTGAGGAGCAATCACATTGTTGACTCTGACTTCTTCTACAATGGGGGATTTGGTGTCTTTGATAAACGAAAAGCGGGCAATGGAGCTTGGAGCCGTGTTTCCGACCTCATCTTCAGCCTGAAGTTCTATTGTATGTTGTCCGTCGGGAAGATTGGCGATACTTACTGTGATGTTTTGTTCCGACCCTCCTTGCTGAATTGAGATGGGAGAGATAGGTGAAAAGCTAATCCCGTTTGGCCCGGTAACATATAGTTTGGGCAAGAGGGTATTGGTTAGGTTTTTATCCCCTTCCGTAAAAACCCGCAAATCAAAATTGGGCCCTTTGGTAACTAAGGTGATGTTTGGACTAGGGCTGACGATATTTGGTGCCGCTGGTGGGGTTCTATCGAGTTCAATACAGCCGATTTCCTGCCTTGGTCCCTTGAAGATGGGAGTATTGCCATTTTCTACTTCAGCCGCAATACAGTTATTGCCTTCCTGAGTCAGATTCAAGGTATGGGCAAATCCCTGCCCCGAAACCAGACCGCCTACCTCAGAATTTAAAAATCCGTTGACATAAAATTTGACCGCAAAGGGGGCAACACTTCCAGAAACCGTTCCCTCAACCAAAACCCCGGTGTGACGGGTAATAGTACCGGCAGGGGGAGTCATTCTAAGATTATCCAAAGCTACATTATCCCCATTGCCTCTGGTCACTAGGCCCAAAGATTTTGGTGGTCGGCTTTCCTGCCCTAAGGGGTCGGTGGCTACGATAAACAGGTTGACCTGCTGTCCAAAGGTAAGGGTCGATAAATCAACCGTTGCCACAAAATTGGCATTAGGCTGAATCAGACCACCACCTAAAATCACTCTTCTGTCCTGACCCGTGGCCGGATCAATCCCGTCCACAAAAAAGATGGTTACACTACCAGCGGTTTCAGGTTTGTCAGTGGCATTGCCGGCTGGAATACTATTGTCTACATTGCCAAACACCTGAAATGTTTGGGTAAATACAGTTTTAGGGAAATTGTCTGATTCTGGGTTGATATTTGGTGGATCTGGTGGGATTGTATCGGATAACACGGTAACCGGATTGGAAAAATTCAATCCTGGAGAAGTAACTTCTCTGGCCACAACATTAATGGTGTTTTCAATTCTGTCCCCATCACAAAGCCCCACTAAAAAGGATCCACTCGTGACACTGGCCCCCGTGGCTGAGGCCGGAGGGTTGTTAGGCTGAACCGATTGCAGGGGGACTGGTCTTGTCGGACAGGTACTGACAAAGGTCAGATCAAAGTTTTGCGGATCGCTAGGCTGTTCCACCCTCCAAGTAATCAATACGGAGGATCCAGTAATTAGTAGATTTGGAGGCGAAAGCTCAATGGATACCGAACCAATCTGGGCATAGGTCGATACAGCAAATAGATACAAAATGAGAAGACGAAACAGCATATACCAGAATTCATCGGCAAAGAAGTACAGAAACTAATCGTTCTATGAGTAAAATGTCCTTAAGCCTGTTCATGATCTCATTTTATGATAGTATCTAGGCATGTCTGATTCAAATCTGGTGGGAGAGTTTTTGCAGGAGCAGTTGCAGCTTCTGGTGCAATTACAATCTCGTATGTTTGGTCAGAATGAGCCTGATACAATTGAGAATTTGCGCCGGGTATGTTACCAGTCTGGTTGTTTTTTTCAGTTTCTGAATGAAGTAAATCTGGCTAAGTTTTTTACACAGTGTTCCAATATTTTGCAGACCAATCGTCTTGATTTGAGCACAGAGGCCGAAAGCCTGTGGCATGGTGTAGAATGGGTGGAGTTGATTTATCAGGTTTTTTTGGCGATTCGCAGTAACAATCTGCAAATCGAATTGGCACCATTCCAGCAGAAAGTAATGGAACTGCAATCATTGGGAATGGCGAGCGAAAGGAATTTTGATAATGAAAATCCTCGTAGTTGAAGACGATTTTGTATGCCGCAAACTATTGCATAAAATTTTGCAACCCTTTGGGGAATGTGATGTTGCTGTGAATGGGCGCGAGGCTATGGATGTTGTGAAGGCCAGTTTGGATGCCAAAACACCTTATGATCTGATATGTCTGGATATTATGATGCCAGATATTGATGGGTTGACGGCCTTAGAAGAGATCCGCAGTCTGGAAAAGGATAGAGGCATTGATCTGGGCGAAGGTTCGAAGATCATTATGGTCACGGCTCTTTCGGACAATCGTCATATTCTTCAATCCTTCAGATTTGGATGTGAATCCTATATAGTAAAGCCAGTTCGTCGTGAAAAGCTCTTGCAGGAAATGATGAAACTTAATCTCATTGCTGAAGACGCAGTCTGATCATTTTGTTATGGGTATGACCCTGACTGGTTTTTTCGCCTCAAAGACTCAAACCCCCTGGAATTGGGATTTTGCGGCAGGATTTCACTTGGTGACTGGCATATCGGGATCTGGAAAGTCTACTTTTCTTCGTGGCGTGGCGGGACAATCTGAGAAAGCTCAGGGTGTTGTTCGCATTGAACTGGAACGGTTTGACTATCAGGATCCCGAACACAGGCATCATTTTTTTTTGAACTATGTTTCCATTCTGTACCACAATCCGCATCTGATTCAGGAGCTTAGCGTCAGGGAAAACCTTTTGTTGCCTGAGGTGTTAACCAATCGAAGGGGTGGTTATTTATCCTCGCTTCAGGAATTGTGTCAGGTGCTTAAGATCGAGGATCTATTAGACAGACAGGCATCAGATTTATCTCAAGGAGAGGCTCACAGAATCGCTTTAGCAAGGACTCTGTATTTTGCCAGAAGCGTTTTAATTCTGGATGAGCCATTTGTGCATATCCAGGCTGAGTTAAAAAAGCCTGTGATGGAGTTTATAGTTAAGAGAATGCTAAATCAGGCTATTGTTGTTTTGATATCAACTCATGATCCCGATGTGTCACAATTTTTCCCCTATCGCAGTCGAATTCAGTTCGACTCCTCGCGATTAAAAGCTGAGGAACTTTTTTGAAAACCCAATGTCTTTTAGCCACGGATAAAAATGCTTTAGCTACAGCATCTGCCTGCCTTTTGGCAGGGGATTTGGTTGCCCTGCCCACAGAAACTGTATATGGACTAGCGGCCAATGCCTTAGACCCTCAGGCCATTCGAAAAATTTATTTAGCCAAAGGAAGACCCCAGGACAATCCCCTGATTGTGCATATTCCTGATGCTTCACTAGTGGAAAAATTTGCCCAGATTCCCAAGCACTTCGACTTGGCGAAATTTTCGCAGACTTTTTGGCCGGGGCCTATCACAATCCTTTTGCAAAAAAACGGTAGTGCCCTGGATTCGGCCTGTGCTGGACTTTCCAAAGTGGCCTTGCGGGTTCCTGACTCAGCTTTTTTTTGTGATCTCATGAGGCTCAGTGGCTTGGCTCTTGCTGCCCCATCTGCAAATCTTTCCGGTTCACCGTCTCCTACCTCAGCTTGGCATGTGAAAAAGGATTTAGTGGGAAAAATTCCTTTGATCATAGATGGTGGAGAATGCAGGGTTGGACTGGAATCCACGGTACTTGATTTAAGCGATCCCATACCAAGAATGCTGCGTCCTGGAGGTATCAGCCTTGAAAGACTTACAGACTATTTTGGTGAAGTAGTTTGTGTTTTTGATGTAAAGGAACACCAGGCACCAGAATCCCCGGGCCAGAAATACCGGCACTACGCACCCTCTCTGCCTTTACACATTTGTCCTCCCGACCAGATTACCTATAATTGCGATACTGTTTATCTTCTTACTGAAGAGACTAAAAATCAGTTACAGTTTCCAGAGAATCAGGTCATTTTACTTGGTAGTCGCGACCAATTAGCTTTTGTGGCCTCACGCTTGTTTGCTAGCCTGCGTCTAGCAGACACAACAAATTTTAAGAAAATTGTCTGTGAGTCTTTGCCCACAGCTGGCATTGGACTAGCCATTATGAATCGCCTCAATCGAGCATCTAAAGGCTAACATTATGCACGCAAATGTTAAGAAAATTTTAGTGATCGGCTGTAGTGGCGGCGGTAAGTCTACCTTAACCAGAGCTCTCTCTGAAAAGCTCAATTTGCCCCCAATTCATTTAGACATGCATTTTTGGCAACCCAATTGGACAGAGACTCCTGCCGACGAATGGCACAAAAAAATTTCCAAGCTCATTAAGGCCGACAAATGGGTTATGGATGGTACCTTCTCCAGCTCCTTTAATCTACGGTTTCCCGTTGCCGATAAAATAATTTTTTTAAACCTACCGACCATTCTTTGCCTTTGGCGAGCCATTACGAGGGTTTTTAAATACAGTCGCAAGTCTTCACGGCCCGATATGGCCCTCGGCTGCCATGAGAAAATGGATTTGGACTTCTACAAATACATCTGGACCTTCAAAAGAAAGATAAATCCACAGATTGAAGAGGCGATTATCAAACAC
>DITF01000121.1 GCA_002422125.1 bacterium UBP17_UBA6191
CAGACCACCTGCATCAGATTTTGACTCGTAAACATCGGTAACTACGGTTTTCCCCTCAATAAAAGCCGGTTGCATGGCTTCAGGATAGGTGTACTTGGTGCCCACATAGGGTAAACCCGTCTGGGAATGTGTGCCTGACATTACCACAAAAGCAGCAGTTCTGGATTCAGAGTCTTCTAACCTGAGTGTGTATACCTCTTCTTTAAGCTGATTCGTTTTGGCTAAAGCCTTCAATCGAGTTGCCAATAGCTCAAAGTCGTCAGATTCATAGTCATAAAATCCAAAAATATTGCCATGCGCCGTGGGCTCCATTAAAAGGGCCCCTGAGTTGGCAATGGCTGATAACCGCTGACCTATAGAGTCAAGCAAACTGCGTTTATGAAACTCAGTTCCCTCTTTCCATAAAAGGTATTGAACCCCAATCAACAAACATATTATAACCAAAAACGCCTGAAGCAGGCGGTATTGCAGCCAACGGTTAATTCGTTGAAACAGTGTGACTTTTAGCATTCACCATCTCAAAAATATTGACCGGAACAGACTTACCCTTCACCACTGTCTCCATTAAAAATTCTGTGTTAAAAAACTCAGAAATCACTGAATTAACATTATCTGCCAGCAAGATGCAGCTATGCTTCCCATTTTTTGACAGGGATTCAATCCGGGCAGCCAAATTGACACAATCACCCAGAACTGTTCGGGACAAGGTGTTTTGGCTACCGACATTACCCACAACCGCAATTCCTGTATTCAGTCCAATGCCAATAAAAAATTCAGGCCAGCCCTTTTCCATCATCTGGGGGCGTAACTCCTTTAACACTTCCTGCATCGAAAAGGCACAGCGAGCGGCCCTAAGGCCGGACGGCTCAAGTCCTTCTTCCTCTTCAAAAACCGCCATGACCGCATCACCAATCAGCTTGTCCAAGGTCCCATGCTGGGCTTCAATTTCAGCAATCATGGCCGCAAAATAAGTGTTTAACGCCAAAATTATAATTTCCGGGTCAGCATGCTCACAAATTGTTGTGAAGTTACGGATATCACTAAAGAGCACTGTCATTTGTCTTTTTTCGCCCGTAAGAACCAGCTCTTTACCCGATTCACTGACCGCCATTACCTCTTTCATTTCCATGCCAGTCAGAAATCGACCCATGGTTTCTTTCTGCCGAAGGCCCAAAACCATTTCATTAAAAGCATCGGACAATACCTCAATCTCATCCCCACTCTGAATTGAGCTTTCCGCCTTCAAATCCCCGGCTCCAATTCGTTTTAGGACTGCCATCAACTGGTTTAGGGGATGCACCAGCAAGTAGTTAAGTCGGCCTCTTAAAATATTGGAAATGAGATAAAACACCAAAAGAAACAAAACTAGTAATAAAATACCCCGTAATGCGTGAAAAAATACTAATCTGGCCGATATTTCGCGGTTCTTTTCCAATAGATTTTCGACGGAAATATCCACTTCCAAAACAGCATAGACCTCTTCCCCGGGCTCTCGTATGGGAATAAAGGCACTCATCCAGCTCTTACCCTCCAAAGACTTACTTTTATAAATATCCGTAGTCTGTTCCAAACCCAGAAAAAATGTCAGATTCATGGCATCAGGATAAATATACTGAGTACCTATGTAATCCTCAGGATTGGTCATCACCACAAAACTGGCGATCTGCTTATCTGGATCCGAGAGCCTTAGGGTATATAAGTGTTCTTCGATTCCATTTTTGGTGCGCACCGTATTGAGAAACTTCTTAAGATTCTGAAACTCAGGCAACTCCCGATCGGTGTAGGAAAAAATTTCCGCATGGCTTGCGGCATCCAAAGAAATGGCCGCGGTACGACCAACGGCTAACAACCTCTCCCTAACTGCTTCCTTCAGCTTTTCCATACGAAAGAGAGCATCTTGGGAATACAGCTTAAACTCCATAAAAGATATCAAAACAATCGCTGCTAAAAACACAAATCCCAGTGGGGTCAGGATCGATCTCACCAGCTTCAAATAAAGGGACTGCTCACGAACAGACTTAAAGTTCTGCATTCAGACTCCAGTCATATTCAAGCCATTCAATTTGCCACTGTGAATCTACCTTCTGATTGTTTAGCTCCTCGGGAAAATATTTTCTCAGGCCTGATATTAAACCCTCTGAATTCTCAAAGTGATGTTGATACCACTCAAAAATCCTCGATAACTGAATGACTTCCCGATCTTCATTTATTACTGTGGTTTCCCTAATAAATTTTTTGCCCAACTCAATCAGCACTTCATCCACAGTCTTTGGGAAAAAAGCCCGCCACAATCTCGGGCAACCTTTTGAGGCACAAACCAGTCCAAAATGAATGGCCGGATCGTTAAAATGTTCTAGCAATACGGTCTTTTCTATCTCATTTAAGCTCAGGGAAAAGCCAAAAAAATGACAAAATTTTTCTGTCCAGATAGACTCAATCTTCTGAACCGAGTCCGTTGGCTGTGATCTTTTACCATTTAAGTGTTTAAGCACTCTATAATGTACATAAAGATTATAGGTATTAATCCAAAAAGCTTTTTTTTCCGCTCCCTTTAAGCGAAGGGGGCTGTAATTCTTAAGAAAGTCCAACATTTTGGATAACGCAGTCATGGATGACTCAGTTTGCGCCTTCTCGTACAGCATGAGTCCCTTGGGGCTGATGTGATCAGACAAGTACTTGTCCCAGGCTAAAAAATAGTCCTCGATCTCACCGAGACTCGATTCTTTAGTCTCCGAAATCCTCAATA
>DITF01000085.1 GCA_002422125.1 bacterium UBP17_UBA6191
AAACACTACGATTGAGAAGCCATGTGGAGAAATGTACTCACAAGCGAATGTAGTTGTGGGGATATCGTTGCACAATCAGAAAAGCACTCTTATACGGTGTTTATATAGCGCCTTGAATCAATCGATGGTGGTTGATGGGAGGGCAAGAATCGTACTTTTGGATGATTGTTCTTCAGATTCTTGGCGAGAGGAGATAGGTTCACTTTACTCTCATCCCGCCTTGACTGTTTTGAGGGCTCATTGTGGTTCACCAGCCAAGGCCCGCAATGCAATTTTGGATTATGCTGACGGGGAGTTTTGTGTGGACTGGGTTGCCAGATTAGATGCCGATGATGCTTTTGCAAGTATTGAGAGCCTTTGTACCTTATGGAATAGTGTAAGGGACACAGATAAGGTTATGGCCCTTGGAAGTAACTACCTTTTTCGTGATGGTTATGTTTTGGGAGAAAACATTGCAGATCCTCAGATTTTAGGAAGTCCCGATAAACTGCTGAATTTTGTTGAGGCATTCTGTTTGGAAAAAGAGGAGCAGGAGCTACCATCGTGTAATTTGCTGATAAGAACTAGATGTGGGCTGCGCTATCCCTTGATTAGAAGTGCGGAGGATCATTGGCTTGTCCTACGCCAACTGATGCTCTTTCCGTCTACAGTATTGATAGTGCCGCATCCACACTTTGTAATTTATAGTCTTGGTGGGACAGACACACTAGATAATCGCAATTTAGGCGAATATTGGAAACAGCGCCAGCGTTTGGCCGAGGCCGCTAGGGTCTGGTATCGAATTCGTTGTGAGGGATTTCTGTATTTAGGTTCTGGAATGGAAGGAGTGGTTTGGCGTGATGGAGATTGGGTTTTTAAGGAGTTCTATTCTTGGGCGATCCATTCTGAGGATGTGGGTAGGCTTAGGAATCTAATACAGGAAAAATTGTTGCCGATTGTGGGAGTCGAATGGTTCCAGCGGGAGGGAGTGTGGGGTTATCGGACTCCGTTTCAATCCTATCGTAAACCTTTTGTTACCGAGCCGGAGGAGGTAATCAGAAGGTATTTGATAGCCTTGTATAAGGCATCATGTTGTACCTCCAATATTAAACGAGATAATCTGATTGTATTGGAGAATGGTAGTCTGGTGCTTGTGGATGTTGGGAGGGATATCGTACCACTACAGGTGAGCAGATTTTTGGATATGTCTGCCAGACTATATTCAACTCTAATTTTAGGAAGATCTGATGAGGAGTTGTTGAGGAGAGCGACTATTGAGAAAGAACCTGAGATTTTGAATCAAATGCTAGGTTTTTCTGACTTTTATCGTAGGTTGATCGAAGAAATTCATCGTTTCTCAGTGAATATTGAACTTAACGAGCCTACTCCATCTAAATTGGCTGCTGACACAAGTTTGTTGATTAAATGTTGTGCACAGGACTGGCAACAATTGACGGCCCAAGTAGAGCACATCACCAATAATTTAAGCTTTCCCCAGCGATTCTATGAAGTGGTTCTGTTAGTCGATTCTTTTCAGGGGCCTTATTTGCGAAATTATGCTTCAGCAAATCTAAAAAGCGTTTTATCGCAGGCCAATGATTTACTGCACAGGGGAGTGATTCAGCGCATTTTATTTAGCCCAGCTTCTGAGGCTGAGGTGCAATCGACCTATTTTCGCTGGTTTGGAAGCAATGATGTGACTAAAACCCACAACATTTTAGGAGTGCCGTTGTTTAGCCAATTGTGGGCTTTTGAACAGATAAACACTCCATTTGTTCTGCAATGCGATTGTGATGTCTTGATTGGTCGCAAAGAATTGAGGCATGACTATTTAGAAGATATGAAGATGGCCATGCAACGCAAGGGAACGGTTTGTGTTGGCTTCAATATTGCCAAATCAGAGAAACAATTTTCTGAGTACCAAGGGTCTGGAAGCCAGTACGCTCCAGAAGTTCGCTTAGGGCTGCTTAACCTTGAGTTGATATATCAAAATCTGCCTTTACCCAATGAAATCCATGACGACGGCTTTGTGTTGAGCTGGTATCGAGCTATGCAACACTGGCAGGGAGAAAAGAAACTTCAAACGGTAAGAGGTGGAGATTTCAGAACATTTTTTATTCATCCACAGAATGACTGCAAACAAGAAATGGATTGGGAGCAAATCCGAGACTTGGTTTCCCAGGGAGACATTCCTGATTTGCAGAGGGAAAAGGTGGATTTAGTCAATGCGGCGGAATGGAAGTATCGGGTAAGGTCAGAGAAAATCGTTTTTCTATTGAAGGGTAGGGCTACAGAAAAACAGGACTTGGTGCGCTGTCTTAAGAGTATAGAGATGCAAGCCTCTTTGGAATTTGGAGTCGTTCTCATTGATGATGGTGCAGGTGTGTTACATACTTGGGATTACCCGTTGCTACTAGGTCAGTTAGCCGAAAGGACAACATTGATCCGTCACGAGAAGCATAGGGGCCGAATACCGAACTTCTGTCTGGCGATTGAGCAGGTGTGTAGTAATCCCGAGTCTTTGATTGTGATTTTAGATCAGGACGATTGTTTGATGCGTTCCGATGTTGTTGAGGAGCTGCTATTGCTAATGATGGAGGGGGCGGATCTAATTCATTTGCCTGTATTTCGTACCAATAAACCCCTAAAAACTTATAAACCAGATTATGTTCAGTCACGATTTCGAGGAGGGGGAAATGTCTGGACTCATTTGAGGGCTTTTAAAAAATCACTTTTTGAATCTGTTCCCAAAAGCTATTTCAAGGAGAACGATTCCTGGTTCCCAATGGCTACTGATTATGCCACCATGCTGCCTATGGTTGAAGTGGCCCAAAAACCTGTCTTTAGTGATCGAGGCTATGCATATTATCATAATAGGGAATCAAGACGGGGTCAGGAGAAAGAGAACGAAATCAGGTTGATATCCTCAATTCTTGCGAAACCTCCTTTGTCAGGAGAAACTGCTGTACCCATGCGACCTGATAGTGAATTGTGCTGAGCAATCGGGACGCTTGTGGACTAAAAAGCCACCAATTTTGCGATATCTTCTGGTTTCTGTTTAAGAAAAACATATCCTCTATGTGTAATAAAGTTTCTATAGAGGCTCCGCTTAGCCAACTTGATGTGGAACACTCGGAAAGCTCTTTCAGGCCAACTATGTTTTTGGGCTCGGTGCGCAATTTTTTTAGAAATTGCCATGGGCTGGAAATGCTGTTAGTCCGTTCTTCTTGAGGCGGTGGCAAGATTAGTTCTGACCAGTTTAGATGGGAACTTAGTTTGGTAAGTGCATATCGTCGTTCCCCTAGCCAATTGTGAAAACAGGTTGTGGCTGGCGTGTTCGGCCTAGCTGAATCCATTTGAGTTAGCTTGGGCAAGAGATCCATATTCTGAACAATAATTTGTACTTTTTCTTGTACAAGAAGACTGATGCATGTAATTCCACTGGAGGGCCAACACCCAATGGTATGGGAGAGCTTTTCGGCATGCGATAGTAAGAAAGCATTTATTTCTGGGCTCGCCTTGAGTCCACTGGTCACAAAGGTTTGTGGCTGTCCGTATCTGTTCCCATTTTCAATTCTTAGGACTGGTGCTCGTTTGCATACAGCGGAGTTAAAGCACACAAAGTCACCCTCGGGGTTGAGCTCGTAGTTGAGGTTTTTATTGCCTATGATTGTGATCATGCAGCTTTGTGCATCGGAATAGCAAAATAGTTTTTTCACTTTTTACTTGTCTCGGTTTAGAACAAGTCGTTCATACAGACTTGAATTGAACTGCCGCTTCAGCTCGCGAATTCTCCAACAATTGCTGGTAACAAACAGCGTCCGTTGAATGTTGGCGTACCCTTGATAAATCTCTCTAAATTCTCTTAAGTTTGTTTGTGACATTCCATAAATTCTGGATTGGGCCGGGCGTTTGGATATGGATTTACAGCATTTCCCAATTCAGATGACCTGAATCTGTCACGGTGTTTGCTCATTACATANNTTGGGCCTCATTTTTAGTTCAGTCGAGGTGGTCGTAAAAATCCAGGTTTAAACGCCACAATTTTGGTCCTAGTTGCCCTAAATCTAATCCTGTGACCAAAAACGCTTCAATTTTTGAGTTTTTCTGTTTTTAGTGCTTCTGAAGAAGTCGAAAAACCCCGTGGTAGCATAAAT
>DITF01000376.1 GCA_002422125.1 bacterium UBP17_UBA6191
AATTCTTCTCCACGAAGGGATGAAGCATTTAATTTGTCACCATCAAGTACTCCAGTGGCAATATTAAGTCCAGTCAGACCGGCATCACGGATATGGTTTTGTGAAATGGAGACATCGGCAATATTTTGGTTGCGAATATTATCTGGTCGTAGTTTTCTGGTGGTTACCTGAAGGTTGGCTATCTTAGCCGTTTGTAAAGTATTGCTTTGAATCTGGGAGCCAGTGATACTCATTTCAGCCAGAACCGAAGCAGTAATCTGTTGATCTGCAATTGTGGTATCCAGGATGGAATAGTCTAAGATTCTAGTGTCGGTAATAGCATCAGCGGCAATACTGCTACCTAAACTCAGACTACGGAAATTATCTGAGATCAGGGTTTGGTCCATGAGTTTGGGCCCAAAAATGGATTGAGAGTCAAAGCGTGCATTGCCCAGAGTAAAAGGCAAAAAGTTTCCAAAGGTCAGGGTTTTGGTGGCCATCTGACTTTCGGTAAAAGACGCCACTATCAATTTGTCGGTTGTAATTGCGTTTTGGGCAAACGATAAATCATTAAGGCTTTCACTCTCAAAGATGGAAATTCCTAATGACCCCGTCAGAATCTTGTCTTCTGTAATGGATTCCGAGGCAAAATCAGCATCGGTGAGGGAATTTGCGGCAAAAACAGAATTTACCAGACGGTTTCCCGGTTGGTCGGTAACTTTTCCTAAGGTAATGTTAAAACTTAGGATATGGGATGAATCAATACTCAGATCAATGATCTGTGTACTTCCAGTGATGGAGCCATTCGCAAAAACATCGCCTAAAAGAGTATGGGTACGGAATTTGTCTCGACTTAGGGATACAGGGGAAAAATGTCGAAACACCAGGTTTTGATTCAGAATATGCCCTGAATCCAACTGCTCATTGGCAATATTAACGGCCTCAATAGTCAGATTGGCCAGATCGACTGTGTTAATTTCCCCAGTATTAATGTCTTCGCCTAACACTGAATTGGAGGCCACTTTAGATAGAGTGATTTGGTCAGTGCCTATCAGTTGGGAGGTCAGGGTGAAGCTAACCACCTCTTCATATCCAATCGATGAAGAGGCTAATTTTAAATCCGTAATCGCACTGCTGGCAAAATCCGAATCAATTAGACTGTAGGATACAATAACCCGACCATCCACTGAGGCATCGGCAATTTTATCTTCGGTAAAAGCCTGATCCACAAAGTGCACGGAAGCTAAAATTCCCTTGTCAATGGAGTTACCTAAAAGTACATTATTCTCAATATCCTGATTTAAAATGGTAAAGTCCACAATTCGTGAAGAATCGAAGGCCTCGGTGGCAAAAACAATCGAGCTTAGGCTATTTGTCTGAATATTGGCTGAGGCTACTGAGTTTACAACCAGATTTCGGTTATCGATGGATGCATCCAGGCGCGGATGCCAGATTACCAGAGTGTCAGAAATTACTCCACTAAACCCAACTACATAAAACCGGCCCTGATGTACAAGTATCTGATTGGAGATGGCGTTTGTCAGATTAATGGAAAAGTTCTGGGTGGTAAGACGAGTTAGATTTGTGGAAACAGGGTCATAGCTTAAAATCTCATTTGGGCCTTCCGTACCACCAAAAATGTATAAAAGGTCATCGGAAGCCAGGGTCAGGCTACCCTGACGGTCTCCTAAACCCACAAGGGCGGTAGATGTCCAGAAAGCTCCATTATTGTCGGCTGTGTTCAGATTGCCATTACTAAAGTAGTAAATATTGGCACCCAGACCAGTTGGTTGCATGTAGCTATCAGGTTCAGAGGCGGTGTCATAACCAGCCCAATTCGCTAGAGAAAAACTATAACGGAAGGAACGCTCCGAAATAGAAGCATTAGGTCCAATCACAAAAAAGCGGTCATTAAAATAAAGCCCTCTTTGTCCAACTGCGGGCTGGTAAACAGGCGACACAATGACTGGATTCAAAGTCTCGGAATTAAAATCATAACTATGCAGATTTAAGCCACTCATAATGTAAAGAGTGCTTGGACTCGCCGCATAAACCGAAGTATCAAGAGGTAACCCAGGGATATTAAGAGCCGTACTGCTACCATCCATCAGGCTGATCTTGGTACCGGTCTGAGTACCATCTCCACCTAAAATATATAAAAAGTTTTCAAAGATGCCCAAGGCGGCACGATTAGCTCTGGCTGTTAGTCCAGGCAGGTTAAATCTAGTGAATTCATCGCCTTTGCCGCCCTCGTAAAAATGCCGGGAAATAATTTCCCCATCTTTAATATCCAAAGTACCGATGGATTGGTCGGCTAATTTGTCTATAGTTAGGGCATCCGTTCTTAAGGACACATTATGGATGGAGTTATTGATAATTTTGTTTGTGTCAATGGAACCAACCCCAAGCTCCCGATTGGTGATAGTAAAATCATTGATATCATCATGAGCAATCGCATCTGTGGCGATCTTGGACCGATCAATTGCCAAATCGGCAATCTTGTCCTCAGTAATGTTGAGATTGGCAATATTGATTGTGCTGATACCACTGGTGTGGGCGGCTACTTTGATGGAAGTCACGGCATCGGTGAGTAACAAATCATGAGTGATGGTTTGTGTGGCAATATCAATGGTTGCAATACCTTGGGTTTGAAATCTGCTGGTCTCGAGACTGAAGGGCTGAATTTTATCTCTGGTGACTGAGAGATTTTGCACTGCGGTTGTGACAACACTACCTTCTCTGAAATGCCTAGTTTCCATGGTCAGGGGAGCAATATCTTCATCCAGTATGCTGAAATTTTCAACCTGTTTAGTGGAGACGGCTAAAGAATCAAAGTCTTCCAGCAAAAGGCTGTCTCTTTTGATGTTACCGGAAATCAGAGTCTCAGATAAAATTGAAGCAGAGGTAATCGAAAGGGGATTAATATGCCTTGATTCAATCACTTCGGGAGCAAAGTCTTCATCCTGTAAAGAAGAAGCCTGCACACGATTGGTTTCCAAGGTTGCAAATGCTAGTTTTTCAGTGGTAATGGACTCACTGATTAGTTTTGAGCTACTAATAGAAGCAGATTGAAGGTGTTTAGACTCCACACTATCGGCTAAAAGTGCCTGAGCATGAATCTGTTCTGAGGCAATGGAAGCTGAGCTGACACTTAAGGCAGCAATTGCTGAGTTAGTAACCGCATTGGCCACAAAATTAC
>DITF01000211.1 GCA_002422125.1 bacterium UBP17_UBA6191
CTCATTGATCCTCTAGGAAACGCCTCTAGTTGGTTTGCACTGAGCGCATCCCTGAGTCCATTTTTAGATATCTCCAATGTTGGAGCAATTGCTGGAGGGCTGGCCACTACTTCCATCCTGTATTCCCTGCTGATTCGCCTGAGTTCGAGGGATTCAATCAGAACCCCATTGGCCCTAACCCTTGTTTTGATACTGGCTCTAAATGTGGGTTTGTGTAACTCACCATCTCCAGATTTACCCCTTTTGTTTGTACCAATTCTAATCTTTGATTTATTACTAAAAAAACCTCAGGGTTACTTACCTGCATGTTTCTTACTCGCCTGCCTTGTATTTTCCGTCAAGCTAGTGGCAGGACTTTTAGTAATCCCGCTGTTACTGGTGAGTGTATTAAATCGAAACTATTTATCCATAGCCCTGGGGCTAGCCATTATTTTAATGACGGGATTTATAGGGCACAAATTGTCCAACTGCGCCTATTTTCCTCTACCCTATTTTTGCTCCCAGAATGCCCACCCCAGAAGTCAGGAGTTTGCCAAATACAATTCCAAGCATATTCGAATTCATGCCATGACATGCGGAACCGGAGTGATGCAACCAAATTGGCTCTGGCAGTGGGCTAAATGTTCTCCCATTTCCACAATTATGGTTATTGGCTGTCTTTTATCTCTGTTCTTAAACTTCCATTCCATTACCCGATCGCCATGGGAACTATGGCTGGTTTTATGTTGTGTATTACTTTTATTCCTAGCTCCATCAAGCCGGTATGCTGGGGGCTTCTGGGCCTTTTTTTGCACCAAAATTGCTGAAAAACATATATTGACTCGCAGTGCTTCCAAAATCCTGTCTGTTTTGATTTTAGGATATTGCTGTTTGTATACCTTAACGGATTCTCAATGGAAACAAGCCTTTTGGATCAGTCATCAATCCCAGAGCCTTCGGCCTGTAATAAAACAGCTTGTAAGCACCTTTCCAAAGATGTACTCTCCTATTCGTTGGGATCAACCACTGCCTAGTGTGAGAATCAATGGACACAGAGTATATTTACGAGATGCCCAAGAATGGGATTCAGCCGGAGATTTTTGTTATGATAGTCCCTTGCCCTGCACCTGGCCACAAAGACTGCGGGAAATTGAGTTTATTGATGCAAAATCAGGATGTCAGGCTGGTTTTCGCTGGAAAGAGGTTATGAACGACCATGAATAGATTCAAATCCTATCAACATATCTTCTCGGTTATCACCTTTTTGGGGTTTTTGAACCATCCGTGCGCAGATTGGCAAGCTCGCTTCTCTACGCTTATGGAAGCATTGCTCTACCCCATCACGCGACAACTGCCTCAGAATATGGAATCCAATCAGACTGCACCAGAAAATCCTGAAACGATTATTCATAAGCTCAGAACTATGCTTCAGGTCGAGAAGGAGTCCAAAACATTGACCGCTGAAAGATATGTGGCCATGCTTGAGGATGGGGCCATAAAAACGGGGCTTACTTTGATGGAGATTCATGAGGAGTTAAGAGATGAATTTTTGCCTGAATCCTCGGCCGAACTATTGATTAAAACCCTGGATTCACTGCCTACTAATAATCCATTTAGTTATTTAGTTGCCTCCGATATCTGGCAATATTGGCAAAACCGGGCACTTCCAGATATACATCATGAATTGCTTGAGACTATCATAAACCCCACTAACACTTGTCGCGAAGTGCCCCAATGTATGCTGGCTCATGCCCGTGTTTTGATGAAGGATGGGCAGTTCCAGAAAGCAAAAGAGGCTTACACAGTCGCCTTTTCAGATCCAGCCAGTGAATTTGAGTACCTGAACTGTGATCTTCTGCTGGCCTTAGACTCCCAAAACCATGGCGCCGCGAATGAAAAACTCACTCAACTTAAAACTCTGTTTAGCCATCTGGATTTGCAGCACCAAGAAAAAGAAGTAGCCTTCAATTTTCTAGACTGGGAATCCATATCCCGGCTGGTTCTCTCTGGATATCAACCACAAAAACATGAAATGATCATCGCTCTGATAGCACTTTTCTGGCAAGGGGAATACGCCGAGGCTCAAAAGTTTTTGCAATCTCATGAATTGATTGCATTAACACCTTCTCAATCTCTATTAGATGAATTCCCGAATGTGGGGAAAACTCTACTTTTAACAAACCTCGAATTCGCCCTACAACTATCATCGATTCAACAACTTCAATACACTACCGCCGATCTGGAACTTTTGAAAGCCAAACTTCATGAGGATAGTCAAATCCATCGGCATCTTTTTAATACCCCCGTGGAAAAAATCCTGCCCCCCTTAGAAAATTTGCATGATGTCGCCAAATTGTATGAGGAAATCAAGTCCTCCAATCATTCTTTAGAAAACCTGTCCTCTGCTTTTGTAGAACACCCACAAATGAATACACAACAGGCCTTAAAATTAGCATTGGAAGCCATTGGTAAAGAGATCCCAAACTCTCTGGAACTTAAAGCTAGGGTGCTTATGCGTTTGGAATCCGCAGATTTGGAGACCTACATTGATCACAGTGGCTTAAATCCAGAAGACACCGCCAAGGGAAAGGCTCTTCTGTTAGCAGAGCTAGGCAGAAGTGCTGAAGCCCTGGAAGAATTAAAAAAAGTCCCCGGTCATAAAAATAGCGCTCAATACCACCTCTTGGAATTACAGTCCTTAAGGAGTGAAGCAAATTCCGACACTATCTACCAAAAAGTGGAAGTGATTCTTGAGCGTTGGCCCGAGTTTTTAGCAAGTCCGTTAGTAATCGATGTTTTGTTTCATCAAGGACTTTTTGATGAAATATGTTCTGCCACTGTAGAAAATCATTCAGAAAGTCACACATGGGAACAATATGTGTTATCGCATATTTTTACAGGTAAGTTCAAAAACGTTCTTAATCTTCTAGATGTAAGAACTACAGAACTAACTATGTCACCTGTGCCAGAGCCTGATGATATCTCCGGTTTTTATCACTTAAGTTTGAGTTTATGGGGCACACTCCCTGATTTAGCCAAGATAAGACAATTGGAGCGATATCGTCGTGATTTAAATCCCAAGATTGCCTCTGACCTCATGCCAGAGAGCCAGGGTTTCCCCCAGGAAATTCAAACCCTTCTCAAAGAGCTGGCCGCCCAATATAAAACAGAATAATCCTAATGCTTCTTTTGTTCCTGCTATCATCTCTCTTGATCCTAGGCTGCTCTGGAATTGGCCGATTGATTTTTGGCTGGAAATCACGATTTTCTACAGGCTTTTATCCATTTGCCACAGCTTTAAGCGGTATGCTGGTTTTGGCATTTTTTTCCCAGATCTGGTCCCTGTTTGCCCCAGTAGACCTTAGATTCGGCATCTTTTTTCTGGCAGGACTCATTTTATATCTCTGGCATTGGGACAAACTGTTTGTATCCGCCCTGATTCCAGCGGGAATTATCGCAGCTTTTCGTTGTTCCCTAACCGTAGATTATGGGGACACCGGGATTTACCATGCTCAGTTGATGATGGGTCATGCTTTTTATGGGGTAATCCCAGGCTTTGCAAACCTGGTGGTGCAGTACGGATATCCTTCCAGTTGGTATAGCCTGTTTGCTCCCTTTTTCCACCTCGTACCGGCCGAATATCTCTTGCAACTGCCGTCTACCCTGATTATGCAAATGCTTTTGGTTCCCTCTTTTTTGATTCTATACCAAAAAAAATCAAACGAGAGGGACCAGTTTCTGGCAATTGTTTTACTGTTGCTGGTTTTGTTATTGTCCAGAAGTCCCGTGTTTCCCAGTGCCAATGCCGATCTATGTGTCATGCTTTGTTATCCATGTCTGTTCTGGATGATTTTAAGCATTGGATTTCGCCCGATTATTATCGTACTTGCGTCTCTGACATGCGCTATCAAACTGCATGCCCTGGTTCTATTTCTGTTTGTCCTGATAGGAACTCTGCGGAAAAGATTACAACTACTCTATGTGATCCGTAGTCTTTGTCTTCTAAGCCTGATTCTTATCCCCGCTTCTTTAGATAGTATTTTTCGTTCAGGATACATATTTTTGCCCCTGCCCTTACCTGGGCTGATGTTACCCTGGACCAACTTTCAGATGGATGTTTCCAGAATGCAGCAGGGTATTAGTGAATTTGCGCGCTGGGGCAACCATCCTCCCGCAGGTTCCCCCTTCTTAGGCTGGCTAGAATCATGGCCCGCCAGAGAAAGTGCCTTTTTATGCCTCTTGCTTCTCTCCGGTTTAATTGCAATTTTTGCAAAAAGAAACCCACTACCCATTTTATTTGGATTGGGTGGGGGCATATTATTTTTTGTGATTGGGCCAAGCTGGAGGTATGCTTTAGGTGCTCTGGTTTTGCTCCCCGCCTGGTGGATCGCCCCATATTATAGAAGACACTTCTTGGCTCTGGCCCTGCTGGCCCTATTGATTATATTTCACCTGTATGTAAAATCATTCCATAACACGGAATGGGCCCGACATTTTGGTTATCATCAGTATGCTTATAGAGTATTTGAACGAGGGCTAAAATATAGTGAATTAGAATCAAACAGCAAGGCCTCAGCTCTTTTTTATCATGCCTGTCAGGAAAACATTAAATTTGCCTGTGAGGAACTTCATTGGAAACAATCACAGTTTTCCGACCAGGATTGGCAAGCTTATTACCATTTGATTGCAGAGTCCGAACTAGAAAAACTGCTAGAGACGGAGGGGCTCATTTATCAAGAGATCCCGTCCTCTCTATATTTTCCACAGTCAGTTAAAGATAAGTCTGATCGAGTGCTTAGCGGGCATTTTCAGGGTAATTTTGTGACAGCATTCTTGGGCGACACGGGTGAGAAGGAGATTAGCTATTGCTGGACAGCTCCTTTGCCTTGCACAAAAGGAGAAATGATGGGGTCTTGGGAGTTTATCGACCCATCACAAGGCTTGTCAGGTGGAATTCGACCCATAAATCTGAATCATCACTCCATTGCCCTAAGATATTTGCGCGATTTAATGGCCCAAGGGGATTTAAAAGTAGTGCAGGATGAATTATACAAAAAGTGTCAGGCTGGACAACAGCTCGAATGTGCCTTGTACATGCGGTTTCAAGCCTTTGAACAACTTAAACTTCATCACACGAACAACAACCCACCGGATTCAATTAAAGATTGTGTAGACCTTTTAGAAAGACATCCTCACGCGGCCTGGCATTGTGCTTATGAGGCCAAAAGAGCCAACCTTGAAAATTCGGCGATTGTTTTAAAAACCATATCCTCCCAAATTTCAATTACCGATCTTCTATCTGCCCCAAGCTGCCAAAGAATCAGTCAGGCAATCCCCTGTAAACACTATTAAAGGCGAGCTGAATTTTGGAATGTCCTTGAGCACTACAAACCCCTGAAGGCAAGGGTGGCAAGTTACAATTTATACCATTGATTTTAAGCTCGACTACTCCAGGCGAAAACAGAGTGTCGGGAGTGTAAGGATAGGGAGCACAATATAAATCTTCATCCAGAGTCAACACCACATCCAAAAACCTGGGATGCTCCAGATAAAAACGCCGATAAGAAACGGTAATTTTAGGTTCTAAAGGCAAAATTGCCGGCATGCCTAATGTCTGCAATTGCCAAAGAATCTCATCAGAAAACCCATCAATGGAGTTTTTTGGATCGGATGATCTGCATTTTACAGAGCGATTTCCTTCTCTAATTTTGAGTTCCAATACAGGAGGATTAAATACATAACTACGGGTTCGTACATAGTACCTTGGAAACACATCTCTTCTACCAAGAGACAATAGAACATAATCTGGGGTGTCGTAGTAGGTGGATAAAATGATTCGAGGGGGGAACAACTCACGGTATCCTAGGCTATAAAGATTTCTCAACACCAAATCTCCTCTTTGTGTTAGAGGATATTTAATCTCCTCGCGCCAGTTCATATTCTACCAATGCGCCTTCCTCGCTTACGGTTTCCTTCAAAACACTCTTCATTTTCAGTTGGCGACCAAAAACCTCGGAAACTCCGAATCCATCTTTGGAAACATACGCTGCAATCCCTATTTCGTGCTCACGAAATGCCACCCTTTCCAACTGAACTCTAGTGCTGTCATGAGAAGACAAAGCTACCTTGCAGCCATAAAAATCTGAATCCAGAATAAAAAGCTCGCTATTGTCAAAGGCCTTCAAACAACTGGCACCAGAAAGACCTGAAAGGTTCACAAACTCAAGTCGTAAACGGGAGCCGGAGACATCAATACCTGTCTGTGTATTATTGCTAATATAAGACTGCCGCAAAACCCCAGAGCTATAGTCCACATCCAATCCGTTATACTGCCCATTACGGATTTGAACCCCATTCCCATCAAAGGAGCTACGAATCACCTGTAAGGCATATTGGGAACGCATACCTGTAAATGTCGTTTTTTGCATATAAAATGGAGACCGGGAAAAACTAACTCCTCCTGTAAATGAGCGGCCCTCATACACTGGTTCTTCTAATCCATGAAATTCAACATGGTTAAGAGAGGATAAAGCTTGTGCATGGATCACAAGTAATCCCCCATGGTCTGCATTCTCATTTACAATGGCTATGGGACTGTCAGATTCTCCATGAAAGTATATTGGACCCTGGACTACCATAGAACCCTGTTTTTGCATGCGGATTGTGGTTCCTGCCTCAAGCTTCAAGCTGACCCCTTCCGGCAATACCAAGGGCTCATCCAGAATATAGTTTCCCGCCTTGGCACGGGCCACATGGCCAGAGAACTGAATCCAGTCTGGCACACTGTTTAAACTATCCATTTGTAACAAAGGTGGTGCTTCCTTACTCAGATTCACAGACCGAGCCTCGGGATATCCTTGTACTCTGGCCCGAATTTTAGCCTGCAAAACACTTTGTGGCGGGAAGACAATTTGTCCCGAAACATTCTGACAATACGGGCCAAGAATTGGTGCCCGGGTTCCAAGTTCTCTTGGGCTGAGCTCCAGCGGTTTGGAAAGGCTAACATAAGGCAAACCCTCCACTTCTATACCTTCGATACGAACAGGTAAAGCAAACACGGAGCGATAATAAAAACACAATCGACGAGGACTGACTTCCTGTAACCAGGAATCCATAAGCCGGACTGGGTCAAGCTGTCTGGAAATCCAGGAACGGTTGTCCATAAGGACATCTTCGTCAAATCCGAGACGACCCCAGTCGTCTCTTACAATATCCAGATCCTCACTTAACTCGGCATCACAAAGGGCCAAAAATTTTTGTATACCCGTAGAACTACTCAACCTGACCAGCTCTTCAATATACCGAATCAGTAATACCTTATCAGACAACAACAGTTTCAACCATGGATCGGGAGTAGGCACCGGAGACTGGGTCCAAGAACCACTAATTCCCAGAATATGCCTCATCCTTTGGTAATCTGAGTCAAATCCCACAGGCTCCAGTTTTTTACTCAGTGGGTTAAAATAAAACCTGAGATTATGCCAAGATGCCGCATGCCCAGCCCCGTACAAATCCAGTAAGGCCAGATATTTAGCCATTTTATCAATATCCAGAACCTCAGAAGGCGAACTGATTCCATGAATCAATCCATACAAAGCATTTACGGCCTGTTGTCTCAATTCATCCGAAAATCGTCCTCCCCCATACACAGAAATCCCCGCGCCCCGTAAATCTCGTTCTCGCTTACCCTCAGACTCCAAAAGGCCTGAGGTTGAGTCATTTAAGTGAAAAACTTCCTTCCACATAGGTGCTTCATCCAGCTTTAAAATCGGTCCGTCCTCCTGATTTCGATTCTTAAGAAATGCCGATGAAAAATGTTCCTCCAGTAAGTAAACGCCCATGTAAATATTGTTAATACTTAACTTAATAAACTCAGCTCCCACACCTAAAATACCCTCATGCCGTAGATGCCTCTGAAACATCCAGGCCGCTAAATAATGCCGAGTGGATGGGTGTTGCAAAGAAAATTGGGTGTACTGATTCCAGCTCAGCTTCTTTTGAACTTCTACTCTTAGGGAATATTGATCCGAATCCCAGTGATCGGGCAAATCTCCCTTTAAGCGAATCATCGTCTTAACTCTCGTAGTAGTGTCAGAGGCATAAGCCGGAACATAAAAATGATCTTCTTTTAAAAGAAAACCTCTTTGATTGGCTTGTTTCCGTACGGCATTTAACCTTTGCATGTCCTGGGGTGCAATCTCCAAAAACAAATGTTTTGCTGGGGTAACCTCAAAAATATCCAATTCAGTCTGGCGAGATAAAAATCGTAACTGCGGCGACAACAAAACACCAAGACCTGACAATCCCAATACTAACAAAAAGATAGCATTGCGCAAGTTAGCCCCTGACTTCTCCGTGATGGGAAAAAATACTCAGCCCCGGATACTGTGACCCCATTTTGTCTTTCAGAAGCACAGCTTTTTCAGGGGCAAAGCCAGATACAGCTAAAAGCAGTCTTGTACCATTATCTGACACATCCAGGGATTCCACCTCCACCAAAATGGCTTCGGAACGAACCCATTGTAATATTGGATTTATATCAGCCTGAGAGGTATAACCGATTCTTAACATGGATGAACTAGTTTGAACCTTGTTACCTTTGAATAAAAACAGGCTTCGACATAATAAAAGAATACACAGACAAGCTAAAACCAGAGTCTTTTGACTGGCTCCCAAGCCAATTCCAATCGCAAAAGCCAGGTAAATGAAGCTCAATTCCTCTGGATCACGAACGGCGGTACGAAAACGGATAATCGACAATGCCCCAACCAAACCCAAAGACAAGGCCAGTGAAGATTTAATCACTGAAATTACCATGGTAGTAGTAACACACAGACCAATTAAGGAACGGGCCAAATCCTGCCTAGTCTTAGAGACCGGACCACTAAAAAGCATCACTTTTCCCAAACCATAACCCAAAATCGCCGCCAGACCTAAATCCAGGATGAAAGGTATAAGTAAGGGAGATTCACTAACTAAATCGGGAAACCACTGTCGTAAAGGAGAACTGTCCATCATGGCACCTTTCAAGCCACAATCTAGCATAGGTAGTAGCAACTGACTATACATGGATGCTGAAAATATGCTAGAACCGGCCTTATGATGAACCCAATTGATCTGTTTTCACGGCTGGTCCCACTATACCTGATTATAATTCTGGGCTTTGTAGCAGCTCGATATCTTAAAGTTGATAAAGAACATATTGCTCGTCTTTTAATTTATTTTATTACTCCATCTGTGATTTTTCTGGGCTTAGTTCAGGGGCCCGATTTATCGGAAGCTTTGGCCATCCCTCTGATTTTTTGTGGACTGGGTTATCTAATCTGTCTTTTTCATCTAAGGTTCGCCCGTCTAATATTTTCTGATCAGGAAACTCGGCTTTTAGCCCTTGGCATGTCCACAGGAAATACCGGATATTTTGGAATCCCGGTAACGGCCATGTTATTGGGAACAGAGGCTATTGCATCTGCTGTTTTATGTGCCATTGGTCAGACCTTGTTTGAAAACACCCTGGGGTATTACACCCTAGCCCGCCACAATATTAGCCCCGCCCAAGCTTTGCGCCGAGCCTTAAAACTGCCTGGGCTGCATGTATTTTGGATATGCCTTGTCTGTGGTGCCTTCTCTTTACAGTGGCCGCCAATATTTTTAGAGGTCACGGGCCTCCTAAAAGGTGCTTACGCCCCCCTGGGCATGATGATTGTGGGCATGGGGCTAGCCGCCGTCAAACTTAGTGATGTAAATGCTCGCCTGTTACTGTGGAGTGTTTTAGGCAAACCCCTGATCTGGCTAATTGGAGTCTGGCTTGTGCTTTGGTTCGATTCGCACTTCACTTCGCTGATTAGCCCCTTGACTGCAAAGGTAATGTTATTACAAGCTGTGACCCCCATGGCTGCCAATACTGTGGCGTTTGCTAGTGAGACCGGCTGTGCTCCGGGAAAGGCCGCCTTGATTGTTATGGTTTCCACCCTGCTTGGCCTAGTCATCACTCCTATGATGGCCAGTGTACTGGTCTAAAGCCCTCAAAATAGTCGCTGAAATCCCACCTGCACACCTCGCAAATAGAAGTTCCCACGAGCCTGATTTCCCAAAGATGTCTGGGGGCCAGCACCAAAATCTAAAAATCTTAAACCAACGCTAAAGTTATAATCGGCCCGAAACCACTTCTGAACCTCAAATTCCAAATCAACCACTGGCTCCCCCTGGCTTTGGGTATTGGAGGTGTTTGTAACCGTTCTTCGTAATCCTGCCGAACTGATTTGATCCACTAAAAGCGTAGAGGTCTGGGAAAGCTTCATATAATGAACACTAGCCGCCACATTCAGGCTCAAATTCTGATTGATTTCCTGCTGAAATCGAAGCCCTAAAAATCCCCCCATGCCGTCTTTATCAATACTGTCTTCGCCCTGTTCTAAAACCACCGGATCACTGGCCC
>DITF01000117.1 GCA_002422125.1 bacterium UBP17_UBA6191
CTAAAATTCTGTCACGACCTGTGTAATGGGTTTCCGATAACATCAAGCCTGATTTCTTGAGGGTTTTTGGAATCTGGCTTGGGAAAATCGAGCCTAAGGTTCGCATCACTCTTTTGCCAAACAATGTATGCCATTCTTTGATTCTTCGTTCCGCCGAAACCCCGGAGTTGATAATCCGTACCTGATTGGTGACACAGGAGTTTCTGGTAGTGTGGTACTTTCTACGAGCCAATTCTTCACGATCCGATGCCAGAGCCAGAGAATTCAAAAGCATTTTTGAAGCTTCCTTGGCACTCACTTTCAAATCATAAAGATCCACTCCATTAAACACCTTTAAAGCCTTAAGGGTCACATCTGAAAAAGAACCCATCACAAAAATGGAATCATATTTGTCCATCATGCCCAAAAGAGGATTAAACACGGTCCCAGCATCACGATAGCCTTCATAGGAATTCACAATGCTATTGGCCTCGCCAAATGGGGTTACAACTCCACCAGGCTCAAACTCAAAAAACAGTTGGGCATGCCCAGTCTGCATTTTAATCGGACCAACCTTGGTATTAAATGTGGTCATGACCCAGGTAGCACCCTTTAACTTACTCAGATCAATCAGGGCCGAGGTCCAGCGAATTTCAACCTGATGGTTTTTAACTTCCGCTCCATCAGAAGCCACCTCACCTTTGCGGGCCACCAGATGAGTCATACGGAAATTATCAATCATCCAATGGCGATCGTCTCGGTATTTTAATTCCACAAAACGAACCAGAGGGTCTTTTTTTGTATATTCAAAAGCATAGGGATCCTGCCCATCACGATAGGCCTCGCCCAAGGACTGTAAAAGCTCTTCTCTAGTTTTTGGCTCAAAGGAGCGCAAGGGTACATTGTCCAGATAAGCGTCGTATTCAGGCTCAAGTTCATCTACTAAGGCCTCATCCTCTGATCCTGAGAACTCAGACAGTGCCATGGAACTAAACAGGGCATCTTCACCAAGTTCGTAGCCAGAGGCATAAGCACTAAAGGCATCCTCGGCCTTTTGCCATTCAGGGGCGGCCATCAAAGAGGAACTTCCCACAACCAGGCTTATCGCAAAAATTTTTAAAAGTTTCATATAAGTTTCTCCTTAATACCTATTGCCACTTGGAATAATCCAGATTATTCACTGGTACTTCTTCATAACGGGAATCTTTTTCCAAGAGCTCACGATAAAGCTCAAACTGGGATTCCTGAGGCTCCGTCTTGATTTTATGTATAAAATGAATCAGTTCAAAAGGTCGATTAGGCATGTTCTCACCTTTCTTACCGGCTAAAACGGCTACATCGTCTGGTCCAATCGTATAACGACCGGCAGACTTGGCGGTGCGGAACTGAATTCCCTTAAATGCCTGAAATGGCAGCTCAGAACATACAATTCTATCTTCTGTATTTACATCAAAAGAAAAATCGTATTTGGTGCCCACATAACTAAGAGACTTCACAATCGCCTCGGCAATCAGCTCCTTGGGATAGTTTACAGCTCGCAAAACTGCAATATCACCGATTCTCCAATGGGCAATGTCCTCAAGCTTCACCCCAGGTCTGACTGCCTCAACCGTGGTTTTAGTTGTGTTTTGCAATACATCCAGATATTTTTTCACCAATGGATGATCTAAAAGTGCCGAACCGTCCTTCAGATTGTATCCCTGAAGTTGATCAGGTCTACCAACATGCACGGCCACATGCCCCCAGTGTCCGGGAATAAAAGTATCGGTGATCGCCCCTGGAGTTTTTTCCACAATTACATCACCTGGCATCAGAACATTTTCACGAACATAGTCAAGATCAGCTTTGGGGATTGATTTTAAGATTGGCTGTACATTGGCTGCCCCGACCGCGTTTCCAAAAACTCGTGACACCCAATACTCGGCCATACTCAAGCGATCATGATTTCTAATTTCAAGCTTAAACAGATACTTCTGAAAATGCCCGGACAAACGGCCCCAAAAGGCTGAGCGCTTTTTCATGTCGTCTGCCAAACTAGTCTGAAGCCGCATCAGCAAAGACTGAACCGCAAAGTTTCCCGACAAAATGTCAGCATCAAGCTTGGGCTGCAATGCCTCCAGATACTTCAAAGACTTGGCAAACTTCATCCTTTGACTTCGCCCCATCCAGTTATTCACAAGTCTGGTGTAATGATCCTTTACCCCATCCACTTCAATCTCATCCAGCTTTTTCTTGAAAGAATCATTCTGGCTTGCGACCACAAAATAGAAGCGCAGATGCTCAAACACCATCTGATCCAGTAAACTACCAACCAACAGGGCCATGACCTGTTCATCACTGTACTTGGATACATCTTCCTCATCAATTCCAGTGACATCATCGTAAAGATCCTCAAAAACGGCCGTCCAGCCAATTTTCACAAAAGAACGATCATAGGATTTATCCAAGGCTTCAATCTCAGAATATAGGGCATAATAGTTGCGAATCATGGAACGAACGACATCGTTTTGAACCGCATCAATCACCTCGGTGTTTCCATGCTGTTCTAACCAATTCGCTACATCCTCCATCTGATTTGAGGAGCGAGCATCCAATTGCCAAAATGTATCTGCAAAGTGACTAAGCTTTTCCTCATCCAAAGCAAATAGACTACTGCTCAAACCGCAGGCTATCAGCAAACCATACATGCATCGTAACATCAGTACCTCATCTTTTTTTGTGCAAGGATACAACTATAATGATGAAATGGGTATCTGCCTAGCCAGTTGACAGAACTTTTTTCTTCATGCCAGAATACTCAAGGTTTATCAGGCCCGGATAGCTCAGGGGTAGAGCAGTGCTTTCGTAAAGCAAAGGTCGCAGGTTCAATTCCTGTTTCGGGCTGATAAGTAAGCGCTTCGGTCCAAATCAGTTCACGATTTTTTTCCCAGCCCTAATCCGTTACACTATGCCGGAATCATTACATCAGGATAGGAATATGGAACTAGCGGCAATTGTAACGCATCTGCAGGATGAAGACTTCAAAGAAGATATCATTAATCTAATACAGACTTGTGCCTCAGCAACCGAGGCCGAAAAAAAAACTCTGCTAGTCGATTTTGAGAAGGATATTCAATCACATCTGGATCAGCTTGATGACATTAAGGATATTGAAGAAATTCCGGTAACTCTAGCCTTAAAATACATCGAAACTAAATGTCGTTGGATCAACTTAAACACCCAGATTAACTACAGGTTAATGAGAACCGGTGTTCCCATGGAGCTTGAAATGTATCGCGCATCTATCCTGAGCCATTTGTTACTGCGCATGGAAGCACTATTGCCGCCCCAAGACCTTCAGACCATCTGTGATTTCCTGTCCCAACCTGTAGGAAGTGGATCAAAGACATGAAAGAGACTGTTATTCTAAAAGCCTTCTGGCAAAGTCTGGCAGCCAGAATATTGTTAATAAAATCACCCTCAATCACTGTATATGAGGAGTTACTAGAAGAATGTTTGCACAGTAGTGAAAAAATTCCTCAGAGTATTTGGTTTGCCGTATTAGGTTTTCTGTTGCAGGGAAATGAGCTAGCAAAAAGCTATATTGTGCGCGCCCTCTGTCAGATCAATTCACAGTTTGAGCACAATGACTCTTTCCCCTGGAACCTAAGCCTTACCCGGATCCGCGAAATGGAACAGAAAGATACCGCAAT
>DITF01000278.1 GCA_002422125.1 bacterium UBP17_UBA6191
AATAATTTTTATTTTGCAGGTTGGGCAATATGAAAGATCGGATCTCCGGCATTTAATATGGGATTTGTGACATGGCCAATAATGATTCCAGTCTGGGGTGAGGTAATGTCACCGATTTTTACGCCCAACAGATCGGTAATCTGGCCCAGGGTTTCTCCCTCTGATACCAGATCGCCACTGGTTTTTGCAGAATTTAAGATCCCGCTATCTGTGGCCCGAACCCAAAAGCTTTTGCGAGAGTAAAAAATTTCCTTCTGGATAGATTTTATGTCTGGATCAGGAGGTTTCATACCAAGTGCATCCAGTACAGAGTACACACCCATTACGCCTACATGCACAGAGGTTTCATCGATTCTTGAGGCTTCGCCGCCCTCATATAAAAGATAGGCTATGCCGGATTTTTTACAATAGGCTCTTAGGGAACCATCAATTACAGAGCTGGAATTCAAGATCACGGAAGTACCAAAAGATTGGGCCAGTTTTTCGGTCAGCTCACCATCTGAATAGGTCGCTCTGATCTGGGGCAGGTTGTGGCGCAGGGTGGCGGCACTATGTAAATCCACCACCACAGTGGTTTTTGAAATCTTGAGAAACTGAATCAAGGCATAGGCAAGTCTGGCGGCCTGTGAGCCATTTGATGATCCTGGAAAGGTGCGGTTTAAGTCTCTACGATCAGGGAGATACCGTAGGTTTTGATAAAACCCTGGTAGATTGACCACCGGAATGAGATATACGGTCCCCGTTGTAATGGAAAATGAAGGGTTGGAACTGATTCTTCTAATGATTTCCGTGCCCGTGATTTCGTCTCCGTGAATTGCTCCAAAAATACTAAGGACTGGTCCGGGATTTCCTGAATGAACGATTCGTATTGGGGATCGCAGCTCTGAGCCATCAGCCCGACTTCCCAGAACGATTGAGCTAGTGATGGTTGTAGGGGAAGTGGATTGCGCAATTTTTTGGATAGCCGTGTAATCAGTGGCTTTTATCTGTCCTGATAAAAGAAGGGTGATAATGGTGTAAATAATCAGCATAGTGGCAGAGCATACCATGATAGTCTTATAATCGCCTTTTTTGAACTGAAGGAGTTTGAATCATGAGTGATAGTTTTGAAATTCAGGCCGATAGACTTGAGGTAATGGTTGAAGAAATGCAGAAGGCCATTGCCCATGCTCGTATAGCCGCCAGTCACTTTCGCGAGGGTGAGGTCCCTAGGGCTGCTGCCCATGTTCTGGCCATTCAGGGGCATCTGGCAAAATCAGCTTCTCTGGTTCAGGAAATTTCAGAGCAGCATAGTCGGCACGCATTGGTTTAGGGGCCAGGGTAATGAGCACAAATCAGGTGGTATTTCTGACCTCAGACAAGGTAGGACATGACGAGCCGGAGCTTGGTCAAAAGTTAATGACAGGAGTCGTTGATTTATTCGATCAATTGCCTGTTTTGGTGAAAAGTATTTTATTAACGAACTCGGCAGTGTTTCTGGCCACCAAAAACCAAGATACTATCAGCTCCCTTAAACGCCTCGAAGCAAGTGGTGTAGAAATTTTGGTTTGCACCACCTGTTTGAACTATTTTAATCTGATGGAGTCCTTGCAGGTCGGAATGGCCAGTGACGCAAAAACCATCATGAGCAGGATGATTCTAGCGGATAAGGTGCTAAAATTTTAACTGGATATAGGATGAATTCATGCAATCAATAGCTTCTTTAATATTGAGAGTAACTTTTGGCCTGACGATGCTTTTGGCGCATGGGTGGCCAAAACTGGCAACTTTTTCTGAGAGGGCTACTAAGTTTCCTGATCCTCTAGGAGTCGGATCTTACATGAGCCTGGTTTTGGCAGTAGGGGCAGAAGTCGGGTGCTCTATATTACTGATTCTTGGTTTGTTTACCCGATTGGCTTGTATTCCCTTGATTATTACTATGATTGTGGCAGGATTTGTGATCCATGGGCAGGATCCATGGGGTCGTAAAGAACTGGCTTTTGTATACCTTTATGTATATGTCGCTTTACTGTTTTTAGGCTCAGGCGCATTTAGTGTTCAACACTATTTGAAATCCCGTTTTCACAACGCCCCTAAACCATTGCGCTGGTTATTGGAAGCATAGGTTCTTTTGGTATGCAGGAACATAACACCCCCCCAGGAAGGGAAAAGTATAGAAAGCCAGCAATGTTCATTTTCAGTTGTCTGGTGTTTCTTGGGCTTATGTTGTCCATATCCTTTAGAATTTACGGCCCTCCCCAATTGCAGATTACGCAAAAGTCACGCTTGGCAACAGAGGCCATAGAGTCCTTGTTAAAACCAGGGGATTTGGTGTTTCAGACTACAATTTCTGCCCAGTCTGGCCCAATTGCCAGAGCTACACATTCTCCCCTGACCCATGTAGGAATAGTGTTTAATGAGAAAGGGAAATGGCTAGTGTTAGAGGCCGTGCAGCCAGTAAAAATTACCCCATTTGCAGAATTTAAGGCCGTGGGCAAAGAGGGGGCTATTTGTATCAGAAGGCCTCAGGCTGAGTTTGATATTGATAAGGTAATTGAGGCTGGGAAACAATGGCTTGGTGGCCCCTATGACTATTTGTTTGGTTGGGGTGATGACAAGATGTATTGCTCGGAGCTTGTATATAAAGCATTTGAGAGAGGGGCATCTTTGAAATTAGGTGAGTTGCAGGCTGTTGAAACCTTGGATTTTTCTTCCCTAGCGGTTCAGGAACTGATGATTCATCGTCTCAAACTTGATTTTGGGGTCTCTGAACGCTACGACTATCATTCCAATCTCATGCATTACAAAACATTTGCAGCCTGGAGAAACTCGGCCGATTGGAAGCCCGAACTCTTTTCTGAGGCAACCCTTGAATATTTATCCAGTCCAATTCTCACCCCTGTAAGTCAGTATCGTTCCAGCTATCTCACCACTGTTTATTGTGAGTATCAGGCGGAGATGTCGCGCTAATTTTTATATCTTAAGTCATGGTATAATCCCGCCCATGCAAACGATCAAAAATTTACTCATGGAAGCATTGGCAAAAATTGACGGTACGGACTCACAACTTTTGGAATTGACAGCGGCGACCCAGTTGGCATTTGGTGACTATCAGACCAATGTAGCCATGCAGCATGCCAAGAAGCTGAAAAAAAATCCCCGGGAACTGGCCCAGCAGATTGTGAGTGCACTGCCAGAAAATAATATTTTGCAATCGGCTGAGGTGGCGGGGGCTGGGTTTATCAATCTTAGACTTTATCCAGAGGTTTTGGGACGGGCCACCGCAGCTTTGGAAGAGGATGATCATTTGGGTATTCCTCAGATAGGCTCTTTGCAAAAGGTGGTCATAGATTATTCTTCGCCCAATGTTGCCAAAACCATGCACATTGCCCATCTTCGTTCCACCATCATTGGCGATGCCATCAAAAGACTGCATCTGGCCAGTGGTTATGAGGTAATTGCTGATAATCATATTGGAGACTGGGGTACTCAGTTTGGCAAGTTATTGGTGGCATATAAGACCTTTGCAAAACCGGAGGATGTTTCTGAGGATTCCATAGAATTTCTGGAAAAATTGTATCAGTCTTTTAATCTCAAAGCTGAGACAGAACCAGAATTAGAAGAACAGGCCAGAGCCGAACTTCTATCACTTCAAAAAAAAGAAGAACCGAACTATAGTCTTTGGAAGAAGTTTATTCAAATTTCACTTCAGGAGTTTGAGGAAGTATATCAGAGGCTTGGCGTTTGTTTTGACACCATACATGGTGAGTCATTTTATAACGATCAATTACAATCCTTGGTGGATGAGTTAAAAGAAAGAGATTTGGTACGGGAATCCGAAGGGGCACAGGTAGCTTTTTTTGAATCCGATCAGTACCCCCCCTGTGTGATTCAAAAACGAGATGGAGCCTTTTTATACGCCACCACTGATTTGGCAACCGTCAGATACAGGATCAATACCTATAAACCACAAAGAATTATTTATGTTACAGACAGTCGCCAAAAATTGCATTTTGAGCAGTTTTTTTCCATAGCTCATCGTGCTGGCTGGCATTGTGATATGCAACATGTCATGTTTGGCTTGATGAAGTTTGCCGAGGGTGTGGTTATGTCTACCCGCAAGGGAGCGGTAATTCCCTTAAGAGATTTGCTGGATGAGGCAGAAAATCGTGCCTTACAAGTGCTTGAATTTGTGGAATATCCTGAGGATGAAAAACGAGAAATTGCCAGGGCGGTCGGAATTGCAGCCGTCAAATATCAGGATCTGTCACAAAATCCGATTTCAGACATTGTATTTCAGTGGGACAAGGCTTTGAACCTACAGGGTAATTCGGCCCCATACCTACAGTATGCCTATGCCAGAGTCAGAGGCATTGCGGCTAAGCATGAGGAAAAGTTTCCGCAGGATACTGTCAAAGATGCGGCGATTGTTCCCAAGCTGGAAATTGAGCGGGATCTTTGTTTGCATCTTTTACAGTTTGGAGCTGTTGTTTCAAGGGCCACAGAATCATGTAAGCCAAATCATCTGGCCGATTGGCTATTTGGTGCAGCTTCTCGATTTGCGGCATTTTACAATCAAGCTCCTATCTTGAGAGAGGAAAACCAGGAGATCAGACATTCTCGTTTACGCCTCGCGTTGGTTTTTTCCCGATGCATGTCTAAAGGGCTGAATATTTTGGGAATGGATACGCTGGAAAGAATGTGATTCTAGCTATTGCTTCCCCCTCATTTTGTAAAAATCAGGCCTTGTGTCATGAGGCCTTGGCACTGGGCATTGAGGTGCGATTCCGGGGGCTGGGACCAGTTCTTGAGGGATTGGAGTTAGGCCGTTTTCTTCATGGATCAGATTACGCCATTATTGGCACTGAAAAGATTGATGCCTCGGTATTATCTCATTGCCCACAATTGAAGGGAATTGCAAAGTATGGGGTGGGCCTTGATGGCATAAATTTTTTAGATTGTGAGCGGGCAGGCGTGGAAGTTCGTTATACCACGGGGGTTAATAAAACTTCCGTAGCTGAGCTGACGATGGCTTTTATATTGAGTCTGGCTCATCGGGCCCATATTACTTCCAATCTTTTAAAGAAAGGCCAGTGGCAAAAAGATGGGGGTCGACAACTGTCTACAGCTACTGTTGGGCTGATTGGTTTTGGTCATGTGGGGCAGGAAGTGGCCAGAATGCTAATGCCCTTTGGTTCAAAAATTTTAGTCACGGATATTCTGAGCCTGCAATCCAAAGCCCAGGATTTGGGGGCAACTCAGGTTGAACTTATAGATTTGTTAAAGAACTCAGATTTTATCAGTCTGCATGTCCCACTCACAAAAGAGACTTTTCAAATGATCAATCACGATTCCTTAAAACTTATGAAAGCTGGAGTATGTTTAGTAAACACATCCAGAGGAAATGTGATGGATTTGGAAGCCGTAAAGACTTTTCTTGATGCGCATTTCGTGGCAGGGGTGGCAATGGATGTGTACCCAGAAGAACCCTGCCAGGATTATGAGTTTCTTAATAGACCAGAAGTATTTTGCACTCCCCACATTGGGGGAAACTCCCTTGAGGCTGTCATGGCTATGGGGATGGCGGCTTTGTCTCATGTGCGGGACTGGATGCGGATTTCTCCATAAATGATAAAAACTGAACCGTGGTGTTGTTTTGCTTTAAAATGGAATGAATCAGGGCTGTGCGGCCCGAGTTATCCTTATGGTAAATATTGGCTCCTGATTGGCAAAGTAACCGGACTACTTCAATGTGACCCCCAGTAGCCGCTAGAATAAGAGCGGTTTTGCCTAGATTATCCTGGGCATTTACATCAGCCTTAAACTCTAAAAGTAGCCGAACTCCATCACTAAACCCAAGTTTGGAGGCCTGCATCAACAGGGTTTGATTTTGCGTGTCTCTTTTATCGGCAGGATATCCAGAAGAGAGGGCTTCGCGTAACTCCACTACATTGCGGGTTTGTACGGCTCTTACTGGATTTGGCTCCTGACTTCTGACAAAAACAGGTGGGCCAAGAGCTTCGCTCGTTGTAATGGTAGTGGCAACCTCCTTTTGTAAAAATAGCTTCATTCCAAACCAGAGGCATATCCCGATTAGGAATACTGGCATTATAAAGGCTATTGCAGAGCCCAATTTTCCCATTGTTTTTTGCGATGGTTTGTTTGGTGGTGGTGGACTTAGCTTTTGTTCCAGCCATTCCATGGTGCGCTCAGAAACGGTGATTTCATGGCCTAAAAAATGGCAGAAAGTGTCAACACAAAATCGAGCGGCAATATGATTCAGACCATGATCTTTAACCAGGGTGTAAATGAGTCTGGCATACACTTCTCCGAGCTTTTCCACAGGGGTCATTCTGAGAATGCCAAAAACATTGGCTTCCAGGGCAATCAACATCCAGTGATTTTCGCGGCGATTCTGTGGCAACAATCGGTTCAGGTCATCTACAAGACGAGTGCGGGACTGAAAAAGACCGGGGCCCTGCAAACGAATGACATGTTTCAGCCTTTGTTGGTAATCCTCAGCAAGAATGCTTTCCCTTTGTATAACGGTTGTAACTTCTGTCATTGCCTTTGGATTATCGGCAGAAGAGGATTGGAAAAGTTTCTTTACAGGGTTAGAATGTATGCTGGAGGTTTCCTCATGCGATCAATTTTGTTTGGTATTGCCTTTTGTCTGTTGGGTTTTGTGATGGCAAGCCATGCCAATGAGACTAGGAAAACTAAGATAATTTTTCAGGGTTTTGGCTGGGATTCTGAGGCAGGTGGGCCTGGGAACTGGTATACCCACCTTGGTTCCATGAGCCAGAATCTGGCCAAGGCTGGGGTGACTCATGTCTGGTTTCCTCCGGTTTCTCGCTCCGTCAGCCCTCAGGGATATATGCCAGGCGATTATTATGA
>DITF01000108.1 GCA_002422125.1 bacterium UBP17_UBA6191
ATAGGCGGCATGGGAATTGGTGGAGGTAATGGAAATGATGATTGGTTAATCTCCGAGTTTGGTGTGGGATATGGCCAGTACAGCTTCCGCAGGCATTGGCGGTGGAAAATCGAGTTTGAGGCCAGGCACTGGAGTAGCCATTTTTCCAGAGCTTAAGTCAGCCCCAATTACTTGTCCATTCTGGCTGGCAATCACATGAAAAGATGGGCGTTTGGCCGCCTCACTGACTTCCAGACCCAAAGAATTTTTCCAGTTTTCAGGCATCAGAAAATGCAATTCTCCATCATCTCCTGACAAACCAGCCTTATAGACAAATTGACCGGTCTGAGGGTCGTAACGAAATGTGGAACCATCAATTCCAAGGCCACCATCTGCCACAGGTTTTGTAATGGCCTGTTCCATAGATTGTGCCAACTGCGCATTGCTCATGGAAGAAGATGCGGCCACTACGACCTTGCCCGCAGTACTTTGGATTTCGATATTGACTTCACCAAAAGATAAAAAGTCATCAAAGAGCGAAGAGTCTTCCAGCCTGTCGTTGGCCCCCGCTGGCTCAAAATTAAATTTGGAAAGCTGGACTGCACTGCGCTGGATTTCAGCCTGACCATAGTCATTGTGCAGAATCTTCAAGTCATAGTTTCCGCTGCCAATGGGCTCAGATTTTTCGTCCATCTGGAAAATTTTCATGGCTTGCGGGGATACGCTATAACGAGAGCTAGTGGTCCCATCCAAAAGTTTTTTCTGGTTAAACTCTGTGCTTGAGGCGATTTTATCTATTTCATTAATTAGCTGGTCCACTTCCTTTTGAATTTCCAGCCGATCGGATTGATTCATGGCATCGTTTTGAGCCTGAATACTCAACTCTCGCATCCTAAGCAGCATGGATTGGGTTTCCTGAAGTGCTCCACCAGCGGTTTGTGACATAGACATGGCGCTTTGAACATTAGACATGGCCCGATTCAGTCCCCTGATTTGATTTCTGAGTCGCTCTGAAACGGTTAAACCAGAGGCATCATCTGCCCCTGATTGAATTCTAATGCCAGTAGATAAACGGGATATGGAAGTGTCCAGCAATCTGGAGTGTTGCATGGCATGATAGCTGGCAGTGCTTGGATTTATTCCTGAGGTGGTGGACATTCAAATTTGTGTGTTTTTGGTTATTTTTTGTCAAACATTACCTGATTTGTTGGGGGGATGCAAGACAAACACTAAAAATTTTTTGATAATTGCAATTCGTGGTCTGCGAGAGTATTTTTCTTGGGAGAGGAAAGACATGCACGAACAACCCAAAAAAACCATTTTGCATCCGATTCATGAAAAGTTGCAGGCAAAAATTATAGATTTTCATGGATGGATGATGCCTGTTCAATATTCGGGAATCATTAAGGAGCACGAGGCTGTGCGGACCCAATGTGGTGTGTTTGATGTCTCGCACATGGGAGAGTTTGAGTTAAAGGGGCGCGATGCGCAAAAAGCGCTTCAGAAGCTCTTACCCAACGATGTTTCCCATCTGTCGGATTTTCAATGTCTTTATTCTCCTTTGCTTCGTGAAGATGCAACCATTGTGGATGATCTTTTGGTGTATCGCTACAATCCTGAACACTATATGATTGTGGTGAACGCATCCAATATTGAAAAAGATTTTGAACACATGAGTCAGAGGCTTGGCGGTGAGGTTTCCTTAACCGATAAAAGTACCAGATTATCCTTGATTGCGGTGCAGGGTCCAACCAGCCCACAAATTGTATCCAAGGTACTTAATGCGGAACTGGAAGATTTAAAGACCTATTGCTTTCGTATCGGTGAAATTAATTCTGATTCCCTGGTAGTGTCGCGAACCGGATACACGGGAGAAGATGGGTTTGAAATTTATTTGCCCAACCATTGTGCGGCCGTAGTTTTTGAACAACTGATTGCGGCCGGGGCCATCCCCTGTGGCCTAGGTGCTCGAGATACCCTAAGATTTGAAGCCCGATTGCCCCTGTACGGCAACGAACTGACAGATGAAACCAACCCGTTGGAAACCGGACTTGGCCGATTTGTGAAAATGGATGGGCATGACTTTATTGGTAAAGATGCTTTAACCAAAATCTCAGCCGAAGGCGTTACCCGTAAGCTGGTAGGGTTGGAGTTTAGTGACAGGGCCATTTCCAGAACCGGGGCGGCCGTACAAACAAAAGCTTCTGAACCGATTGGGTTTGTCACCAGTGGTTCTTTTTGTCCAAGTCTTAACAAGTCCTGTGCCTTAGCTTTAGTCAAGGCTGAGGGCATAGAAATTGGGACAAAACTTCTGGTAGAAACCAGAGGAAAATTCAGAGATGCCGTGGTGGTAAGAACTCCGTTTTATAAACGCAGCTAGGGGGAAAATATGGACTCTCAGGTATTGGAAATTTTAAAACGGGAAAGCCAAAGACAAAAAGAAGGTCTTGAACTTATCGCATCTGAGAACTATGCCTCAGCCGAAGTGATGAGGTTGCAGGGTTCCATTTTTACCAACAAATACGCCGAAGGCTA
>DITF01000325.1 GCA_002422125.1 bacterium UBP17_UBA6191
TTCCTTACTTGCGGGCCTGGGTTTTCTCGTTTTGAATCGGCATTCTCAGAAGCCGTATCAGCCGACATCAGTGTGGCCGTAAATAGTGGGACAGCGGCACTTCATATTGCCTGTCTTGCTCTTGGGGTTGGCCCTGATGATGAAGTGATTACCTCTCCTTTGACTTTTGCGGCCACCTCTAATGCAGTATTGTATTGTAAAGGCAAGCCGGTTTTTGCAGATGTTCTGGAGGATGGTTGTATTGACCCCATTAGCGTTGAAAGTCGCATCAGTCCGAGGACAAAGGGAATTATTGCCATACATTATGCGGGCGCAAGCTGCGATATGAAGCGACTTCGTGCAATAGCCGACCGCCATGGCTTATTTCTTTTGGAGGATGCGTGTCATGCATTAGGAGGACAACATCAGGATCAAAGCCCTATAGGTTCTTGTAGGTATTCGGATGCGGCTTGTTTTAGTTTTCATCCAGTGAAGCACATTACTACTGGTGAAGGTGGGATGGTAACCACTGCAAATCGCGAACTGTATGAACGGATGATGATATTGCGCACCCATGGGATAGTAAGAGACCCAGTTTCCAATCTTAGCGAAGGCTACCCGGAGTGGTTTCAGCGCATGCTGGTGTTGGGATTTAATTATCGAATTTGTGATGTTATGGCAGCGCTTGGGGAGAGCCAACTCAAGCGCTTGCCTTATTTTATATCTCGCAGAAAAGCCATTGCCCTTAGATACCATCAGGCTTTTGCTAACCATGCAAAGTTCAAAATTGGTACTGGAGAGAACAATTGGCAAAATCACGCATTTCATCTGTATGTTCTGCGTTTTGGTAGTAGCCAAATCAGAAATCGAATGTATGAGGAGCTAAGGGCAGTTGGGATAGGGGGTCAGGTGCATTATGTGCCAGTTTATTTGCATCCCTATTATGCGTCCTTAGGTTATACCAAGGGCCTATGCCCGGCCGCAGAGAACTATTATGACGGTGCGTTGTCCATCCCAATTTTTGTGAATTTGTCTGACTCTGAGCAGGATGCTGTGATTTCTCAGATTCTGAGAGTGGTAGACGAGCAGCTATGATTGCGGTGATTCCAGCTCGGGCGGGAAGTCGTCGAATAGTGAATAAGAACATCCAAAAATTTTGTGAAAGTCCAATGATATCTTATCCCATTAGAGCATGTTTAGATGCTGGAGTGTTTAGTCAGGTCATTGTATACACAGATAGTGAGGCAATCGCTGAAGTTGCGTTGAGGTTGGGGGCAAAGGTTCCCTATGTTAGAAGTGCCGCCTCTTCTGGAGATCATGCAACACTTTCTGAAGTCCTATGCGAGTTTCTAACTCAGTTGTCCATGGATCAGGAGCTGCCTGATCTCGCCTGTGTCCTTGCTACAGCAGTATTTCTGGATGGGGGCGTTTTGAAGGAGGCTTGTGCTAGATTTCTTAAGGGTGAAGGGCGGAACTTGATTTCAGTCGCCCGGTTGCCTGTTGCTGTGGAGCGCTCTCTAGTATTAGATGAGAGTGGTTGTCTGGGGTTTAGGTATCCACAGTATCGCTCCACCCGCAGTCAGGATTTGCCGGTTTCCTATTATGATGCGGGTCAGTTTTATTTTCTTAACTCTGGCGAATTTGCACGCGAGAATCAGATTTTTGGTGCCCACTGTGAAGCTTTTGAGTTGGACTCATGGAGAGTTCAGGACATTGATACATGGGATGATTTTAAAGAAGCAGAATTAAAATATAAGTATTTTCGAGATAGGGGGTTGGTACATGGCTAACGAGTTTCAGACACCACAAGAAAGTTTTTGGGCCGGAGATTTTGGTGATGCCTATGCATCAAGAAACTGTTCTAGTGAGCTGTTAGCATCTAATTTGGCTTTCTATAGCGGCATTTTGGGCACTACAGGAAAGTTAAATTCAGTGTTAGAGTTTGGTGCTAACATCGGAATGAATCTAAGAGCACTGCAGCTACTGCAACCGGGCTGTAAATTGAGTGGACTGGAAATTAATGCTTTGGCTGCAAGTGAGTTGAAGAAAATTACTAATATTGAGCAGGTGTTTGAACAATCCATTTTTGATTTTGCGCCTGCTCGGCTTTACGATCTGGTGCTGATAAAGGGTGTACTGATACATTTGAATCCAGATCGTCTTAAGGATGCCTATTCCAAGCTCTATGAGTCCTGTGGCAAGTATCTGTTGGTTGCTGAATATTATAGTCCGGCACCAGTTAGCATCCCTTATCGCGGGCATACAGATAGATTGTTTAAGCGGGATTTTGCGGGAGAAATTCTAGAACTGTACCCTGATATGAGACTGGTAGATTATGGGTTTTTGTACCGCAGGGATAATGCTTTTCCCCAGGACGATATCAATTGGTTTTTACTGGGCAAAATGTAGGATTGAGGTGTTATGAAATTTTGTGCTAATTGTGTCATGCCAGATACTAAGCCAGATCTTAAAATTGATGATCAAGGTGTATGCAGTGCCTGTCTGAGTTACAGCTCCCGCAAGTCCAAAGATTGGGGCCAACGAAGAGAAGAACTGGAAAAGATTCTGAGCCGTTATCGTCGTAAGGATTATTGGGATTGTATTGTTCCTGTCAGCGGGGGTAAGGATAGCACTGCCCAGGTGTTGAAGATGCTTGAACTAAATATGAATCCCCTTTGTGTTACTTCCACAACTTGTGATTTGAGTGAAGTGGGAAGAGTAAACATTGAAAATCTGAAGAATATGGGAGTCGATTATATTGAATTTAGCCCCAAAAAGCCTGTACGAAGAACAATGAACCGCATAGGGCTTGAACAGATCGGCGACATTAGCTGGCCTGAGCATGTGGGTATTTTTACGATTCCTGTGAGGGTGGCGGTTCAGTATGAGGTTCCACTTTTGATTTGGGGAGAAAACTCTCAGGATGAATATGGCGGGCCTGCCGGAGCCGCTTTAAATAGCACATTGGATCGCCGTTGGCTTGAAGAATTTGGTGGTCTGTTGGGTCTTAGAGTAACCGATCTTATTGGTATGGAAGGAATTGCAGCTACTGACCTTGTTCCGTATACCTACCCCGAGGATGAGCAACTAAAACGGGTTGGAGTAACAGGATTATTTCTTGGCTACTATGTCCCGTGGGACGGCTATTCTAACGCATTACTAGCCCAGGCAAACGGTTTTCAGACATTGACTCACACGGTTGAAGGCTCAATTGTAAACTACGAGAATCTGGACAATCACCAGACGGGCATTCACGATTATTTCAAATACCTGAAGTTTGGATTTGGTAGGGCTTCTGACATCGCTAGTTTACATGTTCGAAGAGGTCGCTTGAGCAGATCAGAAGCGGTGAGTTTAATTTTGAAGCATGATGGCAAGTTTCCATGGGTTTATTTGGATAAGCCGTTAGAAAAAATCCTTGAACCGCTAGGATTAAGTGTGGATGAATTTGAAACAATTTGCGATCGTTTCACTAACCGCCGATTGTTTAAAACAGATAGTAGAGGGAATTTTGTTAAGGATTCCAAAAGGAATCTAGTTCGATTATATACGCCATGAAAATCGGAATTATTGATTATGGATGTGGCAACCTGTTTTCGGTAGCTGCCGCGGTCAAAAGACTGGGACACACACCCATATTTTTACACAATTCTTCCGACTTTTTACAGGTTTCCCATTTAATTCTTCCAGGAGTTGGTTCTTTTTCGGAAGGCATGGGAGGGTTGCATAATCAGCATTTGGTCGATCCCATTTTGCAAAGTGTGCAGAAGGACAAAATTCCCCTTTTAGGGATTTGTCTAGGAATGCAGCTTTTGGCAGAGAGTGGAGATGAGGGTGGGTATTCTTTGGGACTTGGTTTAATCGGTGGTGTCGTTCAAAAAATGAAGCCGGGCCATGCAGAGAGAATTCCACATGTGGGCTGGAATTCGGTTAAGACCACTGGCCACTATCTGTTTGAGGGGATTCCATCTGCATCAGACTTCTATTTTGTTCATAGCTATCATTTTTGTGCTACTTCTGAGTTAACAGTGGTTGGCAAAACTCCTTATTGTGGGGGTATTGTCTCTGCAGTTTCTGATGGGCTTGTGTCTGGAGTTCAGTTTCATCCTGAAAAAAGTTTGCCTCATGGTTTAACTCTGCTAGGCAACTTTATTGAGAGGTCGCCTTGCTGAAAGTTAGGGTAATTCCCACCCTG
>DITF01000126.1 GCA_002422125.1 bacterium UBP17_UBA6191
AGAGTCTTCTCCTGAAGTTCTGCTCGCATCTCTTACCCCACCATGTTTGCCGGAACTACCCAAGCATCAAACTGCTCGGCACTTAAAAGCCCAAGCTCAATGGCCGCCTGTTTCAAAGTCTTGTTTTCGTGATGAGCTTTTTTGGCCACCTTGGCCGCATTGTCATACCCAATATGAGGATTTAGGGCAGTTACCAGCATCAAAGAATTTTCCAAGTGTCTGGCAATCTGTTCCCGATTGGGCACAATACCAACGACGCAGTTTTCTGTAAAAGAATTGCAGGCATCACTTAAAAGTCTTGAGCTCTCTAATAGATTATGAATCATAACTGGCTTATAGGTATTCAGTTCAAAGGAGCCTTGACTGGCTGCAAATGCAATAGCTGCGTCATTCCCGTAAACCTGCATAACCACCATGCTCATAGCCTCACTCTGGGTAGGATTCACCTTGCCTGGCATAATGGATGAACCTGGCTCATTTTCTGGAAGCAGGATCTCGCCAAAACCACAGCGGGGGCCAGAGCCTAAAAATCGAATATCATTGGCGATTTTAAGAAGTGCCCCAGCTAAGGTACGAAGTGCCGACGAGGCAAAGGCAATACAGTCATGAGCGGCAATCGATTCAAATTTCACTGGAGACGACACAAATTCACATCCAGTCATGCGATTGATATTTTGAATCACCATACCAGCAAACTCTTTGTGGGCATTTAAACCAGTTCCAACCGCTGTCCCTCCAATGGGAAGCTCCAAAAGGTGCTTAAATGTAGATTCTATCCTTTCCAGAGCATGATCAAGCTGGGATACATAACCGGAAAATTCCTGGCCTAAAGTCAGGGGTACGGCATCCTGTAAATGCGTGCGCCCCACCTTAACAATATCCGAAAACTCCTTTTGTTTCAGAAGCAAGGCATCCCGTAAACCCGCAACTGACACAAGGAGCTTGTTTTTTATTTCCAGATAGGCCGAAATCCGCATAGCCGTAGGAAATGAGTCATTGGAGGACTGACCCTGATTCAAATCATCGTTTGGGTGTATGGGTTTTTTGCTACCCATTACCCCTCCCGCCATCTCTATGGCCCGATTGGATAAGACCTCATTCACATTCATATTAAACTGAGTTCCGCTACCGGTCTGAAACACTACTAAGGGAAAATGCCCATCCAGTTTTCCATCGATCACTTCCTGAGCTGCCGCAATGATTAAATCCGCCTTTTCTTTGGGCAGAATTTTTAATTCTCGATTGGCCTGGGCACAGGCCGATTTTAACAGAGCATAGGCACGAATAAACGGGGGGGTAAATCGAATTTCCCCAATTTTGAAGTTCTGCAATGACCTCTGAGTCTGCGCTCCCCAATATTTATCACTTGGCACCCGCATTTCACCCATGCTGTCTGTTTCAATCCTGTAAGCCATAATCCGTTCCTTTGTGTACTGTTTACCGGTCGCGAGTATAACATGGCAAACAAACACAGATTGCACAAGAAGCGTGAATTCGGGGTTAAATGATTGTCTGGAAATTGTCAGACTGGATTGTTTAAATTCAGGCTCTGGTAGGATTTAAAATCAACCAGCGGTTGTGAGGGGGGAGCCAGCTTTTCCAAGGTAAGGTTTCCGCGTAAGAGGCTGTGTACATACCTTCTGGCCAGCCCTACATGATTAAAGCAGGAAACTGCGTTTCTTTGAGCCACCTGAAGTGTCCGGTTATGCCGGCTCACAGCATAAGAATTCCAGGAAGTAGGCGGCAAAACTAATACTTCAAGACGGGCACTTTCCATTAAATCTAACAACTCCGCATCAGAAATCAGTACAAAGTAGGCCCCGTAATCCTGATGATTTTCAATCAACTCATAGACTGGGCGAGACACAAAACAGGTGAGCTTAAGAAAATACAAGGCATCCAGAATCTCCCATACCTCATCCATGTAATCCAGATTGCCCAGCATCAGTGCAAAAGATTCCGGGTTTTGAGGAATATTTGCGGCCATTAATGCCAGTCTTAAGGCCTCATCAAACTCTAAAGCCACACCTAGTACATGCCCAGATGGAGAACGGCCCATCATCCCACCCACAAAAATGGGAGCCTTTACAAAAACATAACGACTCGCCGAATGTATCTGAAAATTTACCGATAAACCCTGCCGAACCCTAGTAGACAAAGCCGGAAGGCTAGCACCAGCCACTCGACTGTGAAACAAGACATAAGGTGTGGCACCAATCCAGAAGTTTCTGAGGGCAAATCCTTTGTCGGTACGGATTACATGCATGCCAAACAGGCCCAAAACTCCCAGATGGGTACAAATTCGATTGGCAAGCTTCAATAATTCGCGTTTGTCATCCTGATTCAGATCCGGGGCTGGATGTACAATGACCGTGTCACCTTCCATTGTATCCACGGGTCCCATGTGCTGGCTTACCACCCCTGCCACCAACTTCTGGTTCCCAAAAACCCCATCTACATGAAATTCTATAGCCTGTGCATTTTGCCGCAAAATAACTACATCAGGGTTTTCAGAGAGCATGTCCCATATCAGATCCACTTCGGCAAGATTTACAGCTCGAGAACAGGAATTACCCTCCACAATCCAGCAGGGAAACCCAAAACTTTGGCAAAAACTATGCAGCTCTTCTCTGTCCCGTACAATCTGCCAATCCGCATGGTCAATTTGCAATTCTTTAAAGGCTCTTAAAATTTTTAGGCCCGGAACCGGTTGAAACTGACCAGCTTCCTCTGGTACTTGAATGGAAAACATCCCAGTTTCCCAGATCCAATTTTGTGATTCCGAAGATGGAAACCAGGGAAGCATTTGCGTAGCCATCAGTCGAAATGGTGCCAGCAGTGACAGGCGGTTGTGAATCACTACTGCATTTGTGCCTAGTCTTTGAAGCTCAAGAATCGTTTCTTCCAGGCCATAAGTCAGGGCATGCACCTCGCTCTTTTGGGCCGCTGAATATCCACATACCAAAGCTCTTGGTTCTGACACAGAAATAAGTGCCTGATTCGGCATGGCCCCAATTCTTTGAAAGCTTTGGTGGATTTCCTCGCGAGTCACATCCAATAAACGAGCAATCAATGCTTCCGAGAATCCCTCGTGTCTGGCTCTGAGCAACAAATCCTCATCAACCTCCATGCCTCGGTTGTTTTTTAATGTTTCCTCGGTTTCCACTAAGGCCTTGATCTCTTCAAGCAATGTCCTTTGAATTCCCGTGATAGCCACTAACTCCGAGATGCTGGCTCGATTTCTTATGCTGCATAAAATGCCCAAAAGCCGTCTGGATGCCTGACTTAAGGTCCGCAGTTCTCGTAAAGAAAACTCAATGCCTGGGCGAATTTGCAGATGCTGGGCTGAGCGGCTTAAAAATTCCAAAGCCTGTTGCAAACAACTTCTTAATGTAAGAGAACAAAACAGAACTGGATCAGAAGAATCGGCAAAAATTCTTTCCGATACAGTGGCTAAAGAATCCCAGGAAGGCACTGCCAGAGTGAAGCCGTGACCCCCAGAAACAAAATTGCAATTCTTGGGGGATTCAAACAACCCCTGAGCCACTAAATTTGCCACTTTCTTTTGGCCTATGGTCATGACTAAAAGCATGGACCAATTGGCCCAGGGCGCAATATGTCTCACCTTGATTTCCAAGCTAGCCAGATGGACTAAATAATAGATAGTAACTGGGCCCGTAAGTTTTATTTCGCGGATCAGTTCCTGGGCTGATTCACGAATCTGGTTCAGGGTTGCGACAGAAAAGCTCTTTACTGGCAGAAATTCCGATACCGCCGCATCCTGGATGTTATACGCTTCGATGGCCTCGGAGATACTTAGAATATCCACGGTTTCCTGAGCAATCAGATTTACCTGAATCTGATTCCATAAGCTCGGATATTCTCTTAGAAGTACGGTCTTTTTGTGGTTGATTAAAGGCAGGGACAAAATCTCCACCTCTTCTGCCGATGCACAAACTCCGGTGCCCCATTCCAAAGCATTACAATCCTCACTAACCAGGACTGGATACTGCACTCGTTTGGCATACTCTTGAACTTCAACCATATTGCGACAAAGGTAGTGCCGCGACGAGGTGACTTTAAGACCCTCCGTGTGCTTGGCTAAAACATCTGGATAAATACAGACTCGCATGGCATCCAGTCCACAACCCAATATGGGTAAATCAGGAATTAGGCCGGCCTCAATAAAAAAGGTAAACTGTCTGGCGACTTCCTGACCTGATGGGTACAAAAACCACATGTCAGCTTCTTCCTTAAGGGCAATTTCTTTGATTAAATCTGGATGTAGGGGAGCTGCATAATGGGTAACTCTTTGTCGAATAGTCAGGCTAGCAGGTAAAACAGAGGAAATAAGCACTACTCGAAGATTGCGTCTTAAAAACTCAGGCAAAAACTGAGCCAAAAAGGCCTCAAATAAACCAGGATGACCAGTACTGTCTGGTCCCAGAACGATTAGGGTACGCATTTGCTAGTTCATGTTATGCTTAGCACCTGTAAATCGTCAAACCACAATGTGGTACAATCTGTGCCACGAGGAAATCTTATGCAATCATTTCAACCTGGTCAAAGCAAATCACTGACACGCACCTTTAGCCAAGAAGACATTGAGACCTTCGCGAGGCTAAGCGGTGACGATAATCCTGTTCATCTTAATGAGGAGTTTGCAAAAAACACCCCCTTTCAGCAAAGAATTGCTCACGGGATGCTGGCCGCAAGCCTGTTTTCAGCATTACTAGGCCGCCATCTGCCTGGAGACGGAACCATTTATCTGGGCCAGAACCTTAGTTTCAAAAAGCCAGTTTTTCCTGGAGTTCCCGTAACCGCTACTGTGGAAATTTTGGAAATTCGCAGTGACAAGCCAATTGCAAAAATCAAAACAAGCCTGACAAATTCTTTGGGAGAAGTGCTGATTGAGGGCGAAGCCGTCGTAAAACTTCCTGTATAAGCAGGTCAAATTAGGATAGTGTTTGCTTTCGCGATTTCAGACAAGGAAAAATGTCAATGCAAGACTTACAGGATAAACTGATTGGGTTTGTAATTCCAGCCAAGGATGAAGCACCAACTCTCAGGGAATTATATAGCGGTATAGCCAACCAATGCGAAGCTCTTAAGGTTCGATTTGAGGTCATTTTTGTCGATGATGGTAGCACTGACAACACATGGGATGTCATGCAATCGCTGGCCGATGAATTTCCTCACACAGTTCGTTCCGTCAAACTCCGCAATAATGTCGGTAAAGCCAGGGCACTAGCCACAGGATTTTCCTACTGTCGT
>DITF01000368.1 GCA_002422125.1 bacterium UBP17_UBA6191
TTTAGCCATCTGAGCAATTTCATTATCATCCTGCAACTGCAAGGGTTTAATGGCCTCTTGGGCGGCGTAGGCACTCACAGATACAGTAAGCTCATTTACAGGGTGCACTATTTTTAGCGATAATCTACGAATCAGAATTACCGTAATCAAGATGGTCAAAAGAATCACAACTAACAATAAGATACTTACTGAGCGAATTTCAGAGTAGGCCAGATCTCGCGGTAGAGAAAGAAACAAAAAATGATCAGAAAAATCAGGGGAACGAACGGCTAAACCCAACATTGCCTGCCCATCAGAAACAAACTCATAATCTACTGATCCGTTGCGTTTTTCCCTAAGCATTTGCCTAAGTTCCTGCACCACAGCCCCTGGAATTGGTTCGGATTGTTCTCCATGAATGCCCGCAATCTCAGACTCAGGGAACTTACTATCATCCAAAATCGCCTGTGGCACTGCCAAAACCTTAAGATCGGTATGGATCTGCCACAGTAAGGAACGGGTTTTTAAGGTTGGAGAATCCTGCCTCAGACCAATCAGGTAAGCTGACAAATTCAAATAATCTTTAGCCAGATCCAAAACAGATCGGTTTTCATTCAGGGCTTTATGGGCATCTTTTCTGTCTCTCAGATCCCAAAGCGACTGATAAGCCTGTACAATGGCTGGGTCTGCATTGCGCAAATCTAAAAAATCTTCCTGTACCGATTTAGCCTCGTCGTTAGCCACAATTAGCATAGCCCTGAAATAATGCAGTTTTAACTCGCTCAATTTCAGGATTGCAAAAAACAAACCGGAAGGCATGGGAGCAATCCCGGCAAAAAACTCTTCCGGCTCATAACTTAGGGGAGAATACCAGTAGTGGAATAAAAAAGCTCCGGTGTTGGTATACCACAGCATCCATCGTCTTAATCGTAAATTTAACGATATGCCCAAATACCCAATAAATTCCTCATCCCAATTGGATATTCCCAAATCCTGAAGCATGTAATAACTACGAATTTTTTCTACCGTCGAATTTACCGAGGACCATTCAAGATCCTCCTTTAGATTCCGTGCTTCTCTGCCAGACAGAAGGTAGCGAGGATATAAGCCATCATAGGGATCAAGACTGAGTTTACTTTCTGAGTTTTGTACGGCTCGTTTTACTCTGGCTAGGCTGTAATAACTAATTAAAAACGGGTCGGCTTCCTCCAATAGCTGTCTCCATTGATACTCTCCTAATCCCGTTTGTTTGGGCTCCTGTAAAAAACTGGCCACGGTTTGGGGGCAATCCGTCCCGTAGAGTTCAGTGCAGGCTGATTTTGCCAAATCCAGCCAGTGACGAACTTGATCTGGTTCAGATTGTTTTTCCTGCCATAAAAGCCTTAGCTTCACCAAAGGGAAAAGCAGTTTTTTTCGCAATTCTAAAAGTTTTAGCCAGTTTGTTTCATTGTGTTCATACCAGGGTATTGGGCGCAGTATGTGTTGGCAATCTGGCTGAAACTCAACCACACATCTGGTTTTGGCCCGTTCCATCTCCAGAAGGCCCGCTGGGCTTGTGCTTGGGGCAGAGGATGGTTCCAGTGCGTTTAAAAGTTCCTGCACTGTATAAAGTTTATCTGGGGCTTTGGGCCTTAGAAGCTGAAGCCTGATAGGAAGTTTGGCTTCTTTAACAGAGTCCTCTGGAGTCGGAATACCTTATCTGGGATAATATTTTTCATAATAAACACTCACGGCCTTTTGAGCACTGACATAATCACGAATGGGCACAAATGAGTCGGTAGCACGAATCGCCGTGTCCTGATAGGCCTTTAACATCTGATTGCGAAAATGTGATTCAAGGGCCTGCACCTGGGATTTCTGGTTTTCAGATACTACCATCTTCACCAGAGTGGCACGAGATTGCAGGCTACTGTAGGCAAACCCAGCTAAAAACAAAACGGGCAACAAAAGAGCCAGAATAAAGCCCAAAGCAAACAGATTGCCTAACTTCTTCCTAAACTGAGGCACTTTTAAGCTCCTGCTTCTCTACCTTGACAATAATAAAGGTCACATCATCCGACAGAAGAATTCCGTTGCGAAAATCAGACAATTCCTGCTCCAGCTCCTTTACAAAGTCCGAGGCCGACAAACTGTGATTTTTTTGACAAAAGACGGCAAATCGTTCCATACCATAGAGTTCCAAATCCTGATTTTCTAACTCTGTTACCCCGTCTGTGTATAAGATAAGACTGTCTCCAGGCTCAAGCTGGATATTTTTTGTTTCGTACTTGCCCCCATCAAAGAGCCCACAGGGCAGACCCTTGGCGCTAAGTTCCTCGATATTTTGATTGGAGCGCATGAGGTACATTTTGTTGTGTCCAGCCGATGCATATTCCATGTTAAGGGTTTTTAAATCAATCACACAATAAAACATGGTCAGAAACAAGGAGGAGGTCTTTTTATAACAAAGACCACGGTTTAACTCAGTCAGATGAGCTCCAGCACTGGTCGAATCCTGAGACACAACCCGCATAATCGCTCTTGAAGTTGCCCCAAACAGGGAAGGGCCTATGCCTTTTCCAGACACATCCGCAATGCTAAAACCAATTTTATCCGGCCAGACCAAAAAATCATAATAATCCCCTGCCAGTCCCCGTGCCGCCACAAATGAACTACCAATATCCAGAATGCCCTGAGTATCAGGAATCTGGGTTGGCATTAAAGATTCCTGAATTTCCCAGCCCTTTTCCGCATCAGCTTTGATCTCTTCCAAAAGGCTTTTATGAAAAACCGAACGAGCCTGTTCAAATAAACTCTGCACCATAGATGGGGTAAAATCCGCATCAGCATCCAAGATCAGAAACAATCCCGTCATCACACCGTCCTGATCCTTAAGCTTTTCTCTGGTAAACAACAAAGATGCCCTTTGTGAATCAGGGAAGTATTTCAGACGAATACTGTCGGGAAGTGCAATTGCGTGGCGAATTTTTTCTGATTTTCGATCTGCATCAGTGACATAAGTGCTTAAAATTTCCTGTCTGAACCCAGCTAAAAATTCCAGACCCGACTCCATGCCCAAAAACACATAGTCTTGAGGCATGGCCGAAAGTTCCCCGGAGACAAAGCTCAATAGCGATGATGGATTCTGGTATCGTTGATGAATGACATGCACTAGGTATTGCATGATCTCATTTCTTGGCAACCCTTTATTCATCATCTGATTCAGTTCGCGAATCAGATTCATTTGAAACAGTTTATCCTCAATATTGGCAGCCATACGATTAAAATGCCATCCCAACTTGCCTAGTTCATTGTCCGAAAGAATTTCTACCTTTTTATCGTAGTTACCTTCCGCCAAAGCTCGAATACCCTCATTCAAAATCAAAATGGGTCGAATGACTTTTTTAGATATTAGAGTACCCATACCTGCTACGGCCATTAATGCGGCCAGAATAAATAAAACCGTATTTACTGCATCCCGTTTTAATACCGCTTTTAAGGGTTCACTGGATTGCAGGGTCAGATAAGCCTGATTAGGGAAATCCTCGGTGGGATGCATGGTTCCCATCCATTCTTTCTGATCCTTTGGATGTATAAATGTGAATTGTAACGAGGTCCTTAAAACCGGTAGTAGGTTAGCCAAAAGCATCCCATCGGTACTAGATTGCATTTTTTGGCGCAAGGCTTCTCTCTCAGAAGCTTCTGATTCCCTGGCCACAATTTCAGAAATTGCGTAGTCCCTAAAGGCATCGCGATTCAGATAATACTGCCCTGTTTGCGGATTTAAGACCCGCATCAGTTTCTGTACTTGAAAATCTGAGGAGCCAAACTGCAAAAAGTCCACGGCAGCTTTTTCTGAAAGCGTGGTACCTTCTAAAAGTGTACCGTCAGGAGAAAATGCAGACAATACAGACCCCTCTCGGCCCTCCTGGACTGAGGATAGACTCAGGGCATAAAACCACATTTTTTTCTCTTTTAGTAAATGCCGCACCAGGCCAAGGCTCAAAAATCCTTTTTTCTGAAGATGATTACCGATGCTTACAGCACTTGCAGTCTGGTTTAAAAACTCTTCATCCATACCAGCCACCGGCTGCATGCCTTCAGGAAATTCTCCTGATTTAAATGCCTTCCAGAAGGTCTCACGAACATCGGTCATATCCATGATCGCCAAACAGATGGCATCCATCGCCTCAGCTTCAGAATTTCTGTAAGCCTGATAGTCAAAATCATCGGGCAGTGATTTCCAGTATAGTTCCATTTCTTTAGAGAAAAACCTGACCAGCAACCAACGCTTGCGCGATTCCAGAATGGGAATCTTTACCAGATTTTCAAAGGCAGCCTGCTCAGCCAGAGCCATATCTAAGCCAAAGACCATGCCGCGCATAATGTCACGAACAATGCCCATGAACTCATCCCAAATCAATGCCATCATAGAAGATCGGGGATTAATCGCCATATGAACAGGCAAATAGTCGAACACACGCATCAATCCAGCATTCCTCAGCCATTCGTTTCTCTCAAGCTCATTTTCAAGATCAACCCCATCACGGGACGGGGTATCTAAAAACAAATCGTTATAAAACATGGCCGATTTGTGCTTGTTTTTACTGAACGACTTTTCGAGGACATAGATCTGTACCTTGATGGGGGACTTAAAATCATCGTGCTGGCTTGGATCTGCAGAAATGGCTCTGCCAATCAAACGGTTGTACAAGGTTCGATATGAGGTGTAAGCAGAAAGATAACGGGATTTTTGCGGTGGATTATCCTTCTCAAGATGCTCCAAAAAGCGTTTGGAGCGGTTAAACCACAAATTTGGATCGGATGCTCCCGGAACTTTGGGGTTCACCCGATCAAAATAATTCTCGGCTAATGATCTTAAATAACTTTTATAGTGGAAGTAGGAAGCGTGCCAGCCCGATAGTATCAACAAATGTTGATCCAATTCTTCACGGGTTTTTAGATCCAGTGATTGCTGGTAATTATCCCAGGCCAATCGGCACAGTACCAAAACAGGCAGACCAACGGCGGCCAGAAAAAATATCTGAAAAGTCCGGGCTAGCTTCTTTTTTGGCCCTGGACTGACTTCAGAATTCTGCATATTATTTCAGCTTTGGAGCAGGTTTCAAATTCTGAACCAGACCAGTCTGTTCTATGATGTTCAAATCCTCGCGGATCTGGCGAAACTGCTTTTTGGAAAAGTGGTCCACAAATAACTTGCCGTCCAAATGGTCCAGTTCATGTAAAAAACAACGAGCCCACAATCCATCGCGTTCGCGAATAATTTCTCTGCCCTTTTCGTCTAAATAACGAACCTTGATCCAATCGGAACGAACCACATCCATATACATTTTGGGAAATGACAGGCAACCTTCGTTATAGGTGCTGACCCCGCTGACAGAAAGCACTTCTGGATTGATGATTCTTTCAAAAACACCCTCATCCACATTCATGACAAACATGCGCAGGGCATGACCTACCTGAGGAGCAGCCAGGCCAATACCTGGGGCTAAAATCATGGTTTCAATCATATCTTCCAAAAGATCCACGATTGACTGGTTGATTTCTGATACAGGTAAAGCCTTGTCACGAAGTATATTTGCACCAAATTTATAAATTTCCATTTGCAGTAGTTTAACACTGGAGTACAATCCCAGCCCATGATTTTTGCATTGCTTTTTTTGATTTTCTGGTTCGCAATCTGGTTTTGGCTCAAACCCAGATTTGTAGATGTAACCATTCTGGCCAGAGTTCCTGACTATACTCCACAAAACCGGCTCAGGCTGGTAGGAAACATTGAACAGCTTGGAAACTGGCAGAACCATTCCCATGCTTTAAATCCTCATGGATTGAATGAGTACAAAACACAACTCAGACTCAAAGAAGGTGTTACGGTACTTTGTAAATTTTCGCTAGGCGACTGGGGAACGGTTCAGAAGGATCGTAATTTTTTTGATGTTGCCGATTTACAGTTTGTTGTGAGTAGAAAACAGCCCTTAATCCAATTTGTTGTTGAAAATTTTGCCGGATTTGAACCGCAGATTCAAAAGGCCTCTCTGACTGGTCAGTTTGAGTACCTGCACAAGTTTCAAAGCAATGTCTTAAAAAACGAACGAACCATCATGATATGGTTACGNNTATGCCCTACGGCCATCGCACCGTTTCCCCGTACTTTACATGCATGATGGTAACAATCTTTTTGATGCCAGAACCGCCTTTGGTGGAGTGGAATGGGGTGTGGATGAGGCTGCTTCAAAACTGATTTTTAGCGGACTCATGGAAGAAATCATTATTGTTGGTATCTATAACACTATGGGCCGCATGGAAGAATATACCCCTACGGTGTCCAAACGCCATGGGGGGGGTGATGGTCGTAAGTATCTGGAG
>DITF01000001.1 GCA_002422125.1 bacterium UBP17_UBA6191
CACTTAGCATGGCCAAAGATATGTTAAGAGACTCCTTCCATGGAATTCAGTTTCTGGATTTATTTCTGAATAACCCCAACCGTCTGTTTCAGGCCAGTTCCCTGCGTCTCTTTGAGTCCTCAAAGGATGTAAAGGCCTTTTGGACCTATATCGATCTTAAAGCGCATGGATTCTGGTTTATGATCGGGTTAATTACAGAAGAGAGAACAGATGCTTCAATTCGCTCCCAACTGCTAGGGTTTTCTTCACGGCTTGCCAATCGGCACTATCGCTTGCCGGCTAAAACATTTTTTATCGACTCCTCAGAACACAAAGATTTTTTTGCCAAAAAACTTCCCAATAAGTTTGTTTCCCTCTCCCTCAATGGGGTGAAAGTCTACGGCTTAAAACCAATTTTGGGGCTTATCAATGATGATTATCTGTTGATTGAAATTGATGCAAATTCTCTGATACAAACTCAAAGAGAAATAGAAAACAACCTATTTCTATTCTGCCTTATCCTTATTATTGTCCCCGTTCCCTTATCCCTCTTAATGGGATATGGTTTAGGCAAACCATTACGACAGATTCACCATGCCATTGAAGAGCTCATCAAGGAAAAACAACCAAGACCTCTACAGCGAACAGGGCGGGACCAGCCCTCCGAATTAGCCCAGCTTTTTAATCAATTCTTAAAAGAACGCATTCATTCTTTGGCCACGGAACAGTTTTATTCCACTACCATGCAGGAAATTAATTCCTGGTGGACAAAACATCAAACACCCAAAAGTGAGGTTCTGAAAAACCTGCTAGCCAATCCCTCTGCACCAGTTGAAGCCATAAAAATTGAGGGTGACATGCTGAAATATGCCTCAGAGCTTCTAAGCCAGCTTAGCCAAGCCACGATTCTGTATATTGACTCCAACTCCCTGATTTATGCCAAATCTTCTGATATAACCGTAGAACTTAGTTTGCCATTAGACTGTAAAACCACAAAAATTATGGTTTGCATAACAACGCCTGTTAGCGGGTTTTCTTTGCACCTAATGGAGCAAAAGTCGTGAAATCCCTGCGTTTTTTCCAGAGCTATTACGGATTGCAACTCATTTTTGCCTTCAGTATCCTAACTCTATGGTTAAGTTTGTGCCTGATGAGTTGGCTGACTTCTATTAAAAGGCATGAACAGTCGTCTATGGCTGAATTCGAACGAATTCTTAATCATAAAATCAATTTTTTGGGAATCATCGGCGACAGGCAATCCACCTTTATTAATGACGAAAGAACCATTCGCCTTGCAGAGATCGTATCCTACCCATTTCTTTCAAAGATGCGATCCATCATTGCAACTTCCGAAAATGCAGGCTCTGTAGAATTTCCTGATATGCCCATGGCTGGAGCTACTGGACTGTTTGTTTCCAGAAAGGGCAGGCTAATCTATCAGGCTGGGCAGAATTTTGAAGACTATTTTGGCAAGGACTGGGCTCGTCTGTTGTTTTTAAGTATGCGATCCGGCGGTGATTTGTTTATTCAGAGGGCCAAGTCCCTGTATAGCTTTCCCATCAGCTACGAGGAGTTTTTAGCTACGGCCAATCGCTTCCAAATGATATTTCGTAAGGGAAATTTCCTTCTGCGCTGGTATTTTTCCATAGGGGACTGGAATGTAATTTACATTATTCATCTTGACCCATTAAAACCGGAATCCCTAAAGCAGGAAGCCGTAAAAATGTTCTTGCAGGGATACAATCATCTAACTCTTGGCTTGGAAGATGCCTTTGTATTTGGAAGTACTAAAAAAAGTTATTCTAATACATCTCCTGGAATTGTATGGACAGAACAACCCGAAACCTTTTTAGAGCATTTATTAAAAAGGCCAGTGTTTATTCTCTTTCTGCTCCTACCAGGTATCTGGCTTTATCGCAAAGGTGGATATCTGATTCTATCCACCCGCTTTGAATTCCGATATTTATTATATGCTGCTCTTCCCATAATAATCTCCATGGCCCTGATATGGGTTTGGCTGGAACCTCATCACTTGAATCACAAGGCCTTTCTTCGCTCTCAAAACATTTTGAAACTGGAGAATGTTTTAAATGAAAATATTCGGGCATACATTGAGCATCTGTCCAACCTTCCTTTAAACAACAACCACCCGGTTCTACCTGCCTACCGCTTAACCCTCCAAAACAATATGGCTACTTATGAAAATGTAACCGATCCTGTTCTCAAGGTGCTGCTTCTCTCCATACTAGGCTCAAATCGTTATGATAAAACCCCAATTGCGGGGACAGCCAGATCAATTGCCAGAAATCTCAGTCGCGGTAGTCATAATTACCGAAAAATGGTAGATCAAGCCCTGAATAACAAAATGAATCAAGAGGTCATTCACATCAAATGGCAGGAAGACATCTTGTTATGCAACTCAAAAATTCTTGGTCCTGGATTTGAAACTGCTGAGGCCTTCTGCTATTCCCAAAAGGAAATTGCAAACCATTGGTTTTTGTCACAGATGCCTTCCGTTCTGAAACAAATGCAAAATCTGCATCTGGATCCTAAAAGCCTGATTATGATTTTTAACTCCTTTGGTACTCCAATGCGTGAGTTTTCAGAAAATACAATTCCAGACTATGACATAGAAAATCTGAGTCAACTGCATGAGGTTCGTGAATCCCTTTGGTTGGATTGGGATCATTATGGCAATTGGCTAAGCACTTATTGGAACTTCGAGTTTCCTTCGGACAGAAAATTTTTAATCCTCACTTCAGCCGAAAACATCACCAAACAGTACAACAAATACTTAAGACTACCTTTGTTTTTAATGTTTCTATCCCTCGCCTTAGTATTTTGGAACCTGTTGAATTTTAAGTCTAGGCTATTAATGGTACTTGGGGATCTCAAATCTATGGTTCTAAAGCTGCGCTTTGAGAACGCGGCGGAACATCAAACTGCAATAGGCCAAAAGAATCATCTGATAGAGAAACTATTGATTCTAAAAGAGAACATTCAACAAAAATTAAGGTCTCTTCCCTATCTTAGTCCAGGCTGGAAGTCCTATTTAAGCAATGAAGAACAGTGTCTAAAGCAAAAGGAGGAGAAATCCTGTTTTTTGCAATTGCAATTTAGCAGTGCCGATATAAATTTTGATCCAAGACCAATCATCAAAAAAATATGTGATCGCTATCCGCTTTTGTATTCTGAGGGAATCAGCCTGCGCTTTTGTTTGGCTATACCATATTCTTTAAGCATTAGAGCCCACGAAGATTGCCTGTTAGCTGCCTTGGATATAGCCCACCTTCTTCCACCACATACCAAGCTATTGGGCCAGATATCAAGCCAACAAATCACTTATGTCTGCCTAGGAAACGACACCTTTTGTGCTCCAGTACTTAAAGCCCAATCTCAGACCACACTTTCTTTGGTTGAAGACCTGAAAAATTATCAGCAGCCTGACTACCAGAAGTATCTGATTCTAATGGATTCCAAAACCCAATCTAAAGTGCAATACTTACATGCCATAACCAAAGTTTCCGAATCCCTATACACTGCCATTCAATAGGCAAACCCAAAATGATTTAGTCTAAAGTACGCAGCAGTCTGAAACCCAGGTTGTTTTGGCGGTTGTCCGTGCCACCGTTTCCAGGTTTGGCTGAGCGAGCATAGCCAATATCAAGAGAATTGGCCCCACCGCGATGCATAGGATTAGGGCCCACATATTGATCTGGTCCAGTGGGATCAGTCCTTGGGTTACTGGAATCCACGCCGGCCCTATCAAATACAAACTCGCCTACATTTCCATGGATGTCATAAAAATTCCATGGGTTTGGTAACTTCTGACCCACCTTTTTTATGGTAGAACTACTATTTCCTAAATGCCAAGCATAAGCATCCGCTTGAGCCGAGTCATTGCCAAAACTCCAAAGAGTGTTTGTACCTGCCTTAGCCGAATATTCCCACTCAGCCGCCGTTGGAAGTCTATAACAACCAGGGCCCACATTGGCCGGGTTATATCTTGTGACAATATCTGAAGGCAGTGAGGAAATGTCACAACCAACCATGGTATTTAACTGATCTAAAAATCCACCCACCTGATTGATATCAGTCCAGGAAACATTGACCGCCGGAAGCCAATCGCCCAACACACCAGGGGCATTACCAGGCCAAGAACCCATTACGGTAAGCCACTCTTTTTGGGTGACCTCGTATTTCCCAAGATAAAATCCCTGAGTCAAAGTCACCTGTCTTTCGACCTCATCCGAGTTTTGAAAAGCAGCGCCCGACGGAGCCCCCATAATAAATTGTCCCGGATTAACCCTGTTCATTTCCATAACTAAAGGACTTGGCCTAATAAAATGAAGTACTACGGTTCGTTTGTTTGGATCCCCATCTATAAGAGTAATCGTACATGTACCCACAAAATTCGGACTTATCGTTAAGACTCTTCCCCCACTGACAATACCAATATGCGTGAAACTGCTATCTACAACACTATTGAGTACATCGGCACCGCAAGAATTATGCATGGAACCAGAAAACTCAGAAAATCCCAGACTGATCAACGGAATTTTCACTTCAGTGGTCAATTCCGAGACAAAATAGCTGGCGCGGGACGCACCATAAATCTCCTTGGGAATTGAGACATTTGTGTAATAGGGGCTCACTAGCTCTAGAGCTACAGGTTCGGTACTCAGCATAGGGCTCTGGACCAAAGAGCCACTATCAATGGTCACAAGCCTAAGATACTGATTAGCCGTTGCCTGAAACTGAATCCCTATAGGCTCGCTCAAGTTAGATTGTCTATGAATCAGAAGGTTCCCTCCAGTAAGCCCATCTGGCCCCTGGTTTCTTAGAGTAACTGTTAATCCTGATGGATTGGGTTCAAATTCCTTCAAGACCCTATAGATGAGTGGATTTACAACAGGGCTAGAAGCAATCAGATTCTCAGAAAACACAATTTCAGTTGTTACCAAGGACTGATTCACACCATTAATGGTCAAAATCTGCAAATCCTGAACTGCTGCCTTCATGTAAGATGCTTCTCGCGGCCCGACCTGAAACTCAGCAACATACTCCTGATTGGGTAAAGAAAAGAAATGCAGAGGATGATTGAACAAAGTTGCAACTGGCAGACACAGATTCTGACAATTTCCAATTTCAACCTCCACTGTGAATGTGTCTCCAGTTTGAACAACCGCTTGATTTCCGGATTTTTC
>DITF01000214.1 GCA_002422125.1 bacterium UBP17_UBA6191
GATTAAACCTTCTGACTAACAATGGGCTTCAGGGACTGTTTCTGGTGGTTTTGTTTCTGGGAATCTTTCTTGAGTTAAGACTGGCCTTTTTTGTGGCCATCGGAATTCCCGTATGTTTTTTGGGTACCTTTATTTTGATGAAGATCTTTGGACACACCCTAAACATGCTCTCCATGTTTGCCTTCATTATGGTTTTAGGTATGGTCGTGGATGATGCCATGGTGATTGGGGAGGCCTTTTTTCAACGCCTACGCAATGGAGATGACCCTAAAGAAGCTGCTATCAATGCTACCACCACCATGTTCTGGCCTGTTTTAGCCTCGGTGGCCACAACCTGTGTTGCCTTTTTACCCTTTTATGGGGTGGAAGGAACCATGGGCAAATTTTTTGCCGTGACCCCCTTTGTCATAATCTCCACCTTGTTTTTTTCCTTGATCGAATCCTATTTTATTCTGCCTGCTCACCTTGCCCATCATACCAAGCTGACTCGAGGCAATAACCCCCTGTCTCGCCTTCAAAAAAAAGTTCATGCCTTTATGGACTGGCATTGCGACCATGTGCTCAAACGGGCCGTAAATTTTGTGGTTCGCTATCGTTACGCGGCAATTGCCGCCTCGGTGGCTTTATTGATTATGTCTGCCGGTTTTATTGCCGGAGGTCTGGTCAAATTTGTCTTTTTCCCCAGAATTGATGAAGATTTTTTAATGGTTGAACTGGAGTTTCCTACCGGAACCGATTTTGCCTACACAGAAAAAATGACCCAATACCTGCAATCCAAATTAATGGATACCCAAACAGCCATGGAAAAGAACAAAAAACCCAACCAGACTTTTCCATTTATTAAAAACATATATTCCAATGTCGGTGCCGGCGACTCAGGCAAAGCCATACTCAGAGTAGAACTTGTGCCTTCTGAGGAAAGAAACATTTATTACACTGAGATTTTCCAAGTCTGGAGAAACCAAGTAGGCACGATTCCTGAAGCCACAAAATTGGTCTTTGGATCACAATCCAGAGGCCCTGGGGGTAAACCAGTGGAAATCCAGCTTCTTGGTTTAGATATTGAAGCTCTCAAAGGGGCTTCTATGAGCGTTCAGGATTCCATGAGAACCTATCCATTCCTCAAGGATATTACGGATAATTTTTCCGTCGGCAAACTGGAAGCCAGGCTCAAACTCAAACCCTATGCCAATACCATTGGACTAAGCCTTTTTGATGTATCCAATCAGTTGCGGCAGACCTACTTTGGAGATCAGGCCATCCGTATTCAAAGGGGTAAAGACGATATTCGAGTTTATGTTCGCTACCCTCTCTCCCAAAGAGAAACCCTGGACTCTTTGACAGAAATTAATATAAGAACGGCCAGCGGTCAGGAAGTCCCTTTTGCCACGATAGCTGGGTTTGAGTATGCCCGAGGTTATACTACTATCAATCATGCCAAACGCTTCAAAGAAATTACCATTACGGCAGATATTGATGAGAGGTTAGGCAATGCCAGAGAATTCCAGGCCGATTTTCAAACCAATTTCCTGCCCAAGCTAAGCGCGAAATACCCAGAAATTCAATTTCTGTTTCGTGGGCAGGCCGAAGAAACCAACCGCTCCATGGGTACACTTGTAGCCGGATTCTGTATGGCACTACTAGGAATTTATGCCATTTTAGCCACTATTTTTTATTCCTACCTCCAACCCATCATTATTATGGCTGCCATTCCTTTTGGATTTATTGGTGCCATGTTTGGCCATTTGCTGATGGGGTTTGATATCACCATGATGTCCATGTTTGGGCTAGTGGCTTTAGCCGGGATTGTCGTCAACAATTCCCTGGTGCTTTTGGATCTTATCAATATTTTAGTGCGCTCTGGAACCCCTATTCTGGATGCAATTCTTGAAGGTTGCGCGCGTAGATTTATGCCCATTTTTCTGACTTCCTGCACCACCTTTTTGGGGATTACTCCCATGCTTTTGGAACGATCGGTGCAGGCTTTGTTTTTACAGCCTATGGTAGTTGCCCTGTCTTTTGGGCTACTTGTATCTACATTTTTCACGCTTTTAGTGGTACCGGCAATTTATATGACCGTTTATGATTTATATGCCGGGTTCGTGTCCTTTTACAGAGGCGTGCCAGTATCGCATGAGAGTCTAATTTGTCACTCTGAGGAACCGCAATCAAATCCAATTGCAAGCCCGCTTAAAGCCAAGTAATATGCTGCTTACAAACTTGTCGTAAAAAAGGATGATATGTTATGACTGTTCCGCCCCCCTTTGGTTTTGAAACGGAAATGTTGCCACGGGAATCCAGGACTCACTATATCGGATTAAGCGATTCCGAGATTCAGTCCATGTTAAAGGAACTCGGCCTCAATAAACTTGAGGACCTGTACAGGCACATCCCTGAAAATACCAGGTTTCAAAGCTTCACAGGCGTGGGCAAACACAAAAATCATCAGGAAATTGCCAAAGAGTTATTTGGGCTGTCCCAAAAGAATCAATCCTTATTATCCTTTGCCGGAGACGGAATCCAATCCTACCTCGTACAATCTGTAATTGGCCCAATCTGCGATATTCGTGAGCTGACCACAGCCTACACTCCCTATCAGCCTGAACGATCCCAGGGCACTTTGATGACCCTTTGGATTTACCAATCCCTGATTTCCATGTTAACTGGTTTTGAAGCCGTAAATGCCTCCATGTGGGATCGTTCCACCTGTGCCTATGAAGCTATTCAGACTGCTTTACGACTCAAAAAAGAGTCTACTAAGGCCATTGTTTTGGAGAGCATCTACCCCGGAGATCTGGAGGTATTAAAGACCTTAGCTGAAGAAACCCGTACCGAAATTCAAGTCGTGCCCGTAGACAAAAAATCAGGCCAGACCTGCCCTGAAGTTCTTAGAAAAATTGTCTCAGAACATGCCTCAACCTCAGCCTGTATTCTTTTCCCACAGACAAACCACTTTGGAGTGCTTGAAAATGTCGATCTAATCACAGATCTGGCCCATGAGTTTTCTTTACAGGCTATAGCCATCATTGATCCCATGTTATTGGGAACCGGCGGCTTAAAGGCCCCTGTCCATTTTGGAAAAAATGGGGCTGACATGATTGTGGGTGAAGGGCAGCATTTAGCCATTGGGCCTAACTTTGGGGGGCCTGGTCTGGGAGTTTTTGGAATTCGTTTCCATGAGAACAATAAAAACGCCATCCGCAGCACAGCCGGAAGATATGTAGGCCACGCCAAAGATCTGCAAGGAGTGGACTGTAAGGTTATGGTCCTCTCAACCCGCGAACAACATATCCGCAAAGAAAAAGCCACTTCCAATATCTGCTCCAATCAATCCTTTGTAGCAACCATTGCCGGAGCCGGAATTCTGGGCCGTGGTGAAAATGGAATGGCTGAAATTTTGAAAAGAGCCAGTAGTAAAGCCAGATATCTGGCCGCTAAACTCGCATCCATTCCCAAAGTGCATTTAGCCTTCCCTGAGGCCCCTTTTTATCATGAATTCTGTCTTAGCCTGCCTCAACCCGTGGAATTGCTTATCAAAAAAGGCTTGGCTGAAGGGATACTTGCGGGAGTAGATGTCTCATCCCGTGGGCATTACGGTCAAAATCTTATCCTGATTTCCGTTACCGATGTACAGGATGACGCAGACTGTGAAAAATTGATTCATCTATTCTCTTCTGTATACGGTGAACCCCAGGACTCCATTGTCCATCTGCCCAATACTCCCAATACATTATTGAGGCAAAATCCTGTGGGATTACCAAATCTGTCGGCCTCAGAAATCATTGAGTACTATCAGCATCTTGGTACACTCAATGTCAGCCCAGATAAGGGACTATACCCCTTGGGTTCCTGCACAATGAAATATAATCCCTATATTAACGATTGGGCTGCTGGCTTAAGTGGATTTACCGACTCTCATCCTCAGTCCCCAGAATCATCGGTACAAGGAAATCTGGAGCTTTTACATCGCATCCAAAATCTGTTCTCGCAAATTACCGGACTACCAGCCGTGACCACCCAGCCTGTTTCCGGGGCCCAAGGAGAATTGGTTGGTATCAAAATGTTTCAGGCCTATCATCGCGATCACTCAAAAACAGTTCGCGACATTATTCTACTT
>DITF01000019.1 GCA_002422125.1 bacterium UBP17_UBA6191
CAGGACAGTCTGGGTTTTATGGCCCGTTTGCTATTTAAGCTCAGAAACTGGGCCGCATGGTGGCTGGGGGTAGAAAAAACCTTTACTAAATTGTTGATTATTGTTTTTTCCATTCTGACTATCTATATCTGTACGGGCACCTGGGATTACAAAATTGAAGTCTTTGCCAACCTCGTAACGGACGAGGTCAGTTATGTATCCGCCCCCTATGATGGGATTGTATTTTCTGTTTCCGCCAAAGCCGGGGATCTGGTAAAAAAAGGCGATGTCTTATTAACCTTGGATACTCAGGATCTGTTTTTGAAACGAGCCGAGTCCGAAGCCGAAATCACCAGATATCAGCGAGAAACCCAAAAAGCCAGAGCCGATGGCCGACTTGCCGACATGAATATTGCACAAGCCAGACTAGAGCAGGCCCTGGCCGAACTGGACCGAGTAAATTACTACATCAACATTGCCACCCTAAAAGCCCCTAGAGACGGAATCATCATTCAGGGAGATACCAAGAGCCTTTTAGGTGCCCCCATCACCAAAGGAACCAGCATTTTTCAAATTGCCAACCCGGTGGATCTATATGTTGAGCTAAAGGTCCCGGAGCGGGATGTTGCCAAAATTCAAATCGGGGATATTGGTCAACTAGCCCTTTTAAGCAATCCATCGCAAAAATATGATTTTGTAATCGAAAATCTCATCCCTGTTGCCACAGTAGACGGTTCCAACGGAAATATCTTTTTCTTAAAAGCCAGAATCAATAACGAGGCTGAATTATGGTGGAGGCCGGGAATGAGCGGAACGGCTAAAATTGATGCTGGAACCAAAAACATCCTTTGGATTTTGACTCACCGTATTCAAGACACCCTGTCCTTGTATCTGTGGTGGTAAATGATTGGGAATCTATTCAGCGAATCCTGGTACCGAGTCTGTGACTTACGGGTCAGCCTTCTTTATTCCGTCAAAATTCACAAGCAGAACTTCCGAGGCAAAACCTGGTTTGTATTAAGCGATCCCTTTAACAACCATTTTTTTCGTATTCGTGTCGAAGCCTATGACTTTTTGATGCGCCTTTCCACAAAGTACACCGTGGAAGAAATCTGGGAAGATTCCCTGATTCGCAACCCCCAGTCAGCCCCAACCCAGGACGAAGTGATTCGGCTCTTATCGCAGCTTCACATGGCAAACCTACTCTACTTTGAAAACACCGCTGATACCAAAGCCATGTTTGACAGGCTGACAGAGATGTCGAGAAAAGAGCGGGTCAAGACCATTGCATCCATTCTGTTTCTTAAAATTCCCCTCTGGGATCCAGAGCTTTGGCTTAGGCGCTATGAAAGCCTGATCCACAGCATATTTTCCCGATTGGGAGCGATAATCTGGTTTCTAATCATCGGAATTGGCATAAAAACGGCCCTTGATAACAGAGAACAGCTCTTTTTAAACACTCAAGGGGTTTTGGCTCCCGATAACCTGATTTATCTCTACCTCTGTCTGGCCTTCTTAAAATTCTTTCACGAAATGGGCCATGCCATGCTTACCAAACGATTTGGGGGCGAGGTACATACCATGGGTGTGATGTTTTTGATTTTAACCCCCTTACCCTACATGGATGCCTCGGCTAGCTGGGCCTTTCGCAACAAGTGGCATCGTATTCTGGTATCCGCCGCCGGAATGATTGTGGAGTTATTTTTTGCAGCCATTGCCTGTCTGATTTGGGCCAATACCGGGGAAGGACTAATCCATAGCCTAGCCTTTAATGTCATGTTTATTGGTTCTGTTTCCAGCCTCCTGTTTAATGGAAACCCTTTAGCCCGTTTAGACTCGTATTATATTCTCTCTGATCTTTTGGAGATTCCCAATCTCTCCAACCGTTCCAAGGAGCAGTGGAACTATATTCTGGATCATTACATCTTTGGTCTGCCCCATGTACACTCACTGGCAGAATCAAAATCAGAGAGTTTCTGGTTACTTTTTTATGGAGCCTTGAGTTCCGCCTACAGAATTCTACTTTCTGTGGGAATTGCCATGTTTGTGATGGATAAGTGGTTTATTCTAGGGCTGATTTTTGCCACTATGACTATAGTTTTTTGGCTAGTCAAACCCATTTTAGGGCTAGTTCACAGCGTAATGTTTGAGGAAAAATATTTAAGAGTCCGTTTCCGTGCCGTATTGATAACCTCACTTTTTATCGGGGCTTTTGTATGGATTTTAGGAGTCATTCCGGTTCGTAATTCTATCCGTGCTCCCGGAATAGTGGAGATTCAAAAGTTCACAAAATTGATTGCATCCAGCGACGGTTATTTAAATACCATCCATAAACACAACGGGGAAAAGGTACATATTGGCGATTTGTTGTTTGAGTTTTACAATCCTGAGCTATCGATGGATCTACTGGTAGCCCGTGCCCAGATTCAGGAATCTGAGGCCTTAAAATCCCGGGCCATGGATCGCTTAATTGCCGATCTCGAACCCATTCATGAACGCATCCGATTTCTGGAAAACAAAGTAAAATCTCTATTGGAAAAACAAGAAAAACTCAAAGTATATGCCGAGGTTAATGGGATTCTGGCGGCACCAAATCTGCACAAATTTTTGCACAGTCATGTCAGGCAAGGATTTGAAATCGGATCGATTGTACCCAAAGAAGCCGCTGAATTTATTGCCGTGGTATCCCAGGAACAAGCCTATGATCTCTTTCAGTATCAAGACCTTAGGGGAGAAGTCAGATTGTTTGGCAATGCCGATCAGACACTTATGGCCAAACGAATTCAAATCATCCCTTACGAAAAACGCGAACTGCCCTCAGCGGCCCTGGGTTGGCTTGGAGGCGGCAGCATTCCCGTGGAGCAAAAGGATGGAGTCACCACCAGAGATTCCTTTTTTGAGGTTCGGGCAGAGTTAGACAAAACCCACCTAAACCTCCACCATCAACGCACCGGAGTTTTACGCCTCATTTTGCCCCCCAATACCATACTCAATCAGGCCTATAGATCCCTAAGACAACTGCTACAGAAGCGGTATCAGATATAAGCCGAAGCCTCTATGCATGATATAATCAAGTGTCATGAAAAAATTCTTTAACACTGCTGGAGCAAATCAACCAAGACTTCATTACACGGTCTCAAGACCAATTGGGTCAAAACCAATCCTGGAACTAATTGAGCAGGAAAAATACTTTACTCACCATGCTCCGAGGCAAAGTGGTAAAACCACCCTTCTGCGTGAAATTTGCCGGCAGTTGAATGAAGACGGTACATATTTTGCTCTGCATATCACAGTGGAAGATGCCCAAGCCGCCAGAGGTGATGTTTTAGCCGGTAACCGGGTTGTGTTATACGCCTTAAAACATGCGGTTCAACTAATAGGCACATTAAACCCGCCTGAGATTAGTTCGTATTTTTCTGATGCAAATGGGGTAAATCTTTACTTGCGAGAGATTGCCGTTCAATCGAAACGACCTGTTGTTTTAATGATCGATGAAATCGACTCCATGGCCGGAGAATCCTTGATTGCTCTCTTGCGCCAGCTTCGGGCTGGATACGATCAACGACCCCACGCCTTCCCCCAATCCATCATTTTAAATGGTGTGCGCGATCTAAAAGACTACCGAATCTATTCCCAGAAAGAGGATACCTGGCTCACTGGGGGCTCCTGTTTTAATATCAAGGCGAAGTCAGTGCGATTGGGAAATTTTACTCTGCAAAATGTTTTTGATCTGTTTTCTCAACATGAGGCCGAACATGGACAAAAACTGGTGCCCGGATTGGTGGAGAAAATTTTTGAGTTAACCCAAGGTCAGCCCTGGCTTTGTAATGCCCTGGGTGAACAGATGTGTTTTGAACTCTTCCCTGATGAGCCTCTATTAAATGAACAGCACTTACACGAGGCCAAAGAAGCCCTGATATTATCCAGAGCAACCCATATTGATCAGCTCTATTACAGGCTGGAAG
>DITF01000285.1 GCA_002422125.1 bacterium UBP17_UBA6191
TGGTATGTGTTATGGTCAGTCCCAGGAGCTCTCACGAGAGAGAAAAAGACTACATTTTTAACCACCGCTTTGAAAAATTTCTGGGAGACGAACTGATTCGCTGGTTACACACTCACTATAAGCTGAGCCATTTTCGTGAAGACCGGGCCATTTTTGGCTATTCTCTTGGTGGTCTGGTCTCCGTGCGGACGGCTCTGCATTATCCTCATGTCTATGGGCTTAGTGGGGGGGAATCCTCAGCATTTTGGCCCAAGCAGGGTGCTATATATCATGAAGTTATTGATATGCCACCCTTCAGCAGCAGATTTTATCTGGGAACCGGTGATATGGATGGTGGCGAACAACTGAGTTATATGATGGCCCAGCTCTTTCGCAGTCTTGGTATCAAGTATTCTCTCAAAGTCTCAGTAGGCGGTCATGACTGGTTTTACTGGAAGACTCACCTCCGCCACTCCCTAAAATGGTTTTTTCCTGGGACAAATCGATGACAAACCTGGTCAGCCTGAATTCCAAAACTCGTCTGAAAGCCAGCGTTAAGCTAGCCCAGAGTCTTTTGAAGGATGGCAGATTTGAAGAGGTCATTAGAGTTTTAGGCGATTTTTCGCAGGAACAACTGGATGACCCAACCAGAATTCTTTTAAGCAGAGCATTTAGAGAAACAAAAGCTCCAGGCAAGGCCCTATCTGTATTAAGTCATCTCAGGGCAGACAAACCCGCCAATCAAGAGACATTAAGACTTTTGATAGATATTCATGGAGACCTTCTAAATTACGAACGGGTGTTGTACTTCACCGATCTTCTGTTCTCCATGGAAAGGCATGTATCCTCGGAAATCCATAACCTGTTACAGATTTATCAAAAATTGGGACTAACCGACCGTTCCCTTGATCTGACAAGATTTCTGCTTCGCGAAAAAATGGTACAAACCTCGTACCTGCCAGTTTTAACCAATACGGTAGCCGCTAGTGGAGACGCGGAGCTAATCAAAGACTTTAAAGCCCTGCTTACCTCTAGCACCCAAAACACCAAACCATTGCAGCAAAAAATCAGAAGAGCAGAATGTGTCCGAAATGGGCTGCGCATCCGGGATATTTTTTTTCAAAGACAAGGGAGTTTACTTCTTTCTGCTTATTATGACAAAGAACCAGCTTATGCCAGCCCCCCATTTCCCAAAAATCCCTTAAAAGAAGTCCTAATTCCCGCAAGCGAAGTTTTGGAAATTTTATTCAGACTAAGACTTGTCATTGCTCTTTCTGGTTTGGAGTTTTCTGGAATTGTCCCCCAAAGCCCTGAGGATATTGATATTGCAAAACTAACTGCCGAAATTCTGGGCTTAAAGATATGTGACAAGCCCGATGTTAGCTCGCTTGTAGTTTCCATATTCTCTACAAAAAGCCACTCTTTACCTCACTTCAGCCTGACTTCATTAGTGGATGCCCAAGAAGATCACGGCCCGGATTTTATAGGCTTTCTGATTCCTGAAAGCATTTCTTTGATTCTAAAAATCAATACACCTGCAACCCCTACTGAGCCTAGTTGCCTTGATTTATCCTCGTTGCTGGACTACTTGAGATATCTTGGTGTGTCCCGCCTGCCTCGTAGGGTCCATCGCTTAAATCCTCCCTCAATATCACTTGAGCAACTAAAGGCCTCTGACCCTATATTTTCTCATTTTTCCAGCATGTGGCTACAGACTATGCCAACACCCTCGGTGGAAGCAATGCAGGAACTGTTTTTATACTACATTGAAACCGGCAGTCCCGCCTGTATGGTAGTAGCCGAGCACCTAAAGAAACACTTGCCCCTCAAGCCAATGTTACATGCCGCTCTGAACCGACATTTAAAACAGAATCAATTGAAATCGGTTCGGGAAATTCTGAAACTTTGCCTACATAATTTAGATCTAGGAGAACTGCAACAGCTTTCTTGTGAATGGAGCTCTGGGGAAATCCCCTTAAATCTATGGGTGGAGGCTGGTTGGGTTCGTTATTTAGGCACATTTTATTCCAGTTTTTATCCCCATCTGGCCAAAGAATGTCTCAAGAGATCCCCATACAAACTACTACAGCATATCTTACAATCGGAGTTTATTCCGATGGCCTTATGGGATGCGATTCTACAAAAATACAAACGATCGCAACCCAAGGCCCAACAATTCCTACTTCAAATCTTATTACAGCACCCTTACCGCCTGCCCCCTGAATTGATTGCCAGCCTTCAGGAATACAAAAAAGAACTCTACCCCGAATTGTTTCAAATGCTTTTGGGCACAGATCTGTTATTAGGCGAAGCCATGGCTCAGGCCATACCAGATTTACCCAAACCTCTCAGGGCCTCTTGTATAAGCTATTGGCAGCTTAAAGAGCATTTGCAGAACGAATGGGAACTCTGGCTTGAAAGCCCTGATGAATCTTGCTTCCTTGATATTCGAGGTATCATCCATAAAAATTTTCATGCCAGAGTTCACCGTTACGCTGGTTCTCTTCAGGAGTCGGATAGAATCCCTATCTATCGCTACCTGCTCCAGAATTATTTTGATGGAATGCTCACCGAGATATTTGCATCCGGTGTTCTTAAGCAAGCATTAACCAATGATCTTGTGCGCTCCATTGACAACTGGATCGTGAAAACAGACGGAGAAACCGATCTTCTGTTTCTTTTGGGTGCACCAGATCCCTATTTCCGAATTCGTCTAGCTCAAAACCTCTTGTGTATCGGAAACCTAGAGGGCTGGTTTTTACTGGAAAGGCAATTTCAGGCCTTTCGAAGTCTTGTAGGTGTTGAAATCATTAAGGGTCTGTTAAATTTGAGACCAGACAAAGCTATGGAGCTATTTTTGTTCCCAGACTCCAAAGGCCTGAACCAAAGCCAGTGCGTGGAAGCAGCCAACCTCATTTCCTCCCACAATGAATATCTAGACGAGTGGCACTCCTATTCAGCTCAGGTCCGTTACCGTGGCCTTGTAGAAGACCTGCAAAAACGCCTTGAAAATTTGCTAC
>DITF01000344.1 GCA_002422125.1 bacterium UBP17_UBA6191
CAGCACAAGGCTATATTTCGTCTGTACGGGGAAGTTGGTCTGATTGAATATCAGGTCAGAAAAAATTGTAATGTTGCTCTGAGATATCTTGAGAAGTCCATGGAATTGAGCCAGAGAATGAAGAATGATGACTATAGCAGTGATGATTTGTTCAACCGCCGCTTTTACGGATTGGCAGGGGCCATGTGTAGCTTCAATCAGGGAGATATTCCCACCGCGTTTCGCTTCCATGAATGGTCATTTTTTGAACCGGGGAGTGAGGAGTTTGAGGCCGTGATGCGCCCCCTAAGAGAACAAATACCCGTACATCTGCGTCCTAAACCGCCCCAACCAAGACCGTCGGGATCTGATCATATCCATGATGAGTTTTGTAATCATGGCCCAGAGCAAAGTGCCGCCCGCCCCGACTCTATTGAAAAGGCCCTAGAAAAACAGGCCCAGGAGGCAAGGGAGCATTTTGTATATCTCATTCCTTCCATTCACCCCATATTTTTTGCAATTGAATGGCAGACAATCAAGATTCTGTTTATATTATTCATACTTCAGATTGTTTATTTGATCTGGACAAGAGACAAGATTTAATAAGGAGTACTATGTTGAACGAAAAATTTCGTGAGTTGTTTTATTTTGGCTTGGGTTCAGCATCTCTAGCTAAAGATGTAGCTTCTGACTTTGTCGATGAGATGATTCGGGCTGGTAAGGCCCAGCAGGATCAAAGAGAATCCCTTTTACAGGAAATGACGGATAAGGCCAAAGCCTCCCAGGCCGAGATGGAGAAGGTAATTCGCGAGAAAATTGAGACCGTTGCCCGGGAACTTCAGCTTGTGCCAGCCCGTGACCTAACTGCTCTGGAAAAGAGAATTCAGGCTGTAGAAGCTGAGTTGCAGGCACTAAAACAAGAGAAGTCGTGATTTCACTACACCGATTTAATGGAATCGAATTCTACCTGAATGCCGATCAGGTCAAGCTCGTAGAGTCTATCCCAGACAGTTGTATTACACTTTTGAATGGAGAGAAGTATCTCGTTTTAGAATCCATACCTGAAATTATCCAGAAAATAGTCGATTATAAGTATATGACGACTCATGGGTTTCATAGTGTGAAGCCAATTCTGGAGTAAAAGGTATGAAGAAAGACATAGCAACAACCGTTGGTCTCCTCTTGTCCGTATGTTTTGTGGGATTGGGAATGGTGGGCTTCCCCCCAGATATGGCAAAGGTGGCAGCCTTTGTGGACGGTCCCTCTATCCTGATTGTATTGGGGGGAACTCTTGCATCTGTGTTTGTGAACTTTACGCTGGATGACATCAAACGCATCCCTAGCGTAATTGGACAGGCTTTTCAGATGATTGATCAGAATCCGATTGATATTATTCGTCTTCTGGTAGAGTTTGCAGAGAAGGCGAGACGAGAGGGACTCCTGTCTTTGGAAGAAGATGTGGAAAAGGTTAACAATGCCTTTATCAAAAAAGGGGTCCAGTTGGTGATTGACGGAACGGATCCTGGTTTGGTGAAGGATATTCTGACAGCCGAGATGGAGCAGGTAGACGCTCGTCACAAAGGCGGTATGAAAATCGTCAATTGTTTTTCAACCTTTGGTCCAGCCTTTGGAATGATTGGTACCCTAGTGGGGCTGATTCTGATGCTAGGAAACCTAAGTGATCCATCGTCTTTAGGGCCAGCTATGGCGGTTGCTTTGATTACAACCATGTACGGTGCGATGCTATCCAACATGATTACTATTCCCATGGAAAGAAACCTTGAAGTAAAGAACAATATGGAGATTTTGATCTATACAATCTCGATTCAAGGTCTTTTATCGATTCAGGCTGGGGACAATCCTCGAATCGTGGAAGAACGATTAAAAGCATATCTTTCCCCTGCAGCTCGTAAGATCATGTCAGCAAAAACTGCCGATACGGATGAGGAATAAAAGATGTCAAAGTGTGTGGAATGTCCTCCCGAAGGCGCTCCCGGATGGATGGTCACCTATGGTGATCTGATGACCCTTTTATTATGTTTTTTTGTGTTGCTGTTTTCATTTTCAAGCCTCGATGTCGTGGTAATGATGTCCTTAAAAAAGACATTTACTGGGGCGTATGGATTGATGCAGGGCCATTCGGCAATTGATGGGGTAGGAGTATCACAACTACCCCAAAAATATTCATCCAAGCTTTTTGACATGGCTATGGAAAAAGTCAGAAGAGCCAAGTCGGACAAGTTCCCAAGGGAGAGGCTTCAGTTCTTGAATTCTATGGAGATTGAAATGGATCGAGCCATTGGCATGATTCAAACTGCTATCGAGGCAGGTCCCAACAATCTGGACCAACTGGATAATCTGAAAACCACAGTTCAGGAAAAAGTGGAAGATGACTCGACCATGGAGTCTAATGCTACCGAAGATAGGGTTTCGGTGCGTGATTACATGGCAAAAACTATTGATCCAATGACTCAGGAGTCAATCAGTGAGCGAGAGGAGTTAAAGCTTGCCGTAGCTCCAGCCGATGTCGCGGCTCAAAAGAAGCACAACGATGTTCAGCAACAAAGAAGTTACTCCAATGAGCCAGTGTCCAAAGTTTTGCTGGCACGGGGCGATGAGCATTTGCAAAATTCAGGAGATGCTTCCCGTAACCGTAAGTTGGTGGGACGAAACATGCCTAGTTCTGGAAATCCTGGAGAAAATGAACTTGAGGATCTAGCTACGGGACAAAAGCTCAAGGATTTGCAAAGAATGGACAGGATTGACGGGAAGGGTTCCAAAAAACGCTTTGATTATCCTGTTCCGCGCAAAGAGTTTTCAACGGCGGATCAAATTAATGTGTCCGGCGAGGTTCGCGAGTCTCAAAGCGATGCCAACCGTAGTGTGCAGACTTCGGTGATTCTTGATACAGATGAGATATTTTATCGCAAGACAGCCAGTATTAAAGCGGATGAGCTGACAGAGTTACGACTGCGAGGAGTGGTTGAATTATTGTTAGCTAATTTGGGACAGGGTTATTTTCAGATTGAAAGTTATACCGATTCACAAAGGCCATCGGAAAGATTTAGAAATAACAGAGAATTGACTTTGGCAATGTCCATAGCTTTGATTGAGGTCTTGCAAAGGCTTGAGCCAAGATTTAAGCCTTCATCGTTTGCGGCTGTGGGCTGGGGCGATGCTAAAGGTAACACAGATACCCAAAAGCGTTCCTTTCGTCCTGAAAATCGTATTGAAATCAGGTTTATCAAGCCCAAGTTTTAACTGGAGAGTGTCATGTCCAAATGTCAAGAATGTCCTCCCGAAGGTGCCCCAGGATGGATGGTTACCTATGGTGATTTGATGACTCTGCTTTTGTGCTTTTTTGTACTGTTGTTTTCCTTTTCCTCTTTAGATAAAAAGCAGTTTGAAACCATGAAGGACACGATGACGGCAGCGTTTGGGGTCATGTCAGGGTCCTCGACCAGTATGGGCAGTGGGATTGCCAGAAAAACTCAAAAACTGGTAGACAAATCGTTTGATCAGGCCGTAAGTGAAGTTTTGATTGAAGTTAAGGATAAACAAACTCCTAAAGAGAGATTGATTTTAAAAAAGCAAATGGTAATGGAGGCTTCCAAAGCCCTTAAGCTGATTGGTGAGGAAAAACGCGAGGTAGAGAGGATCGTTCATCAACTGGAGGAACCAAGATCGGTGACAAACCGTCGCCGCGACAATCGATCGATTGTGCAGCAGGAGACACAGCAGGATGAAACACCAAAAAATCAATCCGAAGAAAATCTGGAGTTTGCGGCATCCTCACATAACCGTGAGGAACTGGAAACCGCAAAACAGCAAGTAGAGCCAATGCATGCTAAAGGCGATTCATTTAGTCCTAACCGTTCTGATAACACCCAGCAGGATGTCTCAGCCGGTCGAGACCAGGTTTTATTGGAAAACACGGGGCGGCAACGAACTCGTGATATGCTGTCAGGTAGAAATCGTCCTTTAGAAGGTCAACAGGACAAGGAGTTGAGGCGTTCTGAGGACAGAAACTTTGATTTTAAGCGGCCTTCCAATATGATGGAAACAATGGAAGAGTACCAGACGCTGGCGGGCCTGATTAAGTTGGCTCCTCATGATGCTTCTCATGCCCTGTTTCATTTGGAAACCAGTCTTTTGTTTGAAGAAAATGGAGTGGAGTTAAGAGAATTGGCCAAAGAAATGGTGTACAGGTTGTTTCGTCAGAAATATATGGAAGATGATGCCGTGATTTTTCAGGTGGAAGCACATACGGATTTTAGTTTTATTGCTTCCGAGAGATATCCAAGTGCGTGGCATCTTGCTTCTGCAAGAGCTCAAGCCGTGATAGACTTCTTATTGGAAGAAGATCAGAGATTTGACCCGTCCAGGTTTGCTGTAGTCAGTTTTGGTGCTTGGCAGCCAAAATATCGGTATCAGCCAGGACAGACAAAATTGCCTCAAAACAGTCGTCTGGAAGTCAGAACCATTCGGGAACCTTAAGGTTAGGAGATTAACATGGCAGCCAATGAATATGATGAAGAATCCAAGTCCGGGTCTTCGGGTGCGTCTAAAATAGATTTTGCGGCTTACTGGCTGGTGTATCAGGAGCTACCTTGGAAGGATCCCAAAAAAATTGCTGTCACTGCGGCCGTTGTTTTTATCCTGTTGGTGCCTTTGAACTGGATGTTTGGGGGCTCATCATCCACAGCCGTGCCGGGAGTGAATGCCGAAATTATGGCGGCATCCACGGTTCCTGCTATTGCTTATGTTCCCTTGAATTCAGGGAAGTCCACTGAATTTATGGCTACAATTAATGAACAGGATAAGATTCTGACTTTTGCAGCGGTTCTTGGAATTGAAAAAGAAGATCTTCGCGCCGATGTTGAAATGAGTATGGCTCCCCTATTATCTGAGGTTCTACGGTTTATGTCTGACAAAACCAGAGATGAAATTCTGGAAATGATTCGCGATGAGGAAGGCCGGGAAAGAGGAAGGCTTCTGAGCCGACTGAATCAAGTATTAGCAGCCCGAGGGGTTAATCTTGAGGCCAAGGGAATGGTTGTTTCCATAAGTTTCACCAGATATTTTTTCCCCCCCATGTAATCAGGAAGATTTGGGACGAAATGCCTTGATGACTTCTGGATTGGTTTCAAGATATGGGCCATCCAGAAGATCGATACAGTAGGGAATGGCAGGAAAAACCGCATCCAGACATTCCCGTATCGATTTTGGCTTACCAGGAAGATTTACGATCAGAGATTGATTGCGAATCCCTGCGGTTTGCCGTGAGAGTATGGCAGTTGGCACAAATTTTAGGCTGGTTGCGCGCATGAGTTCCCCAAATCCGGGCATCATTTTCTGGCAGACGGCCTCGGTGGCTTCTGGTGTGATATCCCTTACGGCCGGCCCTGTTCCCCCAGTCGTGACAATCAGGCAACATTTTTCCTCATCACAGAGTTCCTTTAAAGAATTTTCGATTAAATGCTGTTCATCTGGAACCAGACGATACACGGTAGTATAAGAACTGCTAAGATATTCTCTAAGGGTATTTTCAATCGCTGGTCCGCTCAGGTCGTTATAAACTCCAGTGCTTGCCCGATCAGATACAGTCAAGATTCCGATTTTTATTGATTTCATTTCAATAGTCTAGCAAAACCTCATGGAAATGCGAAAGTTTCGTGCACTTCAAGACGATACCTGATGCATAGGCAAAGGAGAGGCTTGTGGCAGATGATGCAGCCGCCCAGGAACAATCGGGAAGTAATCGGGCACCATTACTGGTGATATTTTTGTTTGTTGTGATTGTAATCCTGATCACAGTAATTGTTTCCATGTATATAAGCTATAGTCTTACCACCATGGTGGCAAACCGTCCTATGCAAGAGCAGTATGTGTTTGAGGAAGAGCAAAAGACGGAAGCTTATATCCCGTTTGAGGGAGAAACCAAGGGTAGTGGGATCATGGCCTACATCCGCACTGGTGCGGAGCAGACTTCATTGACTGTGAAAATTGACCTGAGCGTTGGGGTGTCCCGCCTCAGTCTACAGCCAATACTACAAGTTAATATTGCGCCTTTGCAGGACAGGGTTCTGGCGTATTTTTCTGACAAGACCAAAGAAGATGTGATCTATTTGTTTCAGAGAAAGGTGTTAGGCGAGGAACTGAAAGAAATCCTGAATGCCATTCTGGAAAAGGATTTGCAAGTGCCAAAAACCAGCGGTCGGATCACAAGTGTACATGTAACCACTCTCACATTTCAGAGTCTATAGGAGGAACATTGTGTCTGATGATTTAATGTCTCAAGCAGCCATTGATGATCTTCTGAATACTCTGCACGATGGCGGTGGTGATGGAGATGGAGAAGGCGGGGGAGTTTCGGTCAGCGGTGGGAAATACCGCATCAAACTGTATGACTTTAAGCGACAAACCAAGTTTGCCAAAGACCAGTTACGAACTCTGCAGCATATCCATGAAAATTTCCAGAGAAGTATAACCACCTTTTTTTCTACCCAGCTTAGATATCTGGTCAATATGCGAATTGCTTCTCAGGACCAGATAACCTATGAAGAGTATATCCGCTCTGTGGATAATCCCTCACTTTTATGTGTGTTTAACCTTGGCACTTTGGAGGGCAAGGGAATTTTTGAGATGAATCTGGAGCTAGCCTTTGCTGTTTTGGACAGGCTATTGGGCGGCATTGGAGACTCAAAACAGGATAAAAGGAAGTTGACAGAAATTGAAGAAGCCGTAATGGCAAAAATTATGCAGAGGGTTTTGCAGGAGTTGAATGAGGCCTGGTCCTCAGTCGTACCTCTTGAGCCACAATTTTCCCAGTTTGAGTCCAATCCAAGTTTTACACAGATTGTACCTCCAACGGATATGGTGCTTCTGATTACATTTGAGATGAGCATCAATAATGTAGAAGGCATTATGAATTTGTGTTTGCCGTATTTTTCTCTTGAGCCAATTGCCACCAAACTATCTGCTACCCAATGGTACGCGGTACAGCGGTCCGAGCATATGGAAGAGTCAATGGAAATCATTGATGAGAGGCTTCGTTCCATGCATACGATTCTACGGGTGGAACTGGGTAAGTCTGAACTGACTTATGCAGAGCTTCTTAGAATCCAGGTGGGGGATGTAGTGAAACTCAAGTCTAAGCCCAACCAGGAAGTGGGGCTTTATGTCGGAGATGAGGTTAAATTTAAGGGGCTACCCGGTATTTCTGGAAAAAAACTGGCTGTAACCGTCACTCGGGTGATGGAGGGTAAAGGAAGAGATAATGAGTGACAAAAGCGTTTTATCACAGGAAGAGATTGATGCTCTGTTACAGGGCGACATGGGGCTTGGAGACATGGATGATTCAGATTCCATGGAACTTGAGCAGGCCGATTTTGGAATTTTCTCGGCCGAACAAGCGAGGATGATTCAGGAAATTGCCGATGACTGCTTTGCGGCCAATATGAAGGAGCTTGCGGGTTACATCAATACGGATGTAGCTTTGTCCGGTGGGCGCTTAAAACTATTGCCTGGCTCTGATATTAGAGATACCTTGGCAGCCACGGAACAGGTCTTTGTGGGCTTGAATCTGAGTGCTGGCAAAGCTGGCATAGTCGTAAATTCCGTGTTTGGAGCTATGATTGCCAGTATTATGCTGCAAGGGGAATACCTTGAGGATCCCAATTTTACATTTGGGGATCTACAGCTTGGAGCGGTTGGGGAATGTTTTAATGCTGTTACGGGTAAACTGATTCCTTCCCTCAAAAAAAAGACAGGCAAGGATTATGTGGTAACAGCCCCTCCCTCTCCAGTCATTATCAAGGGTGCTGATATTCCATCAGAAGCCGCCTTATTGCGACAAAAAGAACTGGTAGAGATTTTATATGATTTAAATGTTGGCAATGAGCCAGCTTCCAAACTGAGATTGATCCTGTCCCTGGATTTGGCCAAGGCTTGGGTAACCGCCATGGATCCATCGGCCAGCTTTCCTGTGGAAGAACCAGCTCCGTCCAGTGCTCAAAAAGGTAATGCAGCACAGGCTGGTAAATCGGCCCCAGCCGTTTCCATGCCTCAACAGCAACAGCAGCAGTCTCAGATGCCAATGGCCCAACCCGCGGCTATGATGCCTCAGCAGGGTGCACCCCAGATGGATGTCGCAGCCATGCAACAGATGATGGCGCAAATGCAGCAAATGCAACAGATGCAAGCCTCGGGTGGTGGTGCGGGGGGTAACCCTCCGATGTCTGCTCCCTATGCTCCCTGGCAGTTTGCTCCGATTTCTCCCTTTGAACAAGGGCAGGCCAACCTTGGGAACATGGAACTGTTAAAAGATGTTTCGCTTCAGGTGACTGTGGAATTAGGGCGAACCCGAATGCCCATTGGCCAGATTCTGGAACTGGTAAATGGATCCATTGTAGAGCTTAATAAACAGGCCGGTGAGGCAGTAGAATTGTATGTACAGGGAAAACTGATTGCTCGCGGTGAAGTGGTCATCATTGATGAGAACTTCGGTATCCGAATCACTTCGATTGTTTCGCCATTTGAACGCATGGGCGGACTTGGCGGTCGTTGAGTTGTCTGAAATGCAAAATATTGGTATCGGCTGGTTTATACATACCATTGTTTCTTTAGGATTGGTGGCCTTTTTATTTGTGGCCTTCAGCCAGTTCTTAAAAAGGTTTTCTGCCACAGCCGGAGTTGTTACAGGCCAGGGAGATCTATTTAAAGTGATCTCCCGTCAGGCCTTTGATTCCAAAAATTCCATGTATCTGATTGAATCTGGCGACAAACAATATCTTTTGTTTGGCAATCCCGAACACATGCAGGTTCTAAACTCGGGAACAAATCTTTTCCCATCCCCTTCCCCCACTAAGTCCCCAAACGATAAAGATTCTTAAAACACCCTTGGGGGCGGTTGATTTTTCACGCCGGTCCGGAAATTAAATTTGGTGGTTTTTATGAGGACGGTTTGGGGGGGGGTAACACCTGAATCTGTCACGGCGTTTGCTCATTACATAAATACCTATCTGTCACAGCCAGTTTTTTCAAAAATTACTTGACAGATTTTTGGGCCCCATTTTTAGTTCAGTCGTGATGGCCGGAAAAATCTCACGCTAAATGCTCTAATTATACCTTTAGTT
>DITF01000133.1 GCA_002422125.1 bacterium UBP17_UBA6191
CATGCCTCCAATGCCAAAATGATTCAGGTAGAAAAGAAACTTCAGGATGGTTTTGAAAAAGCTCACCTGGATGTTGCCCGTTCGGCGATCCGGGGCCAGAATTTTCGTTTTGCTGCCGAGGAATTTATCATCCTTTTAACCAATGGTTATGCTTCCATAGAATTGATGTTTTTAATGGCAGATCTGATTCCAAAGCTTGAGGATGGATCGCTATTGGATCTGGGTAATGTTTTGGAAACATTTGTCAGTGAAAAGAAACTGGCTGGATACTACCTGTTATCCAAGATTTTAAGGAAGATGGATTCCGAGAGATCATGGAAACTTCTGGACGAGCTGTTCACCCTTCCAGGCAGGGAAGTTGCGTTTTTTGATGGGCTAAGAAAACGGGCTGAATCATCCCAGACGGATTTTATGGACGAGTATCTTTTGGGCCGATATCTTTTGGAAAATCAGGCCTTTGGCCCAGCCTCCTCCTGGTTGGAAAAGGCCATGCAAAAGGCTGATGCCGATTCATCCAAATGGATTGAAACTTGGTTGGCCAAAGCTAAAGCCGAGCCATCCCGCTCCCAAAGGCCAGCCTTGACGACCATTCCAATGCCTGGGGCAGATGGCCGACGGCCTTTTGAGTTGTATGAGAGGCAGAAGGCGGAATTGATTGCCCTAAGTTCCGATTTTCAGACGCTATTTTCTCCAGTGCCTACTTGGGGTGATGTGCAAGTCAAGCGAGGAATTCTCGAAAATTTTTTGAAACAAAGCCCCCAGAATAGGTTGGCCCAGTATTTACTCGGCGGCATATTACTTCAGTCATCCCTTGATAATATCCGGGATCAGGGTGAAACATTAAAGGCCAACCTTTTAGATAGGGCCGTTTCCGCTAGTGAACTTGATTCTGACTGGTATTTTATGGCAGGCCTTTTGGCTTTACGCTTGAAAGATAATTTTTTTAGTGAGAAGTATTTTGAGCGGTCGCTGTACGGACTTTTGTACAAGGGTTTTGAAATATACTCTCCCTATGCTGGGTTGCTAGCCTCAGAGAGCAAACGGGCCATGGAACAAAACGATTGGCAGACTGCCAGTGTTTTAGTAAATCAAGGCTTTTTATATGATCCCTACCACCCAGAACTTGCGGCCGCCAAGATCAGGGTTTTAGAGAAATCGGCGCCAAATGAAACCTTTGCGTTTGCCAGAACATTTCTTCAGTCTCTATTGTCTGAAGAAATTTATTGGGAAATTTTAAAGGCAGATGTTGGAAATACTGCATTTTGGGCTCTGTTTCTGGCTCTACTTATTTTTAGTGCGGCAGTAGTCATAAAGTGTAAGGGGGAATTGAAACACCTGATAGATGAATTGATGGGAGAAAGATCCCTCTCAGTTCCAATCACTACTTTTGTGGGGCTAGGTCTTTTGGTCTTTTTTCCTACTGGTCTGATTGCATTTTTGCCAATTGTACTCTGGGGATTTTTAAGTGATTTGGAAAAGATGATTTATGTGGTAGGCATTGTGCTTTTGATTTTAATGCCGGTTATTTTTCCCGTGGGTTATTCCAATAATTTAGAACATTTGCGGGCCCTGCATTTGATGCAGCATGGGGACTTTTCTAAAGCAAAGACTATTTATCAGGAACGACTAAGCACTAATCCTTTAGACATTGATGCCAGGTTTCAGATGGCCTTAATCGAAAATGCCATTGGGAAGGGTTCAAAAACGGCAATCTCAATGTGGGAGTCTATTGTCAGTGAAAGGCCAGACCATTTTGCAGCTTTAGGTAATCTAGGTGTGGCTTATGCCCAGACTGGTGATTATGATAAAGCGCAACGCTATTTACAATCGGCTTTTAATCTTGATCCTATTGATGACAGGGTTTTGTTTAATCTGGCTCGGGTCTATGAACTGCGCGGACAGCAGACCCTGGCTGACAATCATTTAAAGTGGATTGGTGGTTCAGGAGATAAGTCACGAAAAAATATTGATCGCTATCTTTCTTTTGTAACTCAGAGTCTGCCTCTTTTTGCCTATTTTCCCTTAAAAGGTGCCATGTCAAATCACAACACATGGTTTGCCTCAGTTTCCGAGAGCAAATTGTCCATGAGTCTTCTGTTTTTTCTGGGCTGGTTTGTCATGGGAGGGGGCATGGTAGGGGTGTTGTTTTTTCTAAAAGATAAAATGGATGTTGTGGTCACACATTGTCGCTTCTGTGATGCAAAAATCTGTAACAACTGCCAGTCCTCTTTGAATAATCAGCCCTTGTGTAGTACCTGTTTTGAATCTGAGGGCAGGAGACGAAAAGGGATTCATTATTTTCGCCATCAGGAACAATACCACCGTGAACAACAGGCCAAAATTCTGAACTATTTATTGCCGGGAGCGGCTCTAACGGTGCAGGACAGGCCCATCCTTGGATTATTCATAAGTTCCGTGTTTTTGGGTTCACTATTGTGGTTTTTGTCAGGTGGAGGCTCATTATGGAATTCCTTGTTTTTGGTCGAGAATACAGTTCTGACTATTTTTCTTTGGTGTAGTCTCTTGATTGCAATCACAAGTTACGCCTTAGCTCAGATCATCCCCGGTTTTCAAAGACCAAGCCGAACGCTTCTATAAAGGATTCTATGCGCTGGTTTCTGGCATTATATGCGATAGCAAGCATGGCATTGAGTGTGTTTGGATTTATCTATTTTTATGGCTTTCAATTTGATGGGGTTCCACTCGGGTATTTTAATGGGGAGCGGGACATCAGTGGTATGCATTTTCAAGAGCTTGTTGCCTTAAAGGAGTCCGAGTTTTCGCAATACCGTGCTCAGAGTTTTGTGATTCGGGGGGGAGAAAGAGATATTCGTCTGGAGTTTGAAC
>DITF01000150.1 GCA_002422125.1 bacterium UBP17_UBA6191
ATCCAGATCAGGCACCGAAAAAGTGTATTCTGGGACTAGGGTATTATCACGAAAAACCCGTACCCGACTTAAGGTGTAAAAATTGCACCCAGATAATTTCAAGTTGACCGTAGAATCGACATTTCTGGAAGTATGGTCGGTTGGGTTTGTGCTACTGGGTCGGCAATCTGCATTGGTAGAGACGGGAGGAATCAAATCACAAACCCCAACCTCATCAAGACATCCTGAGCGAATTAATCTTGGCGCACCTTCGCGAATGGAAATCTGCTGCGCAAAACGAGAGGTGGGGGAGGCCAGAATGTCCGAGTACTCTGAAGAGTTATTTCTTAGGGAGACACTGTAAAATCCTGGCCTTAAAAATTGCGGTAAGGTGGACATAAGGGTTACTTCGGCAGAGGTAAAAATTCTGGCAATCTCAGCCGTTCCCAAAACAATTGGTGGTACTGACACTAAAGGATCTGCTTCTCTGACTAAACGAATCTCATCCACTGAAGCCAGATTTTGCCCACGAATTTCAAATCGTAGTTTTCTGTCATTTTCTCCAAAACCAAAATCCGTCTCCTGGGGAAACTTGACTACACTAACCGACTCAAAAACCACTTTGGGCTCACGGACAGTAATTTTTAAGTTTGGGGGAGCCTCGGCCCTAAGTCCAGCCATATTCTGAACCTGAACCAAATAATCTCCCCCAGGAAATCCCGCTGCCAGAGTCATCTCAATATACCGGGAACCATCCGGTAACACTCTTAAACGAAGTGTGGGCAAATTTTGCACAATACATCGTTCTGATTCAAATATGCTGATCGTGGAGCGCTCATCCCGAAGACACAGTTCCCGTAAGGAAATAGGTAACGATATCTGATTCTGGGACAAAATCAGGGAGTCCATGTTGGGACCATATAAACGATACTTGATATCAGTGGTATTGAGGTTGGATGTCCCATCCAAAGTCAGAATTTGAATCACTGGTGTTTCGGTTTCAATTACGGTAACACTGCCAGTCTGAATGGCTCCAAAACCAGAAGAATTCTCCAAAATTAAATCATAGTCTCCCACCAGCATCTGAGGCGGTAGATGAAACGAGGCGGTACTGAATCCTGAGGTTAAAACTGGAGCTGCAATCTGGGAAGGCAAATTGGGAATATCAAACCGTCTTTTAAAAATCACATCCCTTAGTCCATTCAGGTATCTTCCGGCAATCTGAACTGGCTCTGTAGAAGTGACTGCCACTGCTGTACTGGGAGTAACCCCCGATATCCCACCTAAAAAGCCGTGAAATTCCAACTGGGGCTCTGAGATTCTTAGCGCATTCAGACTCAGATTACAATCTGAGAGATCGGAACTGGTAGACTGGGGATGTCCACGATTTTGAACCCGAATCAAATAATTGCCGGGCAAAGTGTTCTGAAGCTGAAGAATGGCGGGATTGATCACAGCCTGACTGGAACCCGCGTTTAAAAGTGCTGTCCTATCCAAAGAAAACAATGCATTGCTGAGATTTTGGGTTGGGGGACAACTAGGCGTATTCTCTCGAAAATGAAAAAAATGTACAGCTCTAGTACCTAAAAGGTTAGCACCATTCAGAGATAAATTAGTTAAACCAATACGGTTGGTGGCAATCTGGGCAGGCTCAATACGATTTAATACAGGGCGGTTTTCATAGACCTTTAAGATGGGAGATGTTGTTCGGATGCTTCCGGCCGTATTTTCCAGCTCCAGGACATAACATCCTGGAGTTAGGTTTATCGATGGTAAAACTGATGCTGTCACGGCAGAAAACGAGGCAAAAAAACTTAAGGGCCCCACACTGGTTGGCAGAAGATTTCCAATGGAGCAGGAAGATAAAAGAGGCACACCCCCGGCCGAAACAATCTCTGGAACCGTCGCAGCACTCAAACCTACTTTGATTGTACCAGCCAGATTTGTACCGCGAATTTCCAGATCACTGGGCTCTGTGGCTAAAATATCATGAATCCCAAAAGGTGACTGAGCGCGAATATTTTCCACTGCCTGAACTAAAGGAGCAAATTCCCTAAAAACAATGCATCCGGCAACTGGGCAAATAGTTTCGGTCATGCCCCCTTCATTGATGAGGATAAAACGATACCCAGCCGGTGGTAACAAACCCGGCAACTGCACAACTGCCTGAGTAAAACTGGACGAAATCGGACTTGTCTCAAACAGTAAATTGGGATTTGAAATTTGGGTCAATCTAAGTTTTTCCAGACTGGATAATCTCTGTCCTGTAAATCGAGCATAGACAATGGCCGTATTAAAGGGATTCGGTGGGTTGCCCGCTATTTGCTGGGTCAAAGCCGGATCTAAAAAAAAGGCCACACTTAAACCAGCCTGTGGGATTGGACCTTCTCGAATTAGAAAACTCTGCGGAAACACTCTGATTCCGGCCTGATTCTGAACGGCAATCCAATACTGGGAAGAAGCAAAACCCGAAGGAAGCTGAACCCTGACAATACTGGTTGTAATGGTTAATGCCGTTAAAGCCACCTGCGAGGAAAACTGCTGGGTCAAATCCATGAGGCTGGTACTGATTCTGATTTCATTTACGGAGGATAAATATCTTCCCTGAATTTCCAGGATATTGTCGGTGGAATTAAAAGCCTCATTTTCGGAAACGGTATTTATAAATCGAACCGTATTGATATCTGCAATCGGCTCGCGGGCGGTGTAACTCACGGGCAGGGTTTGGGCTGCTCCACATACTGAGCAGGTATTGTTTACAAACAAAGTGTATACCCCAGCCCTGATATCAGCAGGCACAAATCCCGAATACAGCATCCGGCCCGAAGCTGTGCTGATTAAGGTAATTTGCTCGGAACTGACAACATAAGTATCCCCACTGGAAACATGGCGCATCGTGACTCGATCCGCAAAGGCTCCAGAGAGAAAAAATCCTTCAAAAGTAATTCTTTGGGGTAGATCAACTGTACCGGATAACGGCAAAAGATTGGGAGATGAAACATCTGGTGGAGTATCTTCAAATACTATGATTTCCTGTTGTGCTGAAGACTCGACCCCAGCCCCATCTTCCAAGGTTGGCCTCCAGGGAACTGGAAACAAACCAAATGCTGGGATTGTGGCTGTAATTTCCTGACCAGAATTAAGGATAAAATTAAGGGGAAAACTTCTCTCGCGAATAAATGGGTCTTCCCCAAAGTACTTCAGAGATACCCTTTGTACAGACTGAAACTGGGTTCCAAGCAGGGTTAAACTGGTGGGGCTACCAATGCGGTGGGTCCCAGGAGATGCCGACTGGATGAAAGAAATCCCCCGGTTATCAATATTTAACATGACACTTTGGGCCACAGACTCTTTTTGTAGGGTTCTATCCCCTACCGGATAAACCTTCAATAGAATTCGGGCCGAAAATACACTACCAGCCCCCAAATCAGAAACGGTATCCCAGCGAAGGTTATAACGAACCCCATTCGGGGCTGTCTGAAGTTGATTCAAAAATACAAAAGACTCAGGAGATTGAGTGGCTGTGCGCTCCAGCATCCCATTTTGAGCAAATAAAAACAGTACATCGGCTTTATCACTTTCCCGATCATAAAGACTGAAACTGAAATCGACGCTTCCTCTTGGAGAAGTGGTGGGCATATCATTTAAAACTGCATAGGGTAAAAAGTTGGGAATCTGATTGTTGATCAATTGTCCAGCCGTGCTTTGTACCTGCTGCACAATTACAGGTCGTAAAAGAATTGAAGACGAATCAGCCTCAACATCTTCTTTTAGTATTTCAGCCAGGACATCACGAATAGCTAGTTTACTGGATTCAAACTGCACCAACCCTGATATGGTGGCCGCTGGATTCTGCTTTTTAATCTCCTGATAAAGAATTGCCTCCGCCGTAGAGTCTGTATCAACTCTTACATTGGAAATATCTGGGTTGGACGAGGAAATTGGCTCTAAAATTTTGAGAAAGTGCAGTTTCCCCTTTTTAACCTCTATGGTAACTTCTTTTCCAAAGGGCACATTCTGAAAATTGTAATTACCATTTTGGGGATTAAGATTTCCGGTAATGGTTACAGTGGTTCCGTTGGTTTCCTTCCAGGAGGCAGTGACTATAAATCCAGAATAGTCCGTCACAAATCCTAGACTGAAATTCAAATTGTCCGTATTTAATTCAGGCAGAGAAATCTGGCCCGTAATAATAGCCGACTGCCGGGTAATTGGAACCTGAACCGGAAGATTCGTGGAGCCTCCACCACCACCTCCACTCGAACCACAACCAGCCATAAAAATGGCTGGTAGCAGAACCAGTAATAGTTTTAGGAGATGTGAAAGCATAGAATCATCCGCGCTCGTGGGGCATTAGATCTGGTTGAATCCTGAAATACTTGGTAGTGGGATAATTGGCAAAGTTCGTAACCCTACTGGTATACACACAAGCATGATCCTCTACCTGGTCTCCAAATCTACTCTTGCGCCGGTTACTCTTAAACACGCTGCCCCAGTAGGGATTGTAACCCTGGGCCAACCCAACTTCCAATTCCTTGATCTGCTTCAATTGACCTGTGATTTTTTCCTCATTTTTGGAAATTTTATGATGAATTTCATGCAGTTGAGCATCAATACTTTGCAAATCGGCCTCAGAAAAATCCTCGTAGTTATCAATCTTTCTGGATCTGAGATAATAGGTTTGCTGTAGTAGCATGTCGGTATCATCTTCAGATTCCTGCAATTCCTGTCTCAGAGTTTCCAGATATCGCTTATCCTTTTTCTGGGACAACAACACTTCAATTTCCATTTCCATCTCAGCAATAATCATGGCCGTTCTCCAGCCACATTTCTGCTTACTCTTTAGAATATCTC
>DITF01000004.1 GCA_002422125.1 bacterium UBP17_UBA6191
AACACCTGTTGCTCAATGGAGCGAACATTTCCTTCGGAATCTACTTTAACTTCCTTGGTGATTTCCTGTACCAATTCCTCAGAAAATCCCTTTTGTGATAGCCTCGATAACAAAGAAGTCCACAATGCTTGATCCTTGTTTTGCTGAGTGTTTGCACCTGAGTCCTTGGCTTGGCCTTGTGTGTTCTGTTCCGAACTTGAAACTAACTCGACGGCCTCTGAAAGGGTTTTTTCTGTATCCACGACAATTGTTTCCGATTTTGGATTTTGTTCGCCGACAATCTTTAGGGATAGTCGCGCCAAGGAATCCTGTAGGTTTTTTTCGCGTAAACTATCTGTTTTAGGCAGTTGATCTTCCGCAATAGATACCTCAGATACCTCAAGAATATCAATATCCAGATTTTCGATGGTTTGTTTGCGGCTATTGTCTGAATTTCTTTCAACTGAAGAAGATTCCTTCTCTGCAGAGTCCCTTTCCTGCCAATTTTGGATCGCTTTTTGCAGTTCGGCTGAAATTTCCTCTTTGATTTCAGAGCCAGTGTTAGTCTCTAGGAGTTTGATAATCTCATCAAGCCCCTCCCCACCATTTTCCAAGGACTCTTGCATCAACTGCAAAACTAACTTCGAATCTGTGCTTTCCTTGGGTAGTACCTGCTGCAGTTTCTGAATCAATTCCTGTAAATTTTTTCTCAGTTCCGGATCCGCAGCCACAGTCTCTTCATCCATCAGGATTTCCAGCACTTTTTCTACGGTGATCTTAGGGGACAAAGGCCCAGAATCCATGGCTTGGGTAGCGATTGGCTCGGAGTCAATCGCCAACAATTCATCAGCTACTTCCAATGCATTAGAAACCTCTTGCTCACTGAATATCGCTGGCTCTAAGGATGGAGTCTGGGTTTCCATTTCTGGGACTTCTTGCTCCAAACCAACCTGCTCCGAACCAAATTCTGTTTCGGTGGTTCTATTCTCCTCAACTAATTCAGGGGCTTTAGAGGTTTCGGATGTTTCCAAAGACTTTGGCACCTGAGCAATCTCATCAGTATCAGATCCAGATCCCGATTCAGCTTGGGAGTCAGACTGAGTTTGATTATCCTCTTTTGGCTGAGCCACAACCATTGTGTCAGCCTGCTTGGCTGTTTCCGAATTGGTGCTCTCATTGACGGTTTCAGTATCCGTCTTTTGAGCCTGAGAACGAAGAGTGCTTCGGCTTGATTTTCTCTCAAGAATTGTAGACTGGTCCCGTTTCTGTTCCCTCTTTGAGTGGGATTTCTCTTTGGCTAAATTTCCGACCAATTCATCATTCAGAACAGAAAAAAAACCTTCTTTGGAGGAATTGTCACTAAAGCCTGCCCCACGAGAAGACATAGCCCCAATGTCACTTCTGGATGAACCGGAAGACAAAACTTGCAGAAAATCCACGATTTCCCTTTCAATTTTTCTTCCTTGAATCCAACCAGAGTCAATTTCCGTTTAACTCCACGCCTACACAGTGTATCGGCATTTGACTCTGGTTTATTTAGCCCTTTTTTGGGGTCTGACCTACTATGGTGCCTCAATTAATTGCTCTTCATCCTGATAAAACGGTAACCCTTCCATCACAACACCAGGATCAAGATGCCGAATCTCTACAAAAATGGAATCAATCAACAAAGCTCCTCTAGATTTTAACAAATGCACGGGCGAACCAGTGCCGATCATGATCGGCTTAGATTGCAGTTGCTTCGTGTACAAAATTGCGACTTCCCCAACCGGCTCACCTGAGAAGTCGTCCACTTTTCTCAGACATACCGCAAAGAGACCTGGAAAGTTACACTGCCAACTCAGATATGTACCATTTTCATGAGCCAAAATGGTTGGCAGGTAAGGCAGACCAAAATCGTCTTTGATACCACCCGCTAAATGGGGGCCAGAAACTGGAACCAGAGTTTCAGGATCCAGATAAGTCAAAACAGTTCTGTCATGTTCTGCCATTCTGACAAAATCAGCCGCATGATCCATTTCCAGTGCTGTATAGCCTTTGACTACACTGTTGGGGTCAAACGACATGGTTAAAAAGCCACCCCCGGGCCTTTTAGTAATATGAGATACATTAAAGACGGTTCGTTCCGGCTGTCGTACTCTTATCATGTTTGATGTAAAGTCAGCCTGCCCAATGACAAGGGTCGCCACCGAGGATGCATTTAATGAGGAAAATGGAATTCCAAGAATCCTAGAATTTCCCTTATCGGATACCAATAACACATCATCCACCACAAACAAGGCATTCATTCCGAAGAATTCATTGCTCGAAACCCCATTACCCCCTATCACAAAATCCTCGGGCTGATCATCAGCACTTGGCCAAGCATTCCAAACCTTAAGTCCGTTGAACTGAGAATCAGCCACTACTGTTTTAGTTCCATTACTGTACATGGCTGAAGCTGGGAATCCCAAAGCTATGGTTCGAGCCGGAGCCTCCCCAACAGATGTAGGCCAAACATCGTAGAAATATATTTCATCCTCGTTATTTGAGTTCCAGCCCCACACAGCAATTTTGCTTGAATCACTATGAAGTATTTTTGGACGGAAGCCTGATAGGATTGTATCTGGTTCTGGATTTTCTGAATTAAACCAGTTGTTAAACACCAATACTCTGGAATTAAAATAATCTCCTAAAAGAATTTTAGTGCCATCAGACCAGATAGTTTGGATGGCATGTACCGTTGGGTCATTCACTTCTGTGTGAACAGCATAATTCGCCATGTCATAGAGTGTTACCACCAAAGAGGGAGTACGGAAATACCAGGCTGCCTCGGTGTCATATACTTCAATTCTATCTTGTGAGGCCAAAAGTGTCTTGTCTCCATTGCTCCAAATTGCTGAATAATTTGTATTGGGTGAATTGGTCTGGTGTTTGTAGACTCCCACATGAGCTAAACCAAAACTGGTGATTGCTACAGAACCTAGGCTTACTGGTGCAATTTCATGGCCCACACTTGTGGAAATCAGATTCATGGATATTGGATCTAATCTAAAGACTTGATTTTCGTATTGTTGCTTCACTGTAAAATAAACTGCTCCAGAATCTGAGCGATACAAATCAAACTCTTCGGTATTTCCAAAACTTGTTACGACCTGATGGCCAATTTCAGATAGAGTATTGATGTCAAACAGCTTGTACTCTAGGGTAGCTGCCAAATAGGCCAAGACAATTGTATCCTCACCCAAGACAGTTATCCGATTACTAGCACTGTAGAATCCTACATCAAATGCCGGGGAGCTAGATGCCACAATCTGCAATTGGGAATCCAGCTTTATCAATCGAGCCACCGTATTATAATTTATCTCTGCCTTATGGGTCATGGCCCAGCCACCATCTGGCAAACTTGTTACATGAGGGTAACCAGAGCCCTGAAATGTAAAATTCTCACCTGCATCTGTG
>DITF01000205.1 GCA_002422125.1 bacterium UBP17_UBA6191
TTATCCGGCTGGTTCAGAAAAAGCCAGACAAAAAATTGGTTTTTTGTCTGAACTGCCCTTAGTGCTTGAGTTCTTAACTAAAGACACCTTTTTGAAACATTTTTCCAGATTAGCCTCGGAGGCTGGTCATTCAACCGATCAAACTCTAAATGAGTTGATTGGGGACCTAATCCAGAACATTCCGGATGACTTGCCTATGGCCGGATATTCCAAAGGCATGATGCAAAGACTTAACTTTGCCAGGGTTTTGCAGAAGGACCCTGAGCTTATTTTTTTGGATGAGCCGGCCACTGGTCTGGATCCGATTGGGCAACTAAACATAGTTAGTATTGTGAAACGCTTGCGCGAATTGGGCAGAACCATTTATGTAAACACACACAATATCGATTTTGCTTTGGAAACGGCGGATAGAATAGTGGTTTTGCACCAGGGTAAATTGATTTCTGATCAGATGTCGCATGAGATCAGTCGCTCTGAGTTAGAAAACCTCTTTTTGAGCCTGGAATCGGTCAGGAGCTAATACCATGAAATTGCCAAAACTTTCTTTATTGGTACTGCATGAATCCATTGCCAAAAATATATTGGGCATCCACTTCTTTTATGTGATTGTGTTGTTTCTTCTGATTTCGTTTGCTCAGGGAGCCCCAGATGTATTTGCCAGACGAGATCTGTTTTTGGATGGGGGGGTGACAGTATTATTTCTGTTTTCCCTGTTTTTTAGTATGACCGTGACCTTTCCTATGATTCCCACCGATTTGAAAGAAAACCGCCTGTTGGTGTTTTTATCGACCTATGTCAGCCGCAGCAGTTATGTCTTGCATAAAGCCTTGGGAGCGGCCCTGACCATTGCAATAAATCACCTAATTTTATGTGTTATGACAAGTTTGAGCCTCTACATTGTGTATGAAACCCATCCTGACTGGTTATTCACTGTTTATTGGGCAATATTACTGGAGAGTTTACTTTTAGGGTCCGCCATCCTTTTTTTCTCAGTAACCTTGAGCCGATTTATGGCCTTGATGAGCTCGGGGTTCTTATTTTTGATTGGGCACTTTACCTATTACATCGAATACTATGTAAACCAACTGGGAAGCCCTTTGGCCGGTAAAATAATTTTGAATCTGTATACCCTATTACCTAATTTTGAGTTGTTTGGACTTAAAAATGCTTTTCTGACTTCCAAGGGAATCCCTGATTTTTATCTAATCTGGCTTTCGGTTTATGCTAGTGGATGGATTTTGGTATTTTTACTGGGGACATCGTTTTGGATGGAAAAAAAGGAGTTTTAATGCAAAGACTCCTGCTCTTATTGATTTTGATGGTTTTTTTGTCTGGCCTGGGGCAGTTTTTGGTCCAACAATCCCCGAAGTCCACAAAAACCGAGTTATCGGACAAAGCCATTAGTGTACCGCTGATGGTGGCTATCAATATTTTGGGACTTCAGGATCTGATAGTGCGCTGGCTGTGGATTCGTTTTGATCTGGATGCCTTAGGTTTTGTCAGAAACTATCATCGCCTGCTTCCGTATCTGGATTTAATCACCAAAATTAAGCCAGATGAGTTCCACGCTTGGGGATTAAAGACTTACATGCGTCTTTTGCGTTATCAGAGGGAGGGCAATTCCCAAAGGCTGATAGAAGATATGCAAAAGCTCAAGGATGCGGCCCAAAAATACCCCAAAAATTGGAGGGGGCATTTTGAAGTGGCCTGGATGTATGCAATTTTTTTTAAACAACCTGAAAACTCCCTGCCTTGGGCCAATGAAGCGTTGATTCTAGACTCCAACAATGAAACCAGGGAGTTATGGAATTATGTGGAAAGACTTTCCAAAGAGGAATTTGAGAGATCAAATCCTGGGCAGATTTGGATTAATCCTTATGCAAGGTGGGAATAATGCTTGAAGTCAAAAATTTAAGTGTTAGTTTATCCACTAGTTTATTTAAACCCAGAAGCAAGATTTTACATGGAATCAATTTGACGGTGGGGAGTGGTAAAATCTATGGTTTCCTGGGGCCCAATGGCGCTGGCAAAACAACTACCATTAAAACTATTTTAGGCCTTATCCCTCGTTATGAGGGGCAGATACTGATTCGGGGAGAATCCATCGGTAGGCCAGAACTAAGAGAGCAGATCGGCTACGCTCCAGAAAACGCATATTTCACACCCTATCTGACTCCCATGGAAGTGCTTTATTCATTGGGTACACTGTCGGGAATGTCTCGGGATGAGATAGTGCCACAAGCCCGATATTGGCTGGAGAGATTTAATTTATCCCATGTGCCCGATCAGCAGATTAAAACTTTTTCCAAGGGAATGAAACAGAGGCTAGCTTTATGTCAGGCCATGATGCATAAGCCGGATTTGATTATATTGGATGAACCGACTACCGGGTTAGACCCTATCGGGAAAGATGTAGTTAAAAAAATTCTATTGGAACTCAGAGCCGGTGGAACAACCATAGTACTTAGCTCTCATCATCTGTTAGATGTGCAGGAAATCTGTGACGATTTTTGTATCATTCATCGGGGCCGAATTCTGGTGGAAGGGGAGACAAAAAAAATTCTACCCACCAGCATGAATTTGGAACAGTTTTTTGTTCAGGTTGTAACCGGAAATGGGGTGGCAGAATGAGAGCAGTTTGGCAGATCTGTCGTGATGTTCTTTTGGAGGCTCGCCGCAATCAGTTGTTTTTATTGACTCTGGGCCTGAGTTTTTGCTTGATTTTACTGTTTACAGCCATATCTCATGCTGATGAATCGCTTAGGAGCCGCCTGTTTTCAGAGATTTCCATGACTCTGTTGTGGGTCATGCATTTTATTCTGGCAGTTTTTTTGGTCACCGAGTCCTTATATACCGATGTTAAAGATAAAAGCATCTATTTTTATCTGGTTCGAAATGTATCCAGGCAGCAGTATCTTTTGGGAAAGTATCTGG
>DITF01000174.1 GCA_002422125.1 bacterium UBP17_UBA6191
TCAGCAGAATGCGCTCCCTTCTGGAATCTGTGAATTGGTATCCCGATCAACCCGATTTGTTGCTGAGGGCTGGAAAGCTTCTTTTGGAATTTAATGCCTATTACAGACTGATAGAGCTTTTACATTCATCCCGCTTTTCGGTTTCGAATCAGGAACTGGGATTTTTGCTAATCAACGCCTATATTCAGGTCAATGATATTTCAAGGGCCCAAGCACATCTTCAGAAGCTGGAAAGGCAGTTTATAGGTTTAAAGCTACCTCCTGAGGTTATGGTTTTAAAGGATTCAGCATTTTTGGCCAGACGCAGCTTAGAGAATTTCTCACGACAGAACCAGTTATTCCGTGAAAATGAAGCAAAGCTGATGACACAGATGCAGAATCTGGAAGTTACTACCAGCAAGAGCACATTGCCCCCTCCCTTGAGTTTAGCACCGCCCTTAAGCATTGAAGGTACTGTAGTCAAGGACTATCGCTATCGTGGACAGGCCCAAACCATGATACCAGAAGGTGAGAAAGTACCATTGTGGGAGGTTCCCCAAAGAATTCGCGATTCTGAACGGGACGAAGGCAATTGGCTTTTGGCCAGATATCAGGGCACAATGCACAAAATTCACTCAAGATACTTGGACATTAAATTCTGGCCTAGCGAAAAAGGGGCAATGGGTGAGGCTATTGTAGTAAATCTTGATGAGGACTATGAGACAACTTCGGAGGTCACAGAACAATTTAAAAGAGGAGATAAGGTTCAGATATTATCTAGCCGTTCCGTGGCTCCTGAAAAAACTATAGAGCTTGATGAAGACAATTTGATTAGCTTCTTATCCATACCGCTAAAGTCATTTGTGGTGCGACATTACTCCCGGGTGTATTTTTTGTTTCGTAAGGAGTTTGTTGCGATTGAATCAGGTTTAGAGTTTTTAGGTAATTATGCATTTGAAGAGGCATTTCGGATTCCATCTGAGGAAAAAATTGTATTGATGGGGCCGGAAGAAGGTGGTGTTTATCTGTTTGACATGAGACAGGGGCAATCAAGTTTGATCCATGCCACTGATTTTGTAACCGGGTACAGTAAAAATCTTTCCCGAAATCAAAAGCCACTGGATCGACCGGTATATCGTGGTTCTATGGTGGTAGATGTAAACCTGGATGACATTTTAGATTATGTTTGTGTTTGGCAGAGTCAAACAGATCCGCAATTTGGGGTGCTGCATCTTGTAATCTCTCGTGATGGCAGGTATGAGGATTTGTATTTGGACACAGAATTGTCTCATATTGAGAACTACCAGAGTAGTAGTCGCATTAGTCCATTACACTTTTTAAGAGACACAAATGAAGATGGGCGCATTGAGTTTTTTCTCAATCGGCCTATGTATTCGCGTAGGGTTAAAGAGGCGGCAGTGCCGTTTTTTGAATGGTATGAGCTTGAAGGTGTGCAATTGCGTGAAGTTAGTAGCAGATTTCCAGATTTTTACATGCAAGAATCGGTTAATCTCAGGGGACTTCTTCAGCAAAAAGAGATGGAACATGGAGAGGATGGTTATCTGTATCAGGTATTTTATGCCAGTTATCAGCAGGCGGTTGAGAGACTTGAAGTCCTCAGGCGAGGCTTAAGATGATAAGAGTTGTTTTGGTTTTGGTTCTGTTAGGCCAGACAGGGGCAGGGCAATACGCCAAAGGGTTTCGTATCACGGGGCCAAGGGAATGCAGAAATCTTGAAATATTAAACCCGCGTTCCGGTGAGACTTTGCAAAAGTTTCGCGTGATTAGCAACCGCAATTTTTGTGCCTCCAGGCATGATGGGGTTTGGGATTTGGTTTTACCCCTGAAGGGAGTTTTTGCTCACTCCACATCTCAGTTGGCATTTTTTGAAAAATTGGGTGCAGCCACGGATGTGGTTGGTACCAGTGGGTTTAAGTGGGTATCGTCTCAGCTTTTTAAGCAAAGAATTTTGTCTCAGGCTATGAGGGAAAACCCTGCTCCATTAGGCGAAGGCGAGATTGAACTTATTTTTTGGTCAGGGACAGATAAGCCTACTTCAGTACAGTTTAATGAGTATCTTGAGCCTCATCCCTTAGGATATGCGGAATGGATTAGGGTAGTAGGGCTACTGACCCAAAGGCAGGCTCTGGCAGACTTCTTTTTTGCGGTGCAAAAACAAAAATACCTTTCTGTTCGTTCTTTGGTAACTGATCTGGAGTACAGGCCTTTAGTCCTTTTAAATTCTGTATACGATGGCACTTGGCCAGTACCTGGTGATGATTCCTGGTGGGGGCAGTTTCTTAGGGATGCTGGGGCTCAGTATGTGTTTTCAAACCTTAGAGGCACAAGTGTTTCCTTGCCTGTATCTGAGGTCTTGGCATCGGCTGCTAATGCGGATGTTTGGTTGAATCCCAAGGCATTTTCATGCCAGGAGCTAGAACAGAAAATTCCTGGGGCTAATAAAATCAAAGCATGGAGGAGTGGTAAGGTTTATGCCAGACCAAAGGTATCATCGGGTGGAGATGATTGGTATGAATCTGGTTTGGCAAACCCTGAGAAAGCACTGCATGAGCTAGTCAGTATTCTGCATCCCAATCGCTTGCAACAAAAGTATAATCGCTGGTTTTTACCTTTGGAAGATGGGCATTAGGCCCAGAGCACAAAACAGCTTAATAGACTCATAACAAGCATCATGGGATGAATGTCTCCAATTTTTCCAGCCACAATTTTTAAGACTGTGTGACTAATAAAACCAATCACTATTCCATGGGTAATGGAGTAGGTCATGGGAATAATCAGTATGGAAAGATAAGCCGGGATGGCTTCTTCTATATCCTCAAAATCTACATCGCGGATATCTTTTAACATCCAAAGACCAATTAGCAAGAGGGCTGGGGCCGTGGCGAAGCGGGGTATGGCCTGTGCTAAGGGGGCAAAAAATAAAAAGGGCAAGAAACACAATCCGCAGACGATAGCAGTTAAACCGGTCTTTCCACCGGCTCGGACCCCAGAACTACTTTCAATATAAACGGTGGCCGCACTCGTACCAAAAAGACCGGAAAGGCAGGTTGCGACGGCATCGACAAACAAGGCAGGTTGTAAGCGCAGGGGTTGTCCATCCTCATCCACTAGGCGGGCATTTTGCGACATGCCAAGAAATGAGGCTATGGAGTCCAGCATATCTGTCATGACCATCGTAAAAATGGGGCCAATCATGCCAAGCTTACAGGCGGCTACAACATCAAGACGAAAAAACACCGAATCAAAATTGGGCATGGATACTATGGCTTCTGGTATGGCATTGAGGCCACAATACCATCCTAGGGCAGTTGTAAACAGTATGCCTAAAATTAAGCTGGCACTGTTTCCATACATGGTCAACCAGACGGTCACCGCAAAGCCGGCCCAGAAAACCAGAACGGTTGCATTTACTATCCCAAAGCCTAACAGCGTATTGGAATTTGATACTACAACCCCAGCCTCTTTTAAGCCAATCAGGGCTATAAACAGACCAATCCCACAGCCAATGGCAATTCTGAGATTAAGCGGAATGGCAGTAGCAAAGGTTTTTCTGACATTTAGGATGGTCAGGATTAGAAAGATGACCCCTGATACAAAAGTAGCTCCCAGGGCAGTCTGCCAGCTTACCCCGTGACCCAATACCAGGCTGTAGGTGAAAAAGGCATTTAATCCCATTCCAGGAGCCAAGGCAAAAGGTAGATTGGCCAACAGACCCATCAAAATGGAGGCAATGGCTGAAGTCAGAACAGTGGCGGTCAGAACACCCTGGGAATCCATCCCCGCCTGAGACAAAATCAGGGGATTCACCAAAAGAATGTAACTCATGGTCAAAAAAGTAGTGATTCCGGCCCGAATCTCGGTACGCAAGCCCTTAGCAGTTCCGTCGAGTCCAAAATATGCCATTACTGCTCCCATGATAGGGGCCGAGTATACTAGGGCAAGATAAGTTCAGCAGGTTTTTCCAATGGGTGTTGTAACAAAAACTGGCCTAACCATCGATTTTTGTTCATAAGCTAAAGATTGGGTCAGAGTATTGTTTGATAAGGCCCAGTGCAATGTCCTAAAAAGTCTCACAAATCAGTTTGTGGTGATCCTGACACAATGTGATCGGATGACCTGAACCCGTATTGATACCCCGATAAATTAACATTCATCTGTCACGGCGTTTGTTCATCACCTAATTACTTATCTGTCACGAAAGATTTGTATAAAAATCACTTGACAGGTTTTAGAAGGGCGGTTGTGCGTTAGTGGAGATGGTCAGAAAAATAGGGTGCTTCGGGCCCTATGCTTAGCTCTAGTCACACAATCTCAACCACTTTGACGAAAAAACCGCTAAATTCCAGAGTTTTCCAGTTTTTAGTGCTTCTGAAGAAGCCCAAAAACCCCGTG
>DITF01000299.1 GCA_002422125.1 bacterium UBP17_UBA6191
CATGAAGTGGAATATGGGCTGGATGCACGACATGCTGGCCTTTATGAGCATGGATCCGATTGCCAGAAAATATCATATTAACAAAGTCACCTTTGGCCTGTTTTACGCATTTTCTGAGAATTTTATGCTGGTTTTGTCCCATGATGAAGTGGTACACGGCAAACATTCCTTATTGAATAAAATGCCTGGTGATCTGTGGCAGAAGTTTGCAAATCTGCGGCTTTTTTATGGCTATATGATGGCCCATCCTGGAAAAAAGCTTCTATTTATGGGGGGAGAAATCGGGCAGCAAATCGAGTGGAATCATGATCGAGAGCTTGACTGGCATCTATTGGATTATCCACTTCACAGCGGTTTGAATTTGTATCTCAAGGATCTATACAAGCTATATCTGGAAAGTCCATGTTTTTGGGAGATCGACTTTGAACACCAGGGGTTTGAATGGATTGACTTTAGTGATGCGGAACGAACCATTGTCTCCTTTGTCAGAAAGACTAAAAATCCTTGGGAGTCTTTGGTTTTTGTGTTTAATTTCACTCCTGTGCCCAGAAGAAATTATCGGGTCGGCCTGCCTTGGAGTGGTCGTTATCAGGAAATTATGAATTCGGATTCTTCCTACTATTCGGGATCTAATCTGGGCAATAGCGGGGAAATCCAGTCTGAAGATGTGTGGTGCCAGAATCAACCGTATTCTGCCGTACTTACTCTACCCCCATTGGGAATGCTGGTATTGCGCCCTCAGGATGTTCCTAAGACCATTACGGTGGCAGGTAGTACCAAAGCATTTAGGGTTTACACTATGCCCTTGGGCATTCCAATGCCACAACCAGAGAAAAAGAAGGCCAAGCCGGAGACCAAAAAGAAAAAACAAAAAAAAACGACGGTTGAATAGGTAATGCTACTGTATTCAGCTTTTATTGTATTGCTGATTCTATTGGCGGTATGGGTCAAATGGGATCTGGACCCTGATGCGCCAGATGGATTTTTACACCTGTATTATTTTCGACAGAATTCTTTACAGGGTTGGAATCTTTGGATATGGAATTTGGATGAGCATGGGTATGCCAGAGCATATCCTCCCCATGAGATTAAAGATGGCTGGGCCTTGTTTGTGGTCCCAATGGCTGATCTCGACTATCCAAAAAACCTGGGATATTTACTTCGCAAGGGTGAATGGGAACAAAAAGATGGAGAAGACAGATTTTTGAATACCTTATCGGATCCGAACCGAATATTTCTGGTGGAAGGGGAAGCTAGAGTGCGCACTCATCGTCCGAAAGTTAAAACCAGGCTTCAGTACGCTTTTCTTGATTCCCAGAAACGGGTTCAGATACATATGCCCTATAACAAGGACATATCCAAGATTACTGCATCTCAGTTATGGCTTTTGGGACCGGATAAAAAAAAGATTTTAGTCTCTGAGATACAGACGAGGGGTCGAGAAATTGAGGCTTTATTGGCAACAGAGCTTGGACTTCAGAATAAAAACATCTGTCTTTATGAGGTTCACTGCAAAGGGTATTTGCCTACGACCCTGGTACCTAGAGGCATTTTGTGGCACAGGAATTTGGACTATTCTGAGCCTTTAGGCTTAAGTTTTGAGAATGGTGTGCTGGTAATTCGCTGTTTTGCGCCTTTGGCCAGTAAAGTAGATTTGGAGCTGTACTCTTCTATGGATGGCTCCTTGGTAAATAAACTACCTATGCATGAAATCAAGGTAGGACTGTGGGAAATTCACGGTAGTATGGATTGGTTGGGACAGGCATATTTGTTCTGGGTGGAAGGCAGTGATCATCCGGTTTCCCCGCGTAGAGTTCAGGATCCATATTCGCGACTGCATATCAGTAAAACATCTCCAACCTTGATTTTTAAGGAACAGCCTCGTTTGATGGCACCGCCCAAAATCAAAAAGAGTGATTTTGTAATCTGGGAAGTTCATGTGCGGGACTTTAGTATTCATACTGAGTCAAAGCACAAGGGTAAATTTTTGGCTTTGACTGATCCGGCCTTGTTAAGACATCTGAAAGAACTGGGAGTAAATGTAATCCATTTGTTGCCGGTACAGGATTTTGGTCATGGTAACCACAATTCTGGTTATGACTGGGGATATATGCCCCATGCCTTTTTTTGTCTGGAAAGCTGGTATGCCTCAGGAACTCATGATTTAAGCAGGATTGATGAGTTTCGTGAGATGGTGAATCAGCTACACAAGGCTGGATTTTTGGTGGTAATGGATGTGGTGTTTAATCATACAGCCGAAGCCATGCCCCCCCATCCTCCCGTTAATTTTCAAGGGCTGGCACCGGGTTATTATTATCGCAGAAACCATATTGGTGAGTGGATGAATGGTTCGGGGTGTGGTAACGAATTCAAGACTGAAAGCCCCATGGGACGAAGATTTATATTAGATTGTCTAAAATACTTTGTCACAGAGTTTGGGATTGATGGATTCCGCTTTGATTTAATGGGTTTGATAGATTATGAAACATGGAGAGCTATTTCCTCGGAAATCACCCATCTGAAGCCCAATATATTTTTATACGGAGAGCCCTGGGCGGCTGGAGAAGCGGGGATCCAGGTTGTGGGCAAAGGTGGGCAGCGGGGCCTAAACATTAGTCTGTTTAACGATCATTTCCGTGATGCCATTCGTGGGGATAACTCTTCGGATGGGCTTGGTTTTGTGCAGGCTGGTTTTGAAAAGGACAAGGTGCTTTTGGGACTGATGGGTTCCGTCGATGACTTTTCTGAACATCCCCTTGAGAGCATAAATTATGTTGCCTGCCATGATAATTACACATTACATGACAAAATTCTGGCTTCCATGCGGCATCATCAGCCCAATCAGGACTCAATATTTAGGATGAATGCTCTGGCCGCAGCTCTTGTTTTATTAGCCCCAGGCATCCCGTTTTTACATGCTGGTCAGGAATTTGCCCGCAGTAAGGGTATGAATCATAATTCCTATAATGCGGATGATTCTGTCAATGGCATAGATTGGACGGCAAAATTTCGCAATCGCAAGTTGTTTGAATTGTATCGTGATTTAGTGCATTTGCGCTTAAGACATTCTTTGTTTCGCCCCTCAACTCGTGAAGATGTTTACACACACATGAGCCCATTATCCAGCCATATCAGGTTGCCACAAGGGGCCACAGGGGTTATGTGGCACTCCAATGGTTTATTGGATGGATTTCGCAGAGCCTTCTTAGTGGTTCATTCCCAATCTACAGCATCAGATATCAGGCTACCGGATGGAAATTTTTGTTTAGTGGCCAGCCCTGAAAAGGTGCAGTTAAAGTTAGCTAGTCTTAAACCAGCCCCATCCACTGTGAGGTTGGCCCCCATTGATTTTTTATTGTTTGCGGAATTGAATTCGGAGTCCTAATGAAATTGATTATATTTTTGGTTTTTACCAGTACGGCTATGGCCCTTGGCTTTGAGATAAAGTCGTTTGATACTCACCGTGAACTCAGGGTGAAGGATGAGATATTCTGTCTGTACCCTAGAGCCAAAAGCTCTGAGGTATGTTCTACAAACGCCCATAAAGTAGCGGTTCCGGTTCGTCGCTTTATCACCTTATCGAGCACGCATCTGGCAACCATTGAGCGCTTGCAACTGGGGTCGCGATTGGTTGGAGTCAGTCAGATTAAACATTTTAACAACCCTGAGCTGCAATCACGATTTCGTAAAAAAATGCTTCATGAAGTAGGGATGGACTATAATCTGAATGTGGAAAAGGTCCTTGAGCTACAGCCAGAGATCGTATTTTATTATGCTCCAGTGCAAGATGCCCCCCATCTGGAAAAGCTAAAAAAACTTGGGGTTGTACTGGTTCCCGTGAACGATTATCTGGAGCATCATCCACTAGATGTTTTGGGCTGGATAAAATTTGTGGCCGCCTTTTTTGAAAAAGAGGAGGAGGCAAAAAAAATTATTAAAAGTCTGGAAGAGAGATATATTCAGGCTCGTAATCTAATCAAAGATATTAAAAAGCGACCCAGAGTCATGGTCAATTCGTCCTACGCCGGGAGCTGGTTTGTTCCCGGGGCGCAAAGCTTTTTGGCTCAATGGATTCATGACAGTGGGGGGGAATATATATTTTCCGATTTGCCGGGCAGAGGAGGCCACAATATAGGCCTTGAAAAAGCTCTGCAAAGGGGCATGAATGCAGATATATGGTTAATCACAGCCGATGTTAAAACGACTCAGGACCTTTTGGAACAAGACCTCAGACATAATTTATTGCTACCGTTTAAAGAGGGTAAAGTTTTTAATTCTCTGGCCAAACGGGATCATAACCAAAATTCAGATTGGTTTGAAAGAAGTATGGCCAACCCCGATCTAGTGCTTATGGATCTGATCTCCCTGTTTCATCCCGAGGTGTTAAAGGATTATCAGAGGCGCTGGTATGACAGGCTTGATTAAGTGGCTTTTGGTCCTTCTGACTTTGGTTTTATTGACAGGCTTGTCCTTAGGTACTGGGGTGGTGTCGATGGATTGGAGCAGTTTGTTAAATGCCTCATCCACTGACCCTCAGGCTATCATTTTCTGGGAGATTCGATTTCCCAAAACTGCCACGGCTATTTTAGCTGGATTTTCATTGGCTCTAAGTGGGCTTATCATGCAGACACTTTTTAGAAACCCTTTAGCTGGTCCTTATGAGTTAGGTGTAAGTTCTGGAGCAACTTTGGGTGTAGCTATATGGATTTTGGTGATGCAGAAAACCAGTTTTTCGGGACTGGTGTTTTCGGCTTTGGCAGGCGGTGTCTGCACCCTGATTCTGGTCTTATTGTTTTCCACTCGAGTCCAGGGTGCAAGCCTATTGATAGTAGGGCTGATGCTTGGTTATATGGCTGGGGGTTTGGTTGGAGTTTTGGTGTATTTTAGTCAGGACAATGCCATGCGCTCCTTTCTTATCTGGTCCTTTGGAACTTTTTCAGCCACGGGGACCCAGCACCTGATTTGGATATTTTCAGTAGTGTTGTTGTGCCTTTTACCCTTGCCCTTGTTGGCTAAACCCATGAACCTTATCTTGCTGGGAGAGGAAATGGCCCAAAGTATGGGAGTCCGGGTTTTACGCATTAAGGCTGTTATGATTATATTGTCGTCAAGCTTGGCCGCTGTCTGTACGGCCTTTTGTGGACCGATTGCCTTTTTGGGACTGGCTGTGCCCCATGCAGCCAGAGCATTATTTTGTACCGAGGATCACCGATTTTTAATCCCGGCCTGTGCTTTGTTAGGGGCATGTATGGCTCTGGCCGCAGATGTTTTTTCCCAGTTTCCACAGTCAGGACAGATTTTGCCCTTAAATTCCATCATGGCCATAATTGGAGGACCCACCGTAATTTATCTTTTGCTAAAAGGGAATCATGAGGCTTCGGCTTAATCAGCTTTGTACAGGCTACAATACCGCCTCTGGTGCGAAAGTTCTTTTAAAACCCAGTTCAGTTGCGGCAAATCCTGCCGAGGTGATTGGAATTCTTGGGCCCAATGGCTGTGGGAAATCAACCCTGTTTCGCA
>DITF01000136.1 GCA_002422125.1 bacterium UBP17_UBA6191
TTACTCAACATATATCTTTGGTCAGTGGCACTCCCCTCACCTTTCCAGAGTTCCAACCACAAATCCAGTTCTACATCGGTTGGTGTACCGCCCGTGTTAGTCAAAAGATCATAAATGGTCACTCCCGCATAACCTTCATTGAGATTCAGTTCCGGGAAAACCTGTGCCACAGTCGTGTTCCACCCCAAGTTTCCTTCCGACACTGCCGCCGCCGCTAAAACTGCCGTCATGGACTTGGTGAGTGAGCCTATCAGAAATTTATCCTCAATAGTCACCTTGGCATCTTCTCCCACTTTTCTTACACCAGATGCACCTGTAGCGATAATTTTTCCGTTATGCACGGCCGCAGCCGTGATAGATGGAACCAAACTGCCCTGTAGTATCTGTTCTAACTCCAAGGAAAAATCATCGGTTGCAGCCATCAATGTCCCATTCAAGATAAAAACCAATATCCGCAATAACATAAAGCCCCTCAGTATTTGGGTTGCATAGATTTTAGAGTAAATTCCCCTACCTGATACAGTGCCCCATTCACCAAAATTTCAATTCTATGCAGACCAGGATAGTGAATCCTTGTGGTCAAAGTGACAAACTTCACAACTTTTTCAAATGAGACCGTTGCTTTCCCTGGTAACTCCGTAGCCTTTAGTTTAAAGACTTTAGAATTAGTTTTATGATTGGCTTTCTGAAAATGAACCACAAAATCAACCATCACCCGAACAGGCTGTGGGGATTGATTATGCAAATCAAAACCAAAGCAGACGGACTCTCCCAACAGTATAAAATCAGGCTTTACCCAGCAATTAGTCACTGAAATTGTCAGATCATTTTGGTAACCCAAAAGCTCCAGGGCTTTGGAATCGCCCTGCTTGACAAGGCTTCTTAATGCATGCCGAACCAAGGCCTTTCGTTTGGGCGTTGCTTCTTTCATCCACCGAGTGGCCACAAACAAAAGAATGTCTTTGTGATCTTTACCTATATCATTTAAATGATTGGCAACTGAGCGCCTGACATACTCCGACTCATCATCTTTCAGAAGCTCCAGCAACTCCAAGGGGCGGGTCGGATCTTTTTGAAACTCTGGCAAACGCGAAGCCCAGGGAAGTCTTGGCCTAGTACCCTCCGACACAAGTCTTCTGACATGTTCGCTAGGATCCGCTGCCCATTGCCTAAGCCTGTTCAGAGTTTCATCGGGATAAGTCTCTAAAAAGACCCGGATACTAAATTCTGCCGTAAATCTTTGCGTCAATTCATAAAGAGCGGACATGGACAACTCAAAGTGATTCAATCCATAATCAGATACGAACATACAGTGAGGCAAATACAAAAATGTGGACATTCCATTGCGCTCAGTTTTAGTCAGTCTCTCGCCTAAAGAATTCATCAAAATGCTGATGGCTTCTCTGTAGTCCCCTGGCAAATACTCCCGCATACCCACAGTGATTTTTTTAGCCCTCTGCATAAGCTCAAGCTCTGCATATCCATCAAGGACGGTGTTTAGAAATTCCGTACCCAAAAATCCCGGATACACTTTGGATATCCTCTGAGCAATGGTTTTGGGGATCTCGGATCCATATTGACTTTTTAAAGGCTCTGCCATAATTAGACATTCATGCTAACATTCCCATTATGAAAAATCTTTGGCTGAGCCTCTTAATATTTAATAATTTTCTGTTTGCCTTAAATTTTGAAGAAAGTCGCCATCTCTTAAATCGCACCGGTTTTGGGGCCACCTATCAGGAAATCAAATCTCTTGCTGGGCTGAGCAAAAACTTGGCGGTTAGTCTGATACTCAGTGGAATCAGAACAGAACCAGTGTTAATGCTTCCAGATTGGAAAGATAAAACCAGAAACGATCCCGATTTTAAAGCCCTGGACCAGAAAGAACAAAATCAGCTTCGGAAACAGTGGGCTCATGAACTAAAGGAATGGTGGGCTGGCGAAATTCTGGTTACCAACAGCCCCCTTACCGAAAAAATGGTTTTGTTCTGGCATGACCATTTTGCAACGGCTTTGCAAAAGGTCCGCTGGCCACAATTGATGCTACGGCAAAATATGACCTTTAGAAAAAATGCCTTGGGAAGTTTTGAAACCCTTTTAAACAGTATGATTCATGACTCAGCTCTATTGTTTTATCTGGATGCCCAGCAAAGCAAAAAACAAGCCCCCAATGAAAATTTGGCCAGAGAGTTAATGGAACTTTTTACCATGGGCATTGGCAACTACACCGAACAGGATGTCCGTGAACTGGCTCGGGCCCTGACCGGATTAAGAATTGATAAGGACACTGGCGCGGTAGATTTTAAACCAGGAGCCCACGATGCCAGACAAAAGGAGATTCTTGGCACAAAAAAGAGATTTAGGCCAGCCGAGGTGGCCAATTTTTTGGTCTCACGAAAAGAAACGCAAAAACGCATGGTGGGCAAGCTCTGGAAACTCATGATTGATCTACCATTGCCTCCCGTAAAAGAACAAGAACTCATGAAAATCATGGTGCAAAATAACCATCACATCAAACCAGTTCTGGAAGCCATTTTGTTATCCGAGGAATTTTGGGATCCAAAAAATCGAGGTTGCCGTATCAAAGCCCCTGTCGATCATATCCTGGGATTTTTGCGAACCATTGAATATCTTCCCGATGAACTGCAACCTGTGGTTCAGGCCCTAAGGCGCTCCGGTCAGGATTTATTTGATCCCCCCAGTGTCAAAGGCTGGGATGAGGGTAACTTATGGCTGAACACCGCCAGTATGCAGCAAAGAATCCAGATACAGAATCGATTTTTAAGGGGAATGGATGTATTACCAAGCCTGCAAAAAGTTGAATCTATGGCTGGCTCTGATCTGGTGAAACTCCTTTTGCCTCTGCAAGCTACAAGCAAAATCAGGGGAAGCACCACGGATAAATTTCGACAGCTACTTCAAGAACCCGCCTTCCAGCTTTATTAATTAAGGATATGGTTTATATGATTAACCGACGATATTTTTTAAAACTTCTGGGGCTTGGATACGCTAACCTCCTCTTGAGTCCGTTATATGCAAATGCAAAGACCCCCTTCAAAAACTTGATTCTGGTGGAATTAAGAGGTGGCAATGATGGACTTAATACCCTGATTCCCAAGCTTGACCCCCTGTATAATAAACTGCGACCAGATTTATCCATTGGGGGCAAGGAGATTTTGGGCCTCAATCAGTCCTTTGGGTTACACCCTGCTTTTGCGCCCTTGATGAACATCTGGGATCAGGGCCAACTAGCTGTGCTTCAAGCCGTGGGCTATAAAAACCCCATCCGCTCCCACTTCCGCTCCATTGAGATTGTCGAAACTGGCTCTGATAGCCACCAACATCTGGATCATGGATGGCTAACCCGCATACTTCCCCAGATGGCTCCCGCTGTCTTGGATGGGATCCTGATTCGCACGCATGAGGCCGGACCACTTTTAGGTAATCCCCGACTTTTTTCCCTGAACTCTAGCAAGGATTTGAAAAAAGGTCCCGCCTTAGGCTTAAAGGAGTCAGATTCCCAGAATCCTGCCCTTTTGCATGTTCTAAAGGTTCGCAAAGATCTGCATTCCGCCTCCAGTGAACTTTTAGACAAGGTAAAACCCTTGAAGGATGAAACATTTCCCAAACACAAATTTGGACAAGACTGTAAAACTGCCGCCGAAATCTTGGGATCCGATGTAGCCGTACCCGTTCTGCGTTTAAGTCATGGTGGTTATGACACCCATTCCAATCAGCTAAAAAGGCATCAGAATCTGCTATTGGAATTGTCCTCAGGCTTAAACGCCCTGATTAAATTTTTGGTAGACCACAATTTATGGCAAAATACAGCTGTCCTCACCTATTCTGAATTTGGTCGTAGAGTAGCCCAAAACCAAAGCAAGGGCACCGATCACGGGGCTGCCTCGGTTCAGTTTCTGATGGGGGGATGTGTTAAAGGCGGGTTTTATGGGAAAGCACCAAACCTGTCTAAACTTAATCAAGGCGATTTGGATATCTCTTTGCAATACACAGATATATACCAGGCCATAGCGGCCGATTTTTGGGGAATTAATCAGGAGTTCTGGACTCCCAACCCCGAGCTTAAAGGAATTTTTAGTGTTTGAATCAGCGAAGAGTCTTTAACAATCTAAACC
>DITF01000263.1 GCA_002422125.1 bacterium UBP17_UBA6191
CCCGGCATCCGCTCCCCCTACACCAATGGCTAGCATCCCCAATCCCCCAGCATTAGGAGTGTGCGAATCAGTTCCCACCATTAATCCACCTGGAGTTGCGTAGTTTTCCAGCACAACCTGATGAATAATTCCCGCTCCCGGTTTCCAAAATTCCATTCCGTATTTCTGGCTTACGCTCTCAAGGAAATCGTAAACCTCGCGGTTTTCATCATTGGCTCTTTGCAAGTCCTCCGTCGCCCCAATCTGAGCCTGAATCAAGTGATCACAGTGAACAGTTGAAGGTACGGCTGTATCTTTTCGACCTGAGCGCATGAACTGCAACAAGGCCATCTGAGCTGTGGCATCTTGCATGGCGACCCGATCCGGTGCCAGATCGGCATAGTCTTTTCCTCGATTTAATTCTGTATGAATTCCCTCAAAAAGGTGGGCATAGAGAATTTTTTCTGATAAAGTCAGGGCTCGTCCCAGAACTTCTCTGGCTTTTAGATTTGAGCTTTTTAACTTGGCATAAAATTCCATGGGTTTCATTTAATTTTCCCCCTGTAAGGTGTCCTGAAGTGGCTCACATTCTAGCGATTTTGTATCAGTGGTACAATAAAATTACTGCAATACTCCAAAAGTAATGCAGGGAAGGATTAATGTATGCAAAATCATCTGGTTCCCAAACATCATCTTGGAATCGAATCATATAAACCGGGCAAACCCCTGGAAGAAATCAAACGCGAATTCGGATTAAGCGGATTTGCCAAACTAGCGAGTAACGAAAATACTCTAGGCCCGTCACCGCTTGCCATGCAAGCCATGCAACAATCCTTAAGTGAAACACACTGGTATCCTGACCCCAACAGCATGAAGCTAAAAGAGGCCTTAAGTGAGTTTCACGGTCTTGACAAGTCCTGCTTTCATTTAGGCAATGGTACCGAAGAAATTCTAACCCATGTGGCCCGTTGTTTCCTCCAGGCTAAAGATGAAGTGGTACTAAGCGCAAATTCTTTTCCTATATACACAATTTTAAACCAATTTCAGAATGCCAGAGAAGTTGTGATTCCGCTAAAGGACTACCGCTATGATTTGGCTGCAATCCGAGAAGCTATCACGGAAAAAACGAAACTCGTATGGCTGTGTAACCCCAATAATCCCACCGGAACATGGTTTTCAGCTAAGGAACTCTCGGAGTTTTTCAGTAAGCTAAACCATCAGCCCATGATCGTTTTGGATGAAGCTTATTACGAATATGCTAGTGATTCTGACGATTTTCCCAACTCCCAGGAGTATTTAAACCAGTATAAAAACCTGATCATTACCAGAACCTTTTCAAAAGCTTATGGACTGGCCGGAATCCGAATTGGCTACTCCATGCAAAGTCCAGAAATTACCACACATCTTAACCGCATCCGCCTGCCCTTTCACATCAATAATGTGGCTCAGGCTGCGGCTTGTGCCGCCCTATCCGACAAGGCCTTCTTAAAGCAGGTTCAGGCCACAGTCCGGGACGGGAAAAATTATCTGATTCCCCTGCTTGGGTCTTTGGGATTAAAGGTACATCCGAGTCTGGCCAACTTTCTTTTTGTAACCGGACCTTATGACTTTTTAGCCGTGTATTTGGAACTTTTGAAATCTGGAGTGGCGATTCGACCAATTGCCATTCATAAGCCAGGTGACTCGGCTCGAATTACGGTTGGAACCGCTACAGAAAATACAATGCTTATTAAAGAACTTAAAACAGTACTAAAGGGCTTGGAACGATTCCAGGATTCGGGTTGCGCCGATCGCTAGATTCGCGGTAATGTAGGGCGCATAACAGATTTGGTATCGAAAGGACATAAAATGGCATTTGAAGTAAAGGAACACTTAAAACCTACGGGTCTGGTTGGGATTAGTGCAGACCAGATTGATCAGCACTGGGGACTGTATAAGGGCTATGTCGTTCAGACAAACGCTTTGGAAGCCGAGCTTGATGCTTTGCGCAAAGATGGTAAAGAAGGATCTGCGGCCTATACAGATCGCCGCCGCCGCTATGGTTTTGAATACAATGGCATGATTCTTCATGAATGGTATTTTGGTAATCTCAAGTCTGGTGGCTCAGAAATGGGATCAGCCTTAAAAGCTGCCTTGGAATCTCGCTGGGGAAGCGTGGATGCCTGGAAAGCTGACTTTATGAATACCGGGAAATCCCGCTCGATTGGCTGGGCGATCCTGTATATGGATCCTGAAACCAAAAGCCTTTCCAATCATTTTATTCAGCTACATGAAGAAGGAAATCCTGCCACATTTATGCCCATTCTGGTGATGGATGTATGGGAGCATGCCTATATGGTAGATTTTGGAGCCGCTGGGCGACCAAAGTACATTGATCAATTTTTTGCCAATGTGGATTTTGCGAAGGCCAGCACCAGATTTTCAGAGGTAAACTCAGGGAAAATTCCGGTTCGCGGCTAAGCAAAAAGCCAGAGCCTGCCCTGTAAAATTACTCAGGGCAGGCTTTTTTTTATTTTATGGACAAACCATAGGATTTTAGGCTACGAATTGCTAGGGAATCCATTTTGCCTGAAACGAAGTATTGCTGATACGAACCCTGATCGGTTACGCTTGCCACCAGCATGTAGTAGATAACATTGATCAGTCAGACACGGGACTTTGTTCCTATGTATGGAAAGGAATCCGGGGTGAGCGCTTCCCAGATCACACAGGATGCAATAGACGAGGTTACAGGCCTGAATGTTTTGGGTTCTCAATCCATGAAACAAGCCTTGGAAATTTTTGAAACCCAGAGATCTTTGGGTGTCATTTACCTCGATGTATTTAATCTTGTCAAAATTGAAAATGACTACGGTGCTGCTGTTTATGATTCTATTCAGCGGGATGTAACCAAGACCATTCAGGCATTGCAGGGTAAATACCTGAGAAAATCAGATCTGATCTTAAAATGCCATCAGTTTGATGATGCCTTTTTAATCATTCTCTCCAAAAAAAGAAATATTGGCGGACACAGAAAAAATGATCTGGAAACAATTGCGCGGCGAATCCACGCTCATATCAGTTCCGGGATATTTTTTACAACCTACAAATGGCTAAAGCGCAAACCTAAGCTTAGGATCGGCTATTCCTTTATTGTAAGAAACTCCCTCTTAAACCCGCAAAGAATGATTTATTGAGCCATTGAAGAAGCGCGATTGATGTCTACCTTCCATGTGTATCACACCGAAATCCGGTATAAGGAAACCCTGCAGCAAATCATTTTGGATGAGGATATCAAAACCGTGTATCAACCGATGATTGACACCATCACCGGAGATATCTTTT
>DITF01000104.1 GCA_002422125.1 bacterium UBP17_UBA6191
TAGGAGCCTGTTCATGATCTCTCTTCTACTGCGATCATGAACAGGCTCTAAAAGAAGCCAACCCTAGATGGATTGGCTTCTTGCGTTCTGTTCCTGGTCAGTCAAACAGAGGCATTTCACTCACAAAGTAGGGGTCGAATACATAACCAAGGGCTTTGTTAAAGGCACGCATTCTAGCCGTTTTGGGTCTTTCGATCCAGCCCAGAATTAAATCTTCCAAGGCCCGACCTTTGATAGAATTGGCCCAGATTTCTTTGTTGGTTTCATTGTCGATTACCCGAGCTGAAATACGGGCTTCGCCAATATCTCGTTTGTTGGATGTCAAAGGCCAGATGACAAAGGGACGAATGTCTTGAGCCTTGTTTTTCACCGAGTGAATGGTCAAATGTACCCTGACATCGGCTTCTTCTTTGTGCGGAGTATGGCGGTAGCCATAACGGGCAAATTCTTCGGCGATGAAGTTTTTGGTAGGCTCAATGAACATTTCTTCAGCCCAGATATCTTCAATGTAATAGGTTTTCATCTGCCGACGCATGGAATAAGAGTAGCCGAAAACATCGGTAGCCAAGATGGTTCCAAGCAGTAGTGTGATAATCAGTCTCATGACCCAGTCCTTCCATCAACTGTGAGTTCCCATAGTCAATCGGACATAAGTCATGAGAAATTTAGATTTTTTGCATGAATTAAATTTGCGGCAGCACTCTTTGCTCAAAACTATCATTGAGCCAGTTGCGGGCAAAAGCCTGAACCATGGTAGGGGTGACGGATGAAATCAACTGGGGATGAAGACGAATGTAATCTGGCTTTAGATCGCGAATCGCCAAAGAGGCAACCCAGGCGGCCCTATCTGTTTCTGTCTCCAGACTCATTTCGTGGCGGGACACGAGCAGGCGAATGGATTTATCTACTTCTTCTAAGCCAGGCAGATTGTTTTGGATGTCGAGAATTTCATGGCGGAAATCAAGGCTGGCATCTTTTACTCGTTTAGGTTCTGTGCCCAAATAGGCAAACATAAGGCCATAGTTTTTGTAACCGACAATTCTGGCTCCAATTTCATAACCGTAACTTTTTTCGTCACGCATCTTGTGAAAAAATCGTGAGGCCATGCCCCCACCCAACATTTCATTTAAAACCAAACCGGCATGCCAGTCAGGATGATTCACTCCACAGGTTGACCATGCAGGCATCAGATAACCCTGCTCTTTGGGGTTATGGACCACCAGAGTCTGTCCTAAATGTTTAGGTTTAAATTGAGAGGGAACTCTTTGATCAGTGATCCGAAATTCAATGCTTCCGAGTTTTTTATTCAGTGAGGATTGAATCTGTTGATTGGCCTCTTCTGAGGACATAGGTCCTGCCGTTAGCACAATCATATTGCGTGGGTTGTACAGTAGGGAGTACAAATCCTTAAGGTCCTTATTGGAAATGGATTCCACAGACTTGGCAGTACCTAAAAGTCCCTGTCCGTAAGGGTGGTCTTCAAACCAGTTTTTCATGAGGTGATATAAGCAGAATGAAGACAAGGAATCAGGAAGGGATTTAATTTCGGCTAGAATTGACTCCCGTGTCTTTTGTACTTCCTTTTCTGGAAAGGCAGCATCTGTAAAAAAGGAGCAAAATATTTCCAGGGCTTGAGTGAAGTTTCTGAAGGGCACTGACATTGAATTGGAAACATATTCTCGTCTGGTGTTTAGATTGCTTTGGCTTGTACTGTAACGGGCGGCCATTTTATCCATTTTCTCGGTAATGGTGTCCCGATTTAAAGAGGAGGTGCCTCTTGCCAGCGTATTTTGCATAAGGTTAATGGTTCCGGCCGGAAAGCGCGCTCCAAGTTCGGCCAGACTACCAGCTAGGACTCTTACAGAGCACAACCCTCCAGGTTTTTGCTTTATGTGGATATGAGTCAGACCTGATTCAAAGACAAACTGATCGATATTTTCCTCAAGCACTGTTTTAGTGTTTTTGGGGGAATGGGCCTGGGTCTCGGAAGAACTTGTAATGGCAGGTTCTGTTTTATCCGATTCAGGCAGCATCTGCGAGATGATCGGTTCAAAACTAAGGTATTTTTCGATCACACGAATCATATCTTCAAGCTGAATCTGTGAAACCAGTTCTGTGTAGCGAGTACAGAGCTCTAGCTGATGCATGACAGCATGAAATCCCAGGGACTGGGCACGGCTAGTTAGTTTCTGCCAACGAAATTCAGCCTGATTGATGGCATATTCTTTGGCAACCTCTAGCTCTTCTCTGGATACATAATACCTTCTGAGGCGGTCAATAGCGGCATCGATGGCCTGATGGTAGGCCGCCCATTGATTGTCCTTAATCAAGGAATAGATGGTCAGCAGGCTTTGCTCTGTAGCGGAATAAAAGGAAAATGATATGGAGTCTACCAGGTTTTTGTCCTCTTTAAATTCTTTAATCCAACGGGAGGATCTGGTATCTCCGAGAATTGTGCCCAGCAAATCCAAGGCCAATGCATCCGTGTGACGGCTGTGATCGGGCCCAATAAAGCTGAGAGCCGAATAGTTTCGATTGGTTTTGGCATAACTTAATTTACGGCTAGGAACGGGGGTCTGAAGAGTCGATGGTTTTGGTGTATAGTCTTTAGTGGGTAGATTTGCGAATGAATTCGCTATTAGTTCTTTGGCCTTATCTGGATCAAAATTTCCCGAGATGACAATGGTCATATTGCCTGGATGATAGTGCTCTTTCCAGTAACTGACAATTTGATCGCGGCTGACATTACGGATAATACTTTCAAAACCAAGCACGGGATGAGCATAAGGATGGTTGGAAAAAACCTGCTCCATCATCTGATAATAAAAGATATGCGATGGATTGTCGTTAGCCCGATGAATCTCAGCAATTACAACATCTCTTTCCTTATCAATTTCCGCTGAATCAAACTCAGGATTCAAAAGCATTTCGGTTTGAATCTTAAACATTTCCTCAAATTTTTCTGTCAGACCAAAAACATAATAAAATGTGTAGTCCTTGGAGGTGGCAGCATTGTTCATGGCCCCAATTTCATTCAGTTTTCTGTCAATCACTCCCGGCCCATAGGTTTTGGTGCCCTTAAAAAATAAATGCTCAATAAAGTGGGATAGTCCAAAAATTTCCGGGGATTCATTTCTGGCACCTACCTGAAACCAGACCTGATAGGTCACCAGATTGTGTTCTGACTCTGGAAGGAGAAGTACACGAGCGTTATTAGGTAGACGATATTCTTGCAGTCCAGAAAAAACAGAACTCATAGAGACTCCTTGGATTTTAGTCATCCAACGGTAAAATGGGACGATCGGTTTGAATAAAGGTCTGGTTCAGATAATCTGATAACTCCTGAAGAGCATATTCCAGACGAGGAGCAATAAACAGAACAGGTTGCTGAATGGTGGGGTCATAGCTTTGATTCAACATGGTCTTGATACAAAATGGCTGATGTGAAA
>DITF01000137.1 GCA_002422125.1 bacterium UBP17_UBA6191
GCTTTGGCTAAAGTACAACAAGACTTAGGTGCCCTACAAATCAACCGGTCGCAATCTGCTAAAGTTGGGCAACTGACAAAACAATTTTTGAATCCAGCCCCAGCCAAGGTTACACCAGCGCAAAAGCCAGCTCCTGCCATCGCACCCACCGTCGATGTACCTGCGCCAGCACCTTCTGCACCTAGTCCACAGCCAAACACAGTCGGTGTCCCAAAAAATACTACGGCAAATACTCCCTCCACTCCTCAGGTGACTCCAGCCGTTGCCCAGACTGCTCCTCGAGCGGCACAGACCGTCCCAAAAGTAACCCCAGCAGTAGTAGCTCGGCCAGTGGCGACAATGCCACCGGCGGCCCCAAAAGCTGTCCCAACTGGGTCTAAAGCAGTGACAAATGCCCCAAAAGTGGCCCCAAATGCGCCTAAGACAGGGACAACGATCCCAAGGGCCACCCCGACTCCAGCCGCCAGCACTGTGCCTAGCCCAGGTTCCGTGGTTAGACCTATATCTCAACTAGCCCCTGCTATCCCAAAAAATGTGCCCACTCCCCAGGCTATCAAAACCCAGCCCGCACCTTCTTTAAAACAAAATCCTGCATCCATACTGCAACCGGTTGCCCGACCAGTAAGTAGTTTGAATCAAGTTGCCCTCAACCCTCGATCCCCAATGGACGCATTGAACTTGATGGGTAGCGGCACGAATAGCCCCAAAAATCTGATTCAAAACACAATCAGCCAAGAAATTACCCCCATAGCCAATGAATTGCAGTCGGGGATTAAAACCAACTCCATTCAGGACTATGTAGAAAGTGTAAAAACTACTGGGAACAAGGTCACAGATAAGGTATTAGGTGGAGCCGGAGACGAGGCTACTGGACGAGACGGTTATCAGGTGCGACGAGATGCTGTGGTACAGAGCCTTACCGAAAAAGTCACAGCACTGACGGATGACATCGCCGCCGCCCAGTCTTCAGGAAATACGGCCAAGGCCCAAAAGCTTCAGGCCCTTCAGGAAACATTAAAAACTGAATTAAAAAAGGCTGAATTTGGGCCTCAGAACCTAAAACTTCAGAACGAAATTACAGGCCTTAAGGATAGCATCAATTCCTTAAAACAATCTGGTGCCAATAAAGACGCTGTCAAAAGCCTTCAAGATCAACTAAACGCGAAAGAAGCAGAATACAAAAAAACCTCTGGCGATAGTGCCGCCAATGCCAAAGGATATATCCGGGATGGTTTGCACTTTGCTGTGATCGCTGCCTCCACCCAAGGTGTTTTAAACATTATTCAGCAGGTGAAGGATGGAGAAGAAGTTGATCTAGGCAATGCCTTTAACTTTATAACCACTCCTGACTTTCTATTAGGAACTACCGGAGCCTTTGCTGGTGGCCTTTTGGTTCAAAAGGGCCTAACCACCGGATTTGGCAAAATTGCCATGTCAACGGTCCAGAATATGGTTCCTGGACCCATAAAATTTATTGTACAGGCACTTCCCTACACCATTGGGGCCATGCTTGGCTCTGATATCATGACCGGAAATTTTGGTAGAAACACCATTGTAGATATGGCCTTTAATGGGATTGGCTCCTCAGTCGGTATGATGTTAGGTTCTGCAATTTTTCCACCTATTGGCTCCATAGCTGGCTCAGTACTTGGGGCATTGGCCGGAGATTATCTCAGTAAGATGATTCAAGGCAAAGACCAAGAGGAAATGGCCACGGAAATGTTGTACGAGCCCGAATGGCAAGCATTACAAAAGCCCGGCTGGGAGAGCGAAGATCAGAATGATTTTGCTATTGCTCTGCATGAAGGCCCTGCCCTTTCATCTAATAGCCCAAATCTCATATCGGGCGACAGTCTCTCGGATTTGGAGTCCGCTCGTGACCAAGCTTATGAAGCCTATCGGGAAGCCAGCGCGCATAAGGGTGGAGAATCCGATGCTGCTCGGCAGGCCTATGGGCTGTTTCGTGATTTAGAAGTCAGGATCGAACAACTAAAATTACAGACCGTAAGCTCCTTTACCCAGGGCATTAAAAAATAATTTAGATATCCCCTTGACGATATCGTAATCTGCCTTATACTTCGCGCATCAATTGGATTTAAAAATTCCCCATTGGGGCAGAGGTATATTATGAAATTGTTTGTTGCCAGCTTATTGAGTCTGTTTATTTGTGGAACTGGGTTTACAATGTCTGATGTTGTCATGGTAGAACCTGTGATGATGACCCCTGCTGAAGGTGATGACGATGATGGTTGTGACGGTGGTTGCCCACTTCCTGAGTCCGTTATGAATGAAGGCGGATGTGACGGCGGATGTCCAGACCATGGCGACGACAATGGCAACGGTGGCAAAGAAGTTCGTGGCGGTTGTGACGGCGGATGCCCTGACCACGGCGACGACAATGGTAATGGAGACAAAGAATAATTTTTGTACCAATGGGCCCGGCTAATTGCCGGGCTTTTTTGTTAAGAGGTCTTTTTATGTTTAAAGTTCTGGTTTTTCTTTCCGTCTTGCTCCATAGCTTTTCGGCCCAAAAAGTGCTTTTGGTCGGTCATGACCTTCATGTAGGTGCTACCAAATTGAGCATGGACGGGTTAAATAAAGCTGGGGTTAAAGCCTCTTTTGTCAGTAATCTGGACAAGGACTTTGAAACAACGGCTCTGTCATTTCTGGACGGCCTAGTGATTCGGGTCGTAGAATCCTCTGATCCCAAAAGCCAAATCAGCCTGAAGGAATCGGATTTTTGGGTGGACTTTTTGGCAGCCCGGGGGTCCATGATATTTTTGGCCGACAAGTTGGATCTGAATGTTATTCCCGAAGGATTTTTTGGATATCTTGGTTTTAGCCTGAAATCTGGCATTGCATCCCAGGGTAATGTTACTGGGCGAGAGGGTGATATTTTATCCCATGGGCTGTCAATCCCATTACTTCAAGAGAACCCCGTTCAGATTGTGGTCCCTGAAGCACATGGGGACGCATCACTCTATTTTTCTAACGGAGAAATTGCAGGAATTCGGCATCAAGCCTGCTCCTTTCGTCTGGTTTATTTAAGTGTTCTGCCCCAGTATTTCTCAGAGCCCGACTTCGCCAACCTTATTGGCAGAGCCGTAGACTGGATTTTAGGTTATGGATTGGTTCCCGGAAGCCCTGCTCCCGATTTTCCCTTGAGGTTGATGGATGGAACTAGTCTATCGTTTCGGTCTGTTTTGGAGAAAAGCCCCGCCAAAGTTAAACTGGTGGAGTTTATGGCTAGCTGGTGTTCCCACTGTAAAAAACAGTTGCCTGAAATTGTTAAACTCAAAGCCGATATGGCACATCTTGGTTTTGAGGTTGTCTTTGTCGACTATATGGAATCCATTGAAGTTGTGAAGCAATACCTTAGTGAACATCCACAAATTTCATGGACAACCGGAATTACACCAGATGGATTGGGTGCCAAGAAGTTTGGGGTAAAGGGTTTAC
>DITF01000286.1 GCA_002422125.1 bacterium UBP17_UBA6191
ACACTTTAACTCGGCCCCACAACTGTGCGTCATGGGAATCTTTTGGTTTAAAGCAAGAGTCAGCACGGAAACTTCCTGAGTTACTTCAATATCAAGCTCTTCTTTTGAAAATCTGACAAGTGCCATAAGGCTCGATTCTACCACTGTCTTGGTAAAACACAAGGGCCAATGTTACAATGTATATAAATGCGAGGTGTGCTATGCGCCACCAAACAATGTTAAACAAAATTTTTCTCTACAAATTCTTTGATGATTGTGTCTGGTTTTACCCATCTATTGCCATCCTTTTAGGCCAGAATGGATTAAACCCGGGCTGGGTTGCTGCGTTTTTTGCTCTCTGGTCTTTAGCCTCATTTTTCGGTGGTTTGTTTAGTCCTTCCTGGTTTATTTATTACGGTCGCAGAAGCACCTTAATGAGATTGCAGACCCTAAAGCTTTTGTGTTTTTCTTTTTGGCTTCTGTTTCCAGACCCTTGGGTTTTCTGCTTTGCCATCCTTTGTTTTGGGCTACAGACCTCATCCACCAACATCGCCTTAAAAATGATGATTACCGAATTGAATTCCCCAGAAGATCCTCGCTGTTTGAGTTTTGATCTGGGTAGATTCAGTTTTATCTCAAGTTTGGCTATGGTTGTGAGTGGAATAGCCGCATCTGTATTTTATAATTCTGGTTTTGAGTTTCTACTAATCGTAACTATGGTTTTTTGGGCAATGGCACTCAGAGTTTTGATGGAGCTAAAATCATCTTGTTCTATCCAGGGCTCAGCCTATTCCATAAAGTCCTTGTTTCGTTTGCCGAAACGACTACTTACTCTGGCTTTAGTACCGGCCTTCACCTTTGCCCTTTTAGCCTCGTTTGGTGAAATGTATCCCTTGATATTATCAGAAGCCGGTGTTGGGGTGTCCTTGATTGGATACTGCCTGGCTCTTTTGACCTTAGCCGAGGCTTTTGGAGCGCTCATTTTTTCGGCTTTTAATCATTTTGAGTGGATTGGACTTGCTTTCGGATTATTTTTGTTTCTGTTTAGCCCTTATACACATGGGTTGGTTTCTGTATTGCTGATTACGCTAGCCATTGCCATGATTCAGGCCTCTATTGTTAGGATGGATGCATTGGCACAGTGGGAATCGTATACATATGAACGAAGTCGAGTGGCCGCTATTCGTGAGATGGGCGCAGAACTTTTGGTCATTCCCCTACTATTATTGTTTGGCCAGATATTAAATCACTCGGGAATAAAGCTATTGTCTATGGTGATTTCTATGCTCTTGATAGTATTTATCCTGATTCTGGCCCTTAGCACAAGATTCTCTCATCATTTGCCCACGCTTAAATCAAACTTGATTCGTGAAAACGATTTGTATGACTGGTTTAGTTCTCTTGTTGGATACAACCGTAAGATGCTCTGGCTAGGGCTTTGTTACCCCAGCCCGCTTCAAAGACGGATGGTTCCGGATTAGGTTTGATTAATACATTCCAAAATGATCGGGATACTGCATAATGTGACCACGGTTTTTAGTAGCTAACTCCAAAGCATAAATTCCGTGGCCCTGTATCATGGTCACACTAAGCTTTTCTTTCTGCAAGTAGTCCTGAAAGGCATTAAACGCCTCCCCGCTTACCAAAGACCAGTTTTCTAACAGTTGTCTGGCCCTGTCCCGAATTACCCTTCTGGAATCGTCTATCACTTCCAAAAGCATTGGTATCAAAGAAGATTCTTGGAGACTTCCAATACAATAGAGCCCCGTGAGAACTTCCCTTTCTTCAGTATGCTCCATCATTTTTTTAATTCTTTCATATACCTGAGGCAGGTAGTCCTGCTTAAATCGGACGGAGCGAGAAAGAGCGGTAATGGCGTTGCCACTGATCCGATTGTTTTCATCTTCCAGATAATTAAGAAAAAAACCGATCTCGGATTCAGGGCAGGAATTGGCCAAAGCCTCTAGTACATTAGCCCTAACTCTAGTGTCCTCAGAGTGTAAAAAGCACAGTAGAAAAGATCGCTTTTCCACCCAGGAGGTATTTAGCACGCTAAAACTCAAAAGGGCTGTAGCTTGTTGCAAAGGATCCTTTTCCCCCAGAATCATATCCTGTGCTTCGGTGTAATTTCTTGCCCTTAATACCCTTACCGCTAGGCTTCTTTTCTCAATGAGGGATTCAGGGTTGTAACCACGAGCCTTTAGAGAGTTACTGGCAAGTTGTGCATGGGCCTTCACTAACTCGGAATCGTCCCTTAACAAAATCTGTGTCAATTCAGCAAAAGAAGAATCCGAATTATCCAAAATATGCTGACACAAGGCTACTTTTTCCCATTCCTCCAGTATTGCTGTTAATCCCAGGGCAATAATCCCCACTTTTTTGGCACCTAGCGATGCGAGGTTTTTCTGGGCGGTTTCTCGAATCAATAAATTGTCGTGAGCACTAGCTTGCACCAAGATTCGCACCGAATGACTACTTCCAATATAACCAATACTGTCCAGGGCTGAAATCACAAACAGCACTTGTTCAGACTCCAGATACTTCAATAGGCTTTGAAACCAGCGCTCAGGCGAAAAACGCATCAAATAAGCACAGGCCACTCCAACCACTGGGTCTGAATGAGTATTCTGAACCTTTAACATCAGTGGCAAAAACTCAATTCTTTGATTCACGGCACAATAATGACATGCCCTGCTTTGCATGTCCTTGTCCGTCCCTAATAGTGCTATGCGCACTGCATGTTTGGTTTCCCGTTTGCGTAAAGAGGTTTTGCCTGAATCCATAGCTTCAAATTCATTCAGGGACCGCCTCAGCTCAAAACGAATCTCAACATTATTTTCTATGAGAAGTCTTTGCCCTAGCAGTCGGTAGGCCTCAGGATTTCCCGAAATTTCCAGATCACGAATGGCAATCTGCCGCACCAAGGGATCAGGATGATTTAAGTCCAGAGTTTCATGGTTGATCAGGGACATTTTTAATCCTTGCCTGTTTCACGATGACTTTGTAAGAGCTCTATCAATCCTCTCACCGTGTTTTCAACGGATTGCCTATTGCAATCATAGCGTATGTCGGCCAGACTTTCATAGATCCGTTGACGATTCTTATAGGTATTATATACCTCATCTGATACATCTTTATAGCCTGCCAACACAGGTCTGTTCACATCCCTTGATTTACCCATCCGTCTTTCCAGCAATTGTTGCATAGGCACATCCAGATAAATGCAAAGTCCAAATCGCTTTGAGATAGTTTTTTGGTTGCCTAAAAACATAGGGGTTCCTCCCCCACAGGCAATCACAGTATTCACTCGAGACAGCTCCAAAAGTGCTCTTTCTTCGTATTGGCGAAACATCTCCTCACCATGTATTTCAAAAATGGACTCAATGGACATTCTCTTTTTTTGAACAATCCATTGGTCTGTATCCACAAAGTCCAGGTTCAATTCTCTGGCTAGCAGAGACCCAACCGAAGTTTTGCCAGCAGCACGGTGACCAATAAGCACAACACTTTTCATGAATTTTCCCTCAAAAACAATTGGTTCTGAAGTCTTGCCTGTTCCATAAACATTTCTAAGCCATCAATGGTAACACAGCCACGGGCACGGGCCTGAGATAAAAGGGCTGTTTCCTGA
>DITF01000313.1 GCA_002422125.1 bacterium UBP17_UBA6191
AAGAGAAATTAAGAAGAAAACTTATAGGATCCACCATCACAATAAGCCGTCCACCATTCATAACATACTGGTCAATAGCATATTCCGTGGCCTCGGACAGGCTTTTGGGATGCACAACCCACAAAATGTCGACTTCAGGAATTGCCTTGGCTTCGGCCTGTATCTGCACAACCTCGTGAGTCTTCTTAAGCTCAGATAAAATAACCCAATCCTGAGTCGGTGGCGGCTGATTAGGCATACGAAATGGCATATTGTTGCCAAAGATCTCAAGGGAAGACAAAACTCCAATTTTGGGTTTGGTGCTGGTTTTTAATTGAGCGATCTTTTGGGTAATGTCGTATTCCAGAAAACCTTCTCTTTGAGGATTAAAGATGGGTACAGCCTGTTCCTGGCTCCCGGCCAAAAATACCGCCCCCATATAAAAATTCTCGCCGGATGGCAGAGGCACTGCCTGAAGCCCATATTTCACGGCCCATTCTTCATCTACTGTGTCGGGACGAGGATCAAATACTTCCAACTCCACCCGCCCAGAAGACGCGTCCACATACTCCTGTAAAAACTCCTTTACCCTGTCCCCATATGATTTTAACTGCAAAGGAACCTGATCGTTACTTTTAGTGAAATAAAATTTCACATGTACGGTGTCTTCTAGTTTAGACAGGATGGATTTTGTTCCCTGACTCAGGGAATAAAGTCTCTCTTCGGTAATATCGAGTTTAAAAATAAACTGGCTGCTCAAAACATTAAGAGCTAATAGTGCCACCAGCAGGACTAATCCTGAGGTTGCTGAATCCAGAAATGTCTGTTTCTTCATTCTAGCCCTCCTTATTGGTGTTTCTTCTGTTCCAGCACAATCATATTGGCTAGAAGCAGAGTCACAATCATCGACACAAAATAAATGACATCACGGGAATCCACCACTCCCCGTTGCAGGGACTGAAAGTGTGTGGAAAAACTGAACATGGATAAAAAGTCCGCAACGCCCACCGAAAACCAGTTGCTCAATGCCTGGGTAAAAACCCCAAGTCCCGTCAGCACCAGAATAAAACAAAACATCACGGATAAAACAAAACTGATGACCTGGTTTTTGGTCATAGCCGAAGTCAGGCTAGCAATAGCCAGGTAAGCCCCGGCCATCAAAAATGAACCTAAGTAAGAGCAAATAATCACCCCATAATCTGGATTGCCTAAATAACCCACTGTCAACACAATCGGAAAGGTCATAGACAATGCAATTCCAATAAAACACCAGGCAGCGGCAAACTTGGCCAAAACTGCTTCGGGCAATGTTACAGGCAGAGTAAACAGAAGTTCGATGGTACCGGACTTCCTCTCCTCAGCCCATAGCCTCATTCCCACGGCAGGAATCAGAAATAGATACAGCCATGGATGCCACATAAAAAAGGCACTTAAATCAGCCTGCATCCTTTCATAAAATCCTCCCAACCAGAACGAACAACCTCCGGTGGCTATCAGAAATATAAACAAGAATACATAGGCCACTGGGGAGTTAAAATATGCTCCCAGTTCCCTTTTGAATACGGGGACAAAATTTTTCATGCCCGTCCCTCCATTGTCAGACTGCGAAACACATCATCAAGCTTGCCAGGTAAGAGACTGAGGTTTTCTAAAACCCAGTGCTCTTTACGGGCCAATTCAGATACCTGCCCCAAGAGATTCTGCTGTTTATCAGGAACAATCCTAAAATTCAACAAGCCTGACTGGGCAGAAGGCAACACTTCAACAGCCTTAACCCCGGAAATTGATTTTAATTTCTGGGCTGCTTCTGTGGCATCTACCTGATGAATTGAAACATCAATATTGTAATACTCAGAAGATCGGGATCGGATCTCATCCGGTTTTCCGTCAGCCACAATACGACCTTTGGAAATAATGATTACTCGTGTACAGAGCTCTTCAACTTCTTCCAGGATGTGAGTTGACAATATGATGCATTTCTCACGGCCCATATTGCGAATAAGATTTCTGACCTCATGTTTCTGGTTAGGATCAAGACCGTCCGTAGGCTCATCCAAAATTAATACGGGAGGATCATGTAAAATGGCCTGAGCAAAACCTACCCTTTGGCGATAGCCTTTAGATAAGGTATCAATGGTTTGAAACCGCACCGCTTCCAAAAAGCATTTCTGGATGGAAGCCTCCACCCGCTCTTCAAGCTGTAATCCACTAAATCCTCGTACTTCTCCAATAAACCTGAGAAACTCAGTCACATTCATGTCCGTATAGGATGCTGATGTTTCCGGCAAATATCCAATTCTGGTTTTTACTGTCTGGGGATCCTGATCCGTTGCGATCCCATCTACAGAAATAAATCCTGAGGTGGGCGCCAAAAAACAGGTCAGCATTTTCATGGTGGTAGATTTTCCTGCCCCGTTAGGGCCTAAAAATCCCAAAATCTCGCCTTTTTGAATTTCAAAGGAGATACGATCCACCGCTTTATGGACTCCAAACTCTTTTACTAAGTCTTTGACGACAATCATAAACCTTCCTTTCTTTAGCGCGGCGAGTTTAGCAGAAACACTGGTAGCATAAGCAATGACAAACGCAAGAAAGGACAAAGATTTGACAAAAGACCGACAAGTTGCACGAATCATCAACCTACAGACAATGATAGCCGATATCTCTTTAGTCTCTTTGGAGATAGCAGCAAGACTGGTGCGTAAACCGGGTTGAATACTATGGAAGTACTATTTCGAAGCACGGATGTCGCCTTCTGGTTTACGCATCAGTCCCATTCTGCTACCATGAGGATTCTATGATTCTCAAGCTAATCACTATTATGCTACTGGCCTTTGGTACTGGGTGCGACAAATCCACACCCAAAACCATCTCAAAAATTTCTGAACCTGAGCCAACTCCTGCTGACAACAACAAGATTTCTTTACTGGCAGCCGCCCAGAGGCTCTATGCCAGTGGTCAGGAAGATGAGGCCTTAAAAAGTCTTGACCAATACGAAAAATCCGAAAAAGCCCAGCCGGAAACCCGTTTTCTTAGAGGTTTGATTGAGCTATCAAAAAACAATCCCCAAGCCTCAGCCCTGGAATTTTCTGCAATCAGCGATTCTGAAAGACAGTTCATGACAGAAGCCTGTTTGGAACTAGCCAAAATTTCGCAGCGCGTCAGTCCTGAAGTCATGAGGTCTACCATTAACCGCTATTTCCCGGACTGCCTCGAAGAGGTAATGGGAATGCCTGAGATTCAGGAAGTCAGGCTAACTCTTAGTCCTGAGAGAATTCTCGAACTTGGAAAAATTTACGAAACCAGATTAAAAGCTACAGAGGATGAGTCTATCCGCATGCGCTTGGAGGCAGATTTTTGTCGTGAATTTGGCCTTACAATTCCAGAACTGACAGAACTCAGTACCAGATATCTGGAGCTTCTCGCCGAAAGAGACTAGTTTTTAAGGATGCCATGACAGACATCGTGATTCGTAGGGCCGTACCTGGGGATGAGGCTGGAATTGCCTCTGTGTATCACGAAATTTACGGGGGAAGTTATCCCGACCCCATGATGTCCAACCTCAAATTGTTACATCAAAATCTGGTTCTGGGACTGGATTATTTTGTGGTAGGAACACACAATGAATCCATTGTTTCCTGCATGCTCTATAAGGTGGAAAAACACCACCAGCTAGCCAAAGCCTCTGGAGCAGTTGTAAAGGCGGCTTTTCGTGGTCAGGATCTGACCCAAAAAATGATGCATTTTGGGCTAATGTCTCTACAAGACGAAGGAAATCCTGTCAGTGTGGTGTATGCCACCACCAGAACTGTAACCACAGCTCCACAAAAACTGACCAGTCAGCTTGGATTTAAAAAGCTGGGGATTTTCCCCAATGTGCATAAGACTGAAGACTATGAAACCCATTGTCTTACCTGCTTTTTCTCAAGCGACGCGCTCAGTCAACGCTACACAGATTTTCGACTGCACCCCAGAATTCGGGAGCTTTATGGGATAGTTCAGGAAGAGGCTGGGTTACCTGATCTTACTATTGCGGAAGAGAATGAAATTGAAAGACGGCAGACCAGTCGATCGCTTGAGTTACCAACATTGGAGTTCATTGATGCCTCTGCCTTTGTCCTGCATAGATTTGAAAGTCTCAAAGAACATGGGCAGCTTCCTATCAGCTTTTTCCCCTTCCACAAACCTAACACCCTAATCACCTCTCCTGATCAATCGGTTGAGGTATTTTTATGCATTGAAAAGGCTGACCAGCATTGTGTGATTGTAGGAATCAAAAAGCCTCGCGAAATCTATCACAGTCTGGTTTATGAAAAAGTCTGCTCCATTTTAAGATCCCGTGGTATCCGTTATGTAGAAACTCTGGTGCGAGCCGACAAACTACTAACACTTAATGAAACCTTAAAGGCTCGTTTTATTCCCTGTGCCTATTTCCCGGCCTTTCAACTTTACAAAGGTTACCGACTGGATTTTGTCATTCTGTCCCGAACCTTTGAAATGCTGGATTTGCATTCCATTCGACTTGAAGGTACAAACCGTAAATATCTGATACAGTATTACAATTCCTGGAGAACATTATGCCTCGATCCCATATTGCTCAATCAGGACAGGGAATGATTGAAGCCATATCACGGTTCCAAACCCTGCTTTCTCTTAATCCATTCGATTTTAGCCCAGAAGCCAGTCAGGCATTTTTGAACTCATTTGCTAGCACAGCATCCTGGCATAAAGCTCAATGTCCTGAGATAAACTTATTCTGGGAAATGGCATCAATTCAACCAAAACAAATTAGTTCAGAGTCCGATCTTTTAAAAGTTCCACCAATTTTAGTCACCGTTTTTAAGGAGTGGGATCTGGCCTGTGTTCCTAGAGAAGATATTGTTCTGACCTTGGGCAGTTCTGGAACCGGGGGCCAACGCAGTCTACAGCATTTAGATCAAGTATCTTTAAATCATGTAAAGGCTTTAGCCAACAAAATTCATGATTCTTTGGGCATCACATCCCCAGATAAATACAATTATTTATGTTTTACCTATGATCCCCAAATAGCCAAAGATCTGGGCACAGCCTTTACCGATGAGCTTTTAACCTCATTTACAGGTATAAACGAAGTGTTTTATGCCCTCCGACCTCATCCTGTGACTGGGGAATGGTTTTTTGATCGGGAACTGTGTCAAAAGATGATCTGGCAATTTTATGAATCCAATATCCCAACCCGAATTCTGGGGTTTCCTGCCTTTCTTCTGGATTTATTAAAAAACTGCAGCAAGTTACCTCCCTTAGGAGAATCATCCTGGGTTCAAACTGGGGGAGGTTATAAAAATCATAAAGGTGAGGTTCTCACTAAACAGGATTTTCGTGATCTGGTCTATCTGAAACTAAAAATTCCTCCACAAAACATCAGGGATCTTTTTGGCATGGTAGAACATGGAATCCCGTATGTTGAAGATGAATTGGGACAGATGCGTATTCCAAACCTGGCCCGCGTAATGGCAAGAGACAGCAGGGACTTAAGCCCCTTACCCGATGGAGAACCTGGACTTCTGCATTTTTTATGCTCCTACAATCTCAGTTATCCAGCCAGCAGTATATTAAGCACCGATCTTGGTGTTGTGCGACCAGACCCGGATGGCAGAGGTAAAATTCTTCAGATTTTAGGCCGAGCTGGGGTCAGTAAAGCCAAAGGGTGTGCCATACAGGCTCAGGAGCTATTAAAATGAAGATTTTTGGAAGGGAATCTACAGTAGATCTGGAAAACGAATCCGTGATTCAAAAGATCCTTCACGAGGCCAGGAGCAAAACTGAGCTTCTGAAGAATACCCCCATTCATCAGATTATAAAAACTCTGTCCCTGGTAGGACAGCAGTTTGCAGAGGGAACAGAAATTTACCATGAGGCCTTAAAAATTCTGAATGAGGACTCAAGTTTTCACCCGCAGGAAAACCAAAGAACTCTGAATTTATTACCTCACCTTCTATCTGAAGCTGAACTATGGCACAGGCTTGTTTGTGAGCTTGGGGATCCTGCCTTGCTGGATCGTTTTGTCACCATCAAACCTTTTGCCGGAAAAATCAGGGCAGAACCATTAGGTGTGGTCTTGCATATCACGGCTGGCAATGTTTTTTTAAGTTCCATTGACTCCCTGATTCAGGGGTTTCTAACCAAAAATGTGTCCCTACTAAAACCCAGTTCACAAAACCGTCGTTTTCCCGAACTTGTAGCCCAGGCGTTTTCTCAGGCAGACCCTCAAAACATAGTGAGTGATAAATTTGCCATTCTTCCGTTTCAAGGAGGAAATCAAAAGATTCAGGTACCTCTTTTACAGGGTGTAGACGGAGTAATCGCCTGGGGTGGTGCGGAAAGTGTTTTATCACTCAGAAAGGATTTGCCCTTAGGCACCCGCTTTCTTGAATTCGGTCCCAAGATATCCTTTCAGGTGCTTAGCTTAAGCGGCTTACTTGCAAGAGACAATGAAGAATTGATGCAATCTTTGGCCTCGGAAATCTGTGGATGGGACCAATCTGCCTGTGCCTCCCCTCAAAACCTGTTTCTGGAGTCTGGGATCGATGTATCCCAACTTATGACTGAGCTTGGCAAGGCAATGGAACAATACCCATTGCGACGAGGTCTGGTGAGTGCCGATGAGCATCTGGAAATATTGAAGGAAAAGAGTCGGGCTCAAATCTATACCCATTTGCATCAATCCTCAATGGTTGAGGGAAATGATTTTTTACTGTTTCATGAACCAAAGCCCGGCCTTCGACCCTCTGCTCTGTGTCGAACCCTGATTTTAAAAACCTATACCAGTCTTGATGATCTCTGCTCTCAGGTACTTATCCATCAGAGGTTTTTGCAATCCTGTTCCCTTTCAGTCTCCGACTCAGAACGAGAACAATACACACAAAAACTTTCCTCTACTGGAGTTAAGCGATTTTGTGAACCAGGAAAAATACTCGTGGGTTTAAGCGGTGCGCCCCATGATGGGAAACTGCCCTTAAGAGAGCTAGTGTCTTTTGTAAGTGATGAACAGAAGACAGACTTGATCGCCTTTGCCAATGAATGTTTAAGAACCGTACCCTATTTTTCCGAACTTTCACTTGGTACCATCAAATCCCTTGAAGAACTGCCACTGACAGACAAAAGCATTTTTTCTGATTACTCCCCTCACAAAAGCCCCAAACTGCTGCGAAGCCCCCTTGAGCCGGGATTTTATTTTGCTTCCGGTGGAACCACAGGCAACCCCAAATACACTTATTATTCCAACAAGGAGTTTGATTCCGTAGCCTTGATGCTTTCCCAATCCTACAAAATGAATGGGCTTTTAGAAGGAGCGACTGTTGCCAATCTGTTTGTGGCCGGTAACCTCTGGTCCTCATTTCTAGCCGTTCACAAGGCCCTGGAATATTCCTCCGTACGACAATTGCCCCTAGGCGGACTTGCCGATGAAGAACTGATTCTGTCCACCTTAAAAAACTTTGGACCTCAGGCTCTTTTTGGTCTACCTTCCCTGCTTGTCAGTCTGGCCCACAAAGCCATCAAATCAAAACAAAGCTTTTATATCATCCACATCTTCTACGCAGGAGAACACATAAATTCCTCCCAGAAAAAGCTTCTGACCCAGGCCTTTGGCAGCACCGTTTTTGTTTCAGCCGGTTACGCCAGTGTTAATGCTGGTCCTATTGGCTGGCAATGCCCCTATCTCAACCATGCTGAACACCACCTGTATTCGGATTGGGTCCATCTTGAGATTGTTGATGAAGAAGCCGTAGTCAGCTCCCTTCTCAAACGAAACATGCCCGTTTTACGCTATCGTACCGGTGACAGAGTGCAATGGGTTCCAAAAACCGGCTGCCCCTGTGGCTCCACCGACAAGATATTTCAGCTTCTGGACCGAGTGGACAATACCTTTCGTTTTCTGGCCTCATCCATCAGCTATGACGAGGTGGCCACCGCACTTGGTACCAATCAGGAAATCCAGATCATTCTTCACAACCAGCCCGATGACACCATGGAAATTCTTCTCACCGAGCCACCAGTCCATCAGGCCCTTGAGCTTTTGTATCATCAACTCGAAGACCTCAACAGAACTGTAAGCTTTGCTGAATTTGCGTCTCACTGCCAGATCAAAACCGTAGACCCATCCCAGATTTTCAGAAACCCCAGAACTGGAAAAACCCCCAAGGTGCGGGATTTGAGGGTGTGATTGGGGATGATTTTGACTGAGTCCCCAGCAAACTTTTACAATTCAATCTGTCACGGAGTTGATGGTTGAATTCTGTTACTTGGAATGAAGTCCGATAGTGCCCAAAAAAGTTATCTGTCACGCCCCCTTAATTGCAAATTTGTCTTGACAGGTTTTTTGATGCAAATGTATGTCATGTCCCAACCCCTCAGAAAATTCCTGCTTTAACACTCAGTTTCCTTTTGTGATTGCCTGATCTCAGACAGGGCTACTAAAAATTGCAAAATTTCGGAATTTGTCCGCTCTAATAGACTAAAAACAAGCCCAAAAACCCCGTGGTAGCATA
>DITF01000074.1 GCA_002422125.1 bacterium UBP17_UBA6191
CACCACCCACCACCTCTGTCAGTCAATTCAAACTAAATCGTGATCTGGCTGCCTTAAGAGGAGTGGGACCACAGCAGGTACACCAAGAACTTCAGGCCATACTTCAGGGCACCGTTTCTGGCTCAATGCACTTTGATAAGGAACGCGATCCGGTGGAAGTTAAAATCGAACCCTCTTTTATGAATCGAAATCCCCCCGATAAGCTTTTGGATTTTCCGGTACGAGTTAACCCCCAAGAAGTTGCACCCATCCGTGAACTAGGGATTTTTGTAGCAGTAAAACCCTCTCCTTCCATCATGCAAAAGGATCTAAAACCCGTTATTTTTATCACAGCAGAAGTCGCTCATCGCACACCAGTGGAAGTCCTTTTGGATTTTTACCTCAAAAATCGTGACTGGCAGCTTCCAAAAGGATTTGAACTGCGCTTTTCCGGTGAAGGTGAATGGAAAATTACTCTGGATGTCTTTCGCGATCTCGGAATCGCCTGGGGCATTGCACAGGTTGGCATCTACGCTATTTTAGTTCTGCAAACCAGTTCCTTTTTGCTACCACTCATCATCATGTTAGCTATCCCTCTGACCGCCATCGGAGTGATTCCTGGATTCTTTCTTCTCAATCTGGGAAGCCCAGTATTTTTCACGGCCACAGCCATGATTGGAATGATTGCCCTAGGCGGTATTGTAGTCAGAAATTCTGTGGTGCTAATTGAATTTGCCGATCAGCAGGTGGCCCTTGGAACCTCGCTGCTTGAGGCCTCGCTAAATGCCGGCATTGTGCGAATGCAACCCATTCTTCTCACCGCAGGCACTACTCTTTTAAGCGCATGGCCCATCACAATGGACCCGGTATTTTCTGGCCTAGCCTGGGCCTTAATCTTTGGCCTCCTGGCCTCCACGGTATTTACCCTCTTTGTGATCCCTCTGACTTACTACCACTTTAGGAAAGGGTGGTCATAAAACTACTGACGGGCTCCAAAGTTAGACCGCAATTAAATCTGTGTGCATCAGGCCGCTTTTTTTGGTGATTTGATCGAGGGCTTTTCTGGCTGTGACGCGGACATCACGGTTTGGATCTTTCATGGCCTCACGAAGACTCATGGCAGCACCAAGGTCGCCGATTTCGCCAAGGGCGGCGGCGGCTTTTTCGCGAACTTCAAAATCACGATCCATTAAAAGTTGTACCAGAGGAATGACGGCTGACTTGTCACGATAGTTGCCTAAAACCGTAGCTGCGTTGGCCCTTAAGAGCTTGTAGCGACTGGTTAAGGACTGAATCAGCATCTGGGTCAGGCGGCGATCCTCAATCAAACCTAAAAGTTCGATAGCATAAGATTGTAATTTGTCATCGGTTTCATGCAGGGCATCCAGGAATTTGCGGAAGGCTTTTTCCTTGAAGGCCTTAAGCACTTCCACGGCCTCGTTACGAATCCAACTGTTTTCATCACCCATCATGCGGATTAGAGGCAGGGTGGCATCAATACTGCCAATCTGGCCCAAAGAACGAATACAAACCTGGCGCACCCGTGGATCCACATCATTTAGAGTTTCGATGAGCGGTTTGATGGCTTTTGGTGAAGCAATGGCACCCAAGGATTCTGCAATCACCTGACGAACAGCGACACTTTCGTCTCCGATATGACCTATCAGAATATCCACCACTCTGACATCACTGATATGAGCCAGTGCCCGGGCTGCTTCCATCCTAACGCCTTCACTTCTGTCTTCCATGGCCGAACCTAAAAGGTTGATGGATTCCTGAGAAACAAAACCAGCTAAAACTTCAACCGATTTACGGCGCACACGATCAGAGACATCACGAATACACTGAGACAATGGAGGAACGGCCTGATTGGAGCCAATTCTTTGCATGGCAACCACGGTTTCAAAACGAACATCTTCATCCATGTCCGTAACCATCTTGCCAAGTTTGGCTAAGGCCCGTACATCTCTGAGATATCCCATAACCAACACAATACGAGAGCGAACCATAGGATTGGCTGTGTTGACCGCCTGAAGCAAAGAATCCAGAAGGTCCTTGCCCGAGTATTTACACAAGGCCTCAGCAATTGCCACAGTATCAATTTTCAGGTCGGGCTTTTTCAGAAGCTCGATCAAGGCGTTGACGGAATGTTTGGAATTGATTTCACCAAGGGCAAAGATATACCAGCGCAGATTTTCGGGCTTGCAACGAAGCATCCCCTCAAGGATTGCTGTAACCCGGTTAGGAAATTCCAGGCGGCCTAAAAGTTCAGCCCCAGCCCTCTGCACTCCTGACAATACCTGAGTGGAAACCTCGGCAATGGTTTTATCGGGGAAATAATGGAAATACTGCAAATCCTTCACTTCAAAGGTGTTTTCCAGAATATCCAAAGCCAGAGTGATACAGCGCTCATCCTTCACAACCCCAAGTGCATGGGCAATGGAATAACGAAGCCAGGCATAACCACTTTTTAGAAGCGAGCCGATTGGCTCCTCTTTCATAAGATGGGTATCAATGGCAATCAAAGCATCACAGATAATATCCACCAGATCGGATTCTGAGCGTTCCAAAAGTCTCAAAAGCGGATTCACAGCCCGCACATCACCAATCTGCCCCAAAATCCTTACCAGTTTTTTCTGGCAGGAAGGAGACATATCCAAAAGGATATTCACAATTGGCATCACTGATTTGGCACCGATGGACAAAAGCCCACGGACAGCTTGATCCGATACGGCGTTATCTCTATCTCGCACAAACTGTAACAAAGGCACAATACAATCTTCACTGCCGATGCTACCTAAGGCTTCCGCTACGGCTAACCTCACAGTGCGATCCGGATCCATTTCCAGTCGAGTCAAATGAGGAACAGAATGCGAGAACCCGATTTGCCCAATGGCCTCTACGGCTTCCTTGCGGATGGTAATATCTCCATCCATCATCAGCTTGTAAAGAGCCTGTAAACCCTTCTGGCTGCCGATGGCTCCTAAAGCCCTAGTGATCGCAAGTCTTAAGCTAGAATGCCCTTCCTCAAGCAAAAGTACTAAAGTATCGAGGGAATTTTCTGAACCAATCAACCCTAGAGTTTTAATCCCCTCTTCCTGAAGTTTCAAACTGCCTTTAAGGATCTGATCTCTGACTTCCGCAATGGCTCTGGCATCCCCGATTTGACCCAGGGCCCGAATAATTACGCGGGTAAAATCCTCATCCTCACTTGGCAACAGATTCAAAAGACTTAAAACCGCCTGGGCATGTCCAATTTCTCCAAGAGCTGTCACCAGAGATTTCTGGGTTTCCAGATCTACTTCCGAAAGTTTGGTTAACAGAGCATTTACAGAG